>JAAFJI010000195.1 GCA_013298045.1 Betaproteobacteria bacterium
ATTTCGCAACCAGGCAATCAACGGTGGCGGCTTCAACGCTCGCTGCCAAGTCGGCGCGGTGTGGACTGATCTCTGGTAATACCGGTTGCGGCGACGACACCGCACCGCGCGCGGGCAGTGCAGTGCCGGTGAGCCGGCGCACTTCGTTGGCGACCGCCGTCTTGAGTCCGGCAAAGCTGAAATTCAGATCGCCGGAGTGCAACAGCGGCCGCGGAATCGAAAACGCACTCGCATCACCAGTTTCCGCAAGCTTTGCAAGCAAAGGCCCGCCCGGATAAGCCAATCCAAGCAGTTTTGCGCTCTTGTCGAAAGCCTCTCCCGCAGCGTCATCAATCGTTTCTCCAAGCGGCGTATAACGACCGAGCTGTTCCACCATCATCAGCATCGTGTGGCCGCCCGAGACCAGCAATGCCAGAAACGGGAAACTGGGCGCGCGATCCGCCAAAAGCGGCGAAAGCAGGTGCCCTTCCATATGGTGAACTGCAATGGTCGGCTTGCCCCAGGCGTAGGCAAGCGCCGCTGCAAGTTGCGCCCCGACGAGCAGTGCTCCGGCCAGACCCGGGCCTTGGGTGTAAGCGACCGCTTCGACGCAATCACCCGTAATTTTTGCCTTTCGAAGCACCTCATCAACCAGACTCAAGCCATATTTGATGTGATCTCGGCTGGCGAGTTCGGGCACGACACCGCCATACGGTGCGTGTAGCGCAATCTGAGAATGGAGCGCCTCGGCGACGATTTGACCGGTCGTCGCATCAAACAGCGCGACCCCGGTTTCGTCGCAGGAGGACTCGATGCCGAGCACTAATCGACGAGGTTTTGGCGGCGAGGGGCTTGAGCAAACGTCCATTTCGGGCTATATTATCGGGCTACTCAGCAAAAACGTGTGCTCAAACAGCGGCGCACGCATTACCGCAAGGCACACCAATTCCATGATCATCAAAGTCCGCGAAAACGAACCCTTCGAAGCAGCAATGCGTCGCTTCAAGCGCGCCATTGAAAAAACCGGTCTCTTGACCGAGCTGCGCGCCCGTGAAGCTTATGAAAAGCCAACCACCGAGCGCAAGCGCAAACACGCCGCTGCCTGCAAGCGCCATTACAAGCGCATCCGCAGCATGCAGCTACCACCGAAGCTTTACTAAGAAAGTTTGACCGCCGAAGCCTGACTTCGGGTCAAACGGTTCGCTGAGTAGGCGTGAGAAGCGGCTCCTTTTGGAGCCGTTTTTGTTTCTTCGGCGTCGAGGCGCTTGCTTGGTCGTCCCAGCTGCGGGTTGCTTGGCGCAGCGAAGATCCGTCAGCGCAACGCGGTGCCTTGAGTTTGGCACAGTCATCCCCGATTTCTTCGCGCAAATCGGTCTCCAAAAAGAGGTTAAACATGAGTTTGAAAGACACCATCACCGCCGACATGAAAACTGCGATGAAAGCGGGCGATTCCGAGCGCCTTGGCACCATTCGCATGCTGCTCGCCGCGATGAAGCAGCGCGAAGTCGATGAGCGAATCGTGCTCACCGACGCCGACGTGGTCGCCATTGTTGAAAAAGCCATGAAGCAACGCAAAGAATCGATTGCGCAATTCACCGCAGGCAATCGTGCGGATCTGGTCGCAAAAGAAGAAGCAGAGCTCAAAGTGCTTGCGGTCTACATGCCCGCGCAAATGAGTGATGCTGAAATCGAGGCCGTCGTCCAAGCCGCCGTCACCGAGGTCGCCGCCACCGGCGTTTCCGGCAATGCCGCGATGGGTAAAGTCATGGCGATTGTGAAGCCAAAACTCGCTGGTAAAGCCGACATGACCGCAGTATCGGCGAAAGTAAAAGCCGCGCTCGCGTAATACCGTCCGAGCCGCGCGCCCGTCATCAGACGATGCTGACTTACGAACCCGTCGCCGCGTCCGACCTTGATGCGCTTGCGGATCTTCGCGTAGAGGCCATGCAAGAAAGCCTCGCCCGCCTGGGTCGTTTTGACCCAACGCGCGCGCGCGAACGGTTCATCAAGCATTTCGATCCGCCAAACTCACGACATTTGCGCTGGAACAGCGAGCGTGTCGGCGTGATCGTGGTGAAGCATTTCGACGATCGTGTCGTGCTTGAAAACCTCTACCTCTATCGCCGCGCGCACGGTCAAGGTATCGGCTCCGAAGTCCTACGTGCGCTCTGCGACGAGGCCGACGCCAAACGCCTGCCGATCCACGTGATCGTGTTAGCTGAGAGCGACGCGATTGGCTTCTATGAGCGCGCCGGTTTCGTGCTGCGTCAACGCGACGATGTCGATTGTCTCTTCTTGCGACTGCCGCGTTAGTATTCGCCGATGAAAACGCTGCGCGCCTTGCTTGTTCTGTTTGCGATTGCGACTTTGGTCGGCTGCGCGGCACTTCTTACCCAAAGTACCAACTTGAACTACGACCCCGCGAAAAAACATCACACCCCGAACGGCTTCCGCAACAATTATCCGCACGAAAGTGGCGGCAGTTTCTGGAAGTGGCGATGGGATCGGCTCACCCAAAACACCGTTGCGAGCGCTCCGCCCGGCGGCTGGGCAAGCGTGCTGCCGAGTGTGAAACCGGACGTTGAGTTTTTGAAGAAAAACCGCAGCGAGCGCACGATGACCTGGCTCGGTCACGCAACCGTGCTTTTGCAAACGAACGGCGTGAACATCATCACCGATCCGATTTTTTCGAAGCGAACGGCACCGGTGCAATTCGCGGGACCAGAACGTCATGTGCCGTTCATGATGACGCCCGACGAATTGCCGGAGATCGACGTCGTTTTCGTGTCGCACAATCATTACGATCATCTCGACCTGAACACGATTCGTGATTTCCGAAAGCGCTTTCCAAAGGCGACCTACGTCGTGCCGCTCGGCCTCAAAGCATGGTTCGAAGCCGAGGGCGTCGGCAATGTACGCGAGCTGGATTGGTGGGACAGCACCGATCTGGCTGGTCTCAAATTTCACTTCGTACCCGCGCAGCACTGGAGCAAACGAAGCCTCGTCGACACCAATCGGTCGCTTTGGGGTGGTGTTGTGGTCGAAGCCCCGCGCGCCACCGCCCCTGGCGAGCGAGCCGAACCCTGGCGTTTCATCTATACCGGCGACACCGGCTATTCGCAGGATTTCAAGGACATTGGGACCAAGTTCGCAGGCGGTTTCGACTGGGCGGCGATTCCCATTGGCGCGTACGAACCTCGCTGGTTCATGAAAGCACAACACGTCAACCCGGATGAGAGCGTGCAAATCATGAAAGACTTGGGAGCGAAACAGGCGCTCGCGGTGCATTGGGGCGCGTGGATGTTGACCGATGAGGCGCTCGATCTGCCGCCAAAACATCTCGGCGAAGCGCTCGCCCGGCAAGGCGTCGAAACGTCGCGGTTTGCAGTTTTCAAAAACGGCGAAACGCGACGACTATAGATCAGCTTCTTCGCTTTCTGCCGATAAAAATATGGCGTGCCAGCGAATTAGATACATTATTTCTATATCAACTAATTTGAACGTCAGCGTTATTTCACAGGGCAATGCGCGACAAAGCATTACCGTAAATGTCCAGAACCTCGACCGGAATGCGACCGGGCTGAATCGCCCAAGGCAACGCCGCTATTTCTTGAAAAACACCTGGCGCGCCGCCCACGCGAGCACGCCCAAGTCGTCTAGCCATCCGATGACAGGAAACCAGTCGGGCACCAGGTCGAGCGGCGAAAGGACATAGAGCAAGGCAAGCACGCCGATTGTCACCCTTTTCCAGGTCGCGCGCTTCGGCGTCGCGTTCGCCTCGCCGGTCGAACGCGCTTCGCCACGCGGGGCGGCGCGCGGCTCGTCCGGCGACATGCGCTCGGGCGTGGCGTCGACGATGAGTGGTTCGCGGGTAGACATGCAGCAATCCCTCGTGCTCAAGTAACGTGACAAACTATTTGACCGACAAGGCAAGCTGCGTCGGTACCTGCCCTTCCTTCGCCGCTTTTGCAGCGGCGGGCGCGGCGACACTAACGCGGGTCGCATCGAATTTGCTGACACCGGTGATCGTATTGGCGATGGCTTGACCGCGCAGCGTCGCCAGCGCCTCGAAAGCAAAACTCGGGACGCTTTGCTTTGACTTGAGCAGCGCGTAGAGTTCCGGATAGAACTTACCGCGCGCCTCGGCCGCCGCAGTTCGCGCCGATTCGGTGACCCGTTCGCGCGCGTTTTGAATCAGTCCAGCAATCGCGTTCGCCGGCGGCGGCAGGTAGCGCGCACGCAGCGCCGCCGCGTCCTCGCCCGCCGCGAGCGCGAGCTCGTCCAACGCGGCTTGCACCTTCGGATCGGTGAGCGAAATGATGAGCGGCTCGTTCGGTCCTGGCGGTTTGAGCCCAGCGCGCTTGCCGATTTCGATCTTCAAAATGTTGTCGGCCAAGGCGTCGCGATCGGCCTGGGTGTCGAAACGCGGCTCGATCGTGAGCTTTAACTGCGGGCGCTTTTCCAGGGCTGCGGTGAGTTTCGCGAGCTTCTCGCGCTCCGGCGGTAAAAGCCGCGCCTCGCCCGGCTCGAAAATCACCGCCTCAAATGCTTCGCCGTTGCCGCCGAGCAATGCGCCGAGCGCGCGAAACGGTGCCGTCGCAATCTTGGTAAGCACATTGGCGATTGCCTTCCAGATCAGCGACCCGTAGCTAAATTGTGGGTCGTCGAGCGAGCCTTGTACCGGGATGCCCAGCTCGATCATGCCGTTGCTGTCGCGCAGAAGTGCGATGGCGAGATCGAGCGGCAAGCTGGTCGCGTCAGGGCTGTCCACCCGATCGCCCAGCCGTATGTTGTCGATGATGAGCTGGTTTTCGCCCTTGAGTTTCCGTGCCTCGATTTTGTAGTCGAGATCAAGTGAGAGCTTGCCGGATTCGATCGTGCGCCCGGCGAACTTTCCGGAATACGGCGTCAGATTCGCCATTTCCAGATTGCGAAAAATCGCTTTCAGATCGGTGAACTCGCTCGCACCGAACGGCGCGATGGTGCCAGTCAGTCGGGCGAGTCCGAATTGATCGACCTTGCCCTCCAATGCCACTTCCGCGCGCGAAGCCGCCGCCGTCGAGAGACCGACGATCAATCCGGACAAATCGGAGATGCGAGTGCCAAACTGCGGACGCAGCGACAGGTCTGCAAATTCGATGTCGCCGCCAGTCACCTGAATGCGGCTGACGCTCGCGCTCACCTGGTTTGCCGCATCGAGTGGCGCGGGCGCGCGCTGCGTCGGCGTTTGCGCCTGCACGACCGCGCTGCCGTCGGCGTTCTCCTTGGCGATCCGCGTCAAATTGACGCTGCGATCCTCGCCAATGATGATTTTTCCGCGCGGCTGATCCAGCAGTAAATCAGCAAGCGATATTTGTATGCCCTGCCCGCCACTGGCAACTTTCGCGTCGGTGGTCGAAAGTGCGGCCCACTGCGCAAACGCCGTGTTGGTCGTCTCGTCGGTAAGCTCAATGTCGCGCGCTGCGGCGGCACCGTCGAAGCGAAACCGCTCGGCGCTGCCGTTAAGCGCTCGATCAGAAGTCACGAATTGAATTTTCCCACTGACGCCGCCTTCGCCTTTAGTAATCTTCAGTTTTGTATTTTCATTGAGATAGGCTGAAAATGGCGTTAACGCCAGGTTTTCCAGGGCGAAAGTTGTCTGTACCAGCCCTCGCTTCTGGTCAAACGTGAGTGTGCTCTTTAGCGTGCCGCCACTCGCGAGCGTCGCGGCAAGTGTCGCGTTGATCGGCAGCTGCGGCTGAAAGGCTAGCCGTTCGCTGCCGATCCGAATGGCCTGAAGGGTGTGGGTGAGCGGTGGCGACAGCGTCTGATCAGTGAGCGCGATCTGCCCGCCAGTGAGCACGAGCCCGGCCAGCGCCAGTGGCGTGACTGATTGCGGTACGGGGGACGCGTTCGTGCCGCTGAGTGGGACGCTTTGTGTGACGCCGGCTCCAACGGTGGTCGCGATGGCGGGGGCGAGTTTCTTCGCGATATCCAGCCCGTCTTTATCAAGGCTCAGCGCGAGCTGCGGCGAGACGATCTCGATCTTCGGTAGCTCGATCGCCTTTGCGTCACTTGCATAGCTAAACGGCGCAGCTCGAATCTGCGCAATCCTGAGCCAGGGTGATCGAACCGCAACGGGTGAGCCCGACGGCGCTTCTGAGTCGTCGCTCACCGCGAGCTCATCGAGTCGCGACGCGAGCGTGGTCAAGGAAAACCGGGCACTGTCACCGATTTGCGCTTCGAGGGCGAGCCCGAGCGTGAGCTTCGCCGACGCGCGCTGCGGCTGCGCGAAGCTCGCGTCGCGCACGCCAAGCGCAGCGCCAACGGTCGTGAGTTCGCCGACGCTCACCTGCCAGCGCTCTGCCGATCCGGGTGTCGTGGGCGGCGTGGCGGCCGCGATCGAGGGCGCAATTGGCGCAGAAGCTGTGGGCGCTGTCGACAGTGTTCCTGCGGAACGCCCGCCGGTCCGTGTCGCGAATGGAAAAACAACTTCGCCGCCTTTTGCCCTATCGAAATTCGCGGATAGACCTTCCAAAGTTATTTTCGGAATATTTATTTTTCTCTGTACAACGTCTATTTCAATGGGCGATAAGTTTGAAAGCTTTCCAAGCTCAAGCGATGGCAGCGCTGCGTCGCGACGCGAGAGTTTTGCCTGCGTCGCATTGACGGTAAACGGCTCAATCGCGTAGACGGTTTGCGCTGCACTGGCGGCTGCCGCTCGT
>JAAFJI010000196.1:0-2086 GCA_013298045.1 Betaproteobacteria bacterium
GCTCGAATGCGGCCAGCGCACCGCCCGCAACCATCAGCAAACAACCGAACACGAGCGGCTTGCGCAGCGGCAAACGATCCACCGCGCGCCCCGCGCGAATCGCGAGGAACGCGGGAATCAGATTGAACATCGCTGTCAAGATGCCGACCCAGAGCGCGCCGCCGCCTGCTTTGATCGCCGCGAGCGAGGTCGTTACGCGAATGCCGTTGAACGCCGTGTGCGCGATGATAAGCAAGAGCACCATCACGAAAAGATCGCGCGGAAGCCGCGTCGAGTCTTCGTTGGAAGGCGACGGCGTTTGTTTGGAAGAAGGATCGGTGGAGGAATCCACCTTTCAATTATTACGCAGTTTGTCCTAAACGCAGATTGCTGGGTTCACACGTACTTGCTAGGCCTTCCCAAACGTTCGCCTAGACTTTAATGCTCAAGATAAGCCCGTACCACGTGCGCGGCTTGCTTACGGTGCTCGTGATGCTTTGAGTGCCAAACGCCGTGGTGTTCTCGCTCGCAACAGGCGCAAGGTTGTTTGCAATCAGTCGAATCGACATCGTTGGGCTGATCGGCACGTTTGCGTACAGATCAATGCTGCGCGACCGGGCGAATTCGATGCTTTGCTCGTTCGTGAGTTGGGTGCGGTACGTGGGTGTGAACGAAACGCTGCCGCCCAAGCGGATCGGTGCCGCGATGACGCCGCTCAACACATAGTCGAGCCCGACGGTGGCTGACCACGGTTGCTGGCGATCAAGACGGTTATCCGGGCTCGGAACGCCCTTCACTCGCGATTCATAAAAGTTAAGCGAAGCGCGCAGATCAAGCGGCGTCTTTGCGTTGAACGCGAATGGCAACAACGTGCCAGCGCGTCCGCGCGCTTCGAGCTCCAAACCAAAGGTATCCGCCGAATCAAAGTTCACTGGGCGCGACACATAGCGCGCCACAGCCGCCCATGACGTGTTTTCGAGTGTCGTGCGGTTGCGGATCAAGTCTTTGACGTGACGATAGAACACGGTCGCACTCGCCACGCCTCCGCCTGGGAAGTAGCGCTCGTAGGCGATATCAAATCCCGTGGCAAGCTCAGGCTTTAGCGTTGGATTCCCAATGCGGTCTGTCGATAGCGCATCGTTTGGTTTGGTGAGATCGGTATAAAGCGCCGACACTTGTGGGCGCGCGAGCAGTTGCGTCGGTTCAGGTGCCTTGAATGTGCTCGTCAAACTGCTGCGAAATAAGTGTTCGCCTTTCTCGTCTAACTTGTACTTCAGATGAAACATCGGCGTGATCACGGTGGCGGGCTCCGCATTCACAGTCTCGCCCAGTGTTTTGCTTTTCGTTTCGATGCGCTCGCCGCGAAGACCGGCATAGGCTGAGAGCCGCTTACTAACTTCCCACTCGTCCTGAACGAAGAGCGCATAGCGCGATACGCGCGCTTCAACGTCTTGACCTTCGAACAGCGGCAGCAAAGGAACGCCAAGTTCGGTGGTGCGCGAACGACCAATCCAATCGCGCCACTCGAAATTCCAGCCCGCAGTGATCGTGTGCGAATCGGCAATCAGGCGCGAATACTGGCCGCTTTGCGTGAACGACGGATTCCGGTTCTCGCCTTCGGTCAAGCGACGCTCGCTGCCGCTACGGAATGCGCGCGCGGTGAAGTCGTTCTCGTTGTATTGCAAGTTTGCTTTGAGCTCGAGACGCTGTTCACCGTCGAAATTGTTGGTGTACGTCGTGCCGAGGCGCGCATTGAGCCAGTTGCCGAAATTTCGGAAATCGTCTGAGAAAACAGGTTGGCCGGAAACGACGCGGCGCTCGGTAGCAATATCGCTCCAGTGCCAGCGTCCTTGCGTGACGAACGCTTGCGTGTTGAGCGAACTCGCCTCGTTGATCTTCCAGTTGAAGCTAGGAGACAAGTTATAGCCGCGACCGTAAGGATGCTGTTCGCTGAGCCGCGCGCCAACGGACGCCGGGACGTTTGGATTCGCGACAGTCGTCGTGGTTCGTTGCGCGTTGAAATTGTTCCACTCAAAATACGAAAACGGCAGGTTGAACGCCGTGCTTCCTTGAATGCGCTCGCGCCAGGTGAGATTCAATCCCGCCG
>JAAFJI010000196.1:2096-6675 GCA_013298045.1 Betaproteobacteria bacterium
GTCGTACTGGTAGCTCACACGAGCCTGTGCCTCGAGCGTGCGCGAACGCGGCGGCTCTTTCAAAATGATGTTGATCGTGCCGCCGATCGCTTCCGCCGTTTGATCGGCGGTGGCGGCGCGCGCCACTTCGATGCGCTTCACTTGCGAGGGATTCAAATTGCTCAGATCGAAGTTCGGCGGTGCCGGGTCGCCATTGAGCAAGATGCGTGTATAGCTGCCCAGGCCACGCAGCGCCGGTCCGCCACCGCTCAGGCTCACGCCCGGCAGACGCTTGATAACGTCACCGACGCTTACGTCACCGAATTTCTGAATCTCTTCCTCGTCGTAAATCTGTTTTGCCGCAGTGGATTGACGACGCAGTTCTACCGTTGTTTGCGGGCGTGCGCTTAGCTCGACGCGTTCCAAGCGCTGCGAGTTTGGTGTTTCGGTCGCGGGTTCGTTGTTTGTCTGGCCGATCGCTTGTATGCAAACGATGGCGGATGAAACGGCGACAACGCTTGTGCGCAAGGCGCCGCAGCGCGAGGGAGGCGAGATAGAGAGCATAAAGGGGTGTTACGGGCGTTGGGTTGCTGTGGAACTTACAAAGGTTCCACATACGTTAGCGAATAGTTCCGCTTCGGCGTAGCCAATTGCGACGAATCGAAGAAAAAACGCCGCGTGCCTTAATTTTTAGGCAGCAAAGCGACGCTGGTGAAATGATCGACTTGTATGAAAAAGTGCATGTACGCATTAATTAATATGGCTTAAATCTTGTAAGATTGTGCTGTGGTGTTGTGCCGAGCCGACGATGCAAAGTTCGCCTGAGCATGCTGATGCAGCGGAGGGTGTCCGCCCCTTAAAATTGACGGATTCACGCGACCCTTCGGTCGCGTTTCCATCTTTGCCATTTGCACCATGAAACTCGCTGAAATCCGGGAAAAGTTTTTGTCGTTCTTCGAATCGAAGGGCCACACGCGCGTCGCATCGAGCTCCCTGCTGGTTTCGGCGGACGACCCAACGCTCTACTTCACGAACTCGGGCATGGTGCAGTTCAAAGACGTGTTCGTCGGCAAAGACAAGCGGTCTTACGTGCGCGCGACCTCTGCGCAGCGCTGCCTGCGCGCGGGCGGCAAACACAACGATCTGGAAAACGTTGGCTTCACCGCGCGCCATCACACGTTTTTCGAAATGCTCGGCAATTTCTCGTTTGGCGACTACTTCAAGGAAGACGCGCTGAAATACGCATGGGAATTGTTGACTGAGGTTTACAAACTGCCGAAGGACAAGCTCTGGGCAACCGTCTACATCGAAGACGACGAGGCGTACGACATCTGGACAAAAGTGATCGGCCTGCCGCCCGAGCGCGTGGTTCGCATCGGCGACAACAAAGGCGCGCGCTATGCCTCCGACAATTTCTGGCAGATGGCCGACATCGGCCCTTGTGGCCCGTGCTCCGAAATTTTCTACGACCACGGCCCTGATGTTGCGGGCGGCCCACCGGGTTCGCCTGAGCAAGACGGCGATCGCTACATCGAAATCTGGAACAACGTGTTCATGCAATTTGATCGGCAACCGAATGGCGACATGCCGCGCTTGCCGAAGCCTTGCGTCGATACGGGTATGGGCTTGGAGCGCCTCGCTGCCGTGTTGCAACACGTGCATTCGAACTACGAAATCGATTTGTTCGACAACCTGATCAAAGCCGCAGCGCGCGAAACGAAGACCTTCGATCTCTCGCACAACTCGCTCAAGGTCATCGCCGATCACATTCGCGCATGCTCGTTCTTGATTGCCGACGGCACGATTCCTGGCGGCGCTGGTCCCGCATACGTATTGCGTCGAATCATTCGTCGCGCCATTCGTCACGGCTACAAGCTCGGTCAAAAAACGCCGTTCTTCTACAAACTTGTGCCCGATCTCGTGAAAGAGATGGGAAAGGCGTATCCGATCATCGCCGAGAAAGCGACGCAAGTTGCGAACGTGCTCGAAACCGAAGAAACGCGCTTCTACGAGACGCTTGAGAACGGCATGGAGATTTTGGACACAGCACTCGCAAGCGGTGCCAAAACGCTCGACGGTGATCTTGCATTCAAACTGCACGACACGTTCGGTTTCCCGCTCGATTTAACGGCTGATGTGTGCCGCGAAAGGAACGTCACCGTCGACGAAGCAGGTTTCAACGCCGCAATGGAAAAACAGCGCGAAACCGCACGTGCTGCGTCGAAATTCAAGATGGAAGCGGGACTCACGTATGAGGGCGCGAAGACCGATTTCAAAGGCTACGGCACGCTGCACGTGGACGACGCAAAAATTCTCGCGCTCTACAAAGACGGCGTGTCGGTGAAGAAACTCATGGCGGGCGATACGGGCGTGGTCGTGCTTGATCGCACGCCGTTCTACGCAGAGAGCGGCGGACAAGTCGGCGACCGCGGCACGATTTACGAAGGCGACGAATGCGAATTGCTCGTGCACGTCGATGACGTGACGAAGATTCAAGCGGACGTATTCGGCCATCACGTGCGCGTGATCTCGGGCGACCTCACGCTCGGCGAAACGGTCGCTGCCAAGGTCGATGCGCTCACGCGCGCCCGCACCGCGCGCAACCACTCGGTCACGCACATCATGCACAAAGCACTGCGCACCGTGCTCGGCGATCATGTGCAACAAAAAGGCTCGCTCGTCGACGCCGAGAAAACGCGTTTTGACTTCGTGCAACCGACGCCGATGACGGACGAACAAATCCGTGCCGTCGAGCGTTATGTCAACGAAGAAATTCTCGCGAACACTGGAACGAAAGCCGAAGTGATGGCGATTGCTGATGCGCAAAACAGCGGCGCAATGATGCTCTTCGGCGAGAAGTACGGCGACGAAGTGCGCGTGCTCTCGATCGGCTCCTCAAAAGAGCTTTGCGGCGGCACGCACGTCGGCCACACGGGCGACATCGGCTTCTTCAAGATCACCTCCGAGAGTGGCGTTGCCGCAGGCATTCGCCGTGTCGAAGCGATCACGGGCGACAACGCGTACGAGTATGTGAACAAGATGAACGACACGCTCGCCGAAGTCGCCGCCAGCGTGAAATCGCAATGGCACGACGTGCCGAAGCGCATCGCGCAAATGCAAGACAACGTCAAAGCGCTAGAGAAAGAACTCGCCGCGCTCAAGAGCAAACTCGCCGCAGCAGCCGGTGGCGATCTCATGAGCAAAGTCGTAGAAAAAGACGGTGTGAAATTCCTGAGCGCGGAGATCGAAGGTGCAGATGCGAAAGCGCTGCGCGAAATGGTCGATCAGCTCAAAAACAAGATGGGCAGTGGCGTAATCTTGCTCGGCGCGAAAACGCCCGATGGGAAAGTTGCGTTGTGCGTGGGCGTGACGAACGATCTCGTTGACAAGTTCAAGGCCGGAGATATCGTGGGTAAGGCTGCTGCGATTGTTGGCGGCAAGGGCGGCGGGCGGCCTGACATGGCGATGGCGGGTGGGACGGATGGCGCGAAGTTAGGTGAGGCGTTGAAGTCGCTCTAGGGCTTCGTGAAATGACTTCGTCGAAGGATCACGGGAACCCGGATGCGAGCATCCGGGCTACGGGGAGGAAAAGTGTCGCGGTTCGTACATCCCATTCAACCGATGCGTAGATGTCCAGCCCGATTCTCCGTTGGTGCTGCGTTGCTTGGGAGTTTGTGGGCGTTCTCGGAAGGTATGCGCACGATCGGTGGACGGTTCTACGTAATCGATGCAGCGATTAGCTTTAGTGCGGTTTTGATTTACGCGCTCGTTGAACGATCAATCGGGAATACGCCGGCGCTCGTCGTCTCTGTATTCCTTTTCGTGGCGGGACGTATTGCGGTCGGTTTCAAAGCACCGAGATACTTGAGTGAACATCTTGCGTCCCTTGGATATCGCGCGATCTCGTAGCCCGGATGCTCGCATCCGGATCCCTCTAAACGCCGAAGGCAAATTGTGGTTCTCTATCGCCGGAGCTTTGTGCCTGGTGCCACTTACTTTTTCACCATCGCGCTGCGAGACCGACGACAAGCGTTGCTCGTGGAACACGTCGACTGGCTTCGCGATTCGATGAAACAAGTACACGCGCTCCACGCCTGGCGAACCGATGTGATTGTCGTGTTGCCCGATCATTTGCACGCCCTCTGGACGCTTCCCGAAGACGACGTTCAATATCCGACGCGGTGGCGAATGATTAAGTCGCTGTTCACGCGAAGGCTCAGGGAGACGGGCGCATGGAGTCAGCAAAGTTCGCCTTGGCAATCACGCTACTGGGAACACACAATCCGTGATGATCGCGATTTCGAAAATCACGTCAATTACATCCACTACAACCCGGTAAAACACGGTCACGCAAAAGCGCCGCGCGACTGGCCGCATTCTTCGTTTCATCGGTTCGTGAGGGATGGAATTATTCCCATCAATTGGGCAGCGGAGCCGAATCTTGTTGAAGAAGAATGACTTCGTCGATTGATTTCGGGAACCCGGATGCGAGCATCCGGGCTACGTCTGACGTCTTATGTCGATGCCGCAGATAGTTGGAGGATCGCGCCTAACGAGCCGTGCGGAGCCCCTTTTTTGTAGCGCCGAAGCTCTCGTTTCC
>JAAFJI010000197.1 GCA_013298045.1 Betaproteobacteria bacterium
GCGTTCAGAAGCGCTGTGATGTCGGAGAACCCGATGATGATTTTCGGATTGGCGCGAATCAGTTCGTAGTCGAGAAACGGCAGGATCTGCGCGGTTCCCGAGCCGCCGCGGATCGACCACAGCGCTTTGACTTCGCGGTCACGCATGAGCGCGTGCATGTCGTCTGCGCGTGGCTGCGGGCGGCCGGCGTAGCCGCCGTAGCGGTCGCGCAGGTTCGGCGAGAGCTTCACCGTCAAGCCAAGCGATTCGAGATGACCCACCGATCGTTCAATCTGCGCATCGGTCACCACGCCGCCTGGCGCGAAGAGCGCCACCACGTCGCCGCGACGCAGCCTTTGCGGTCGGATCAACACGCGTCTCGCGAGAACCTGTCTCCCGGTCTTAGACGAATGCGCGGGTGGTGCGACTCGTCGCGGTGACGCCGCTGTGGGAGCAGCACTCGCAGGTTTTGCCCAATGAAATAATAAGTAAGCGCTGCCCAGTAACTTGGTCGTATTACCTATGAAATGTCTTCTATCCATTATTTTATTGGGCAATGCGTGAATTAGTTGTTTGCTTCACACTCGCCGACCCGCGTGAAGCGCATCGCACTGAAGTCAAAATCGGAAACGTCTAGCGGATCGAGAACGAAGCGCTCAATCTTGCCGTCGCGCGAACTTTGCGTGCGAATGACCGCATCGGAATCGATCGCGGGGTCGCGCCAGAGCACCGCAATCGGAGATTTCGCAGTTTGCACGACATCGCCCACAAAGCGTGGCGAACGCATCGAAGTGATCTCGGTGCGACCGCTCGTTTTGCAAATGCGCATTTCGCCGAACCAGGGATCTCGGTAGTGTCCAAGAAGCGATTGCTCTGCGGCGGCATCGAGCGGCGGTCGCGTCGGCAGCAGGGTTCCGACTCCAGCGACGGTCGTCCCGGTGTCTGGCAGTCGCGGTGCGGCGGGCGCTGGCTGGTTCGCCATCCACGCGTGCAGTTGGTCAATCAGCTCGGTTCGCGCGCTTGCTGCGCTCGCGTTCATCAGCAGGGCGAAGCCTGCGTTTCGCCCGGGATAGACCGCGAAGTACGCCATCGATCCTGCAACACCGCCATAGTGATCGAAGCGCAACCCTGTTGCGTCGGATACGATTTGTATGCCTCGACCGTAGCGCTCAATCACCAGTGGGCGTGCACTTGCATCAAACGCGAGTCGCGGCGATGCAAGCGCGGTGTGCAGTGCGTCCCACACCGCACCATCGACCGCCAGCCGTGAGTCGCGCGGATTGAGTTGAAATCGCAACCACTTGGCCATCGCGCGGATGTCGCAGCGGATACCGCCAGCGGCTGCATCTAGCCCTTCGTTCACGATGCCTTGATCGCGGCGAATTGCCTCGGCAACGCCGAATTTGATGAGGTGCGGTTGAGCGAGGCCGCCGGGAGCGCTGCGATCAAAGCCACCGACCGCGCAGTTCATTCCAAGTGGCTTGAAGATGCGCTGCTCGACAAACTTGCCGTAGCTTCGTCCGCTGGCGCGGCGCACGAGCTCGCCCACCAGCGCGTAGTTCACATTGCTATAGCGAAACGCTTCGGCGCTCATGTCGCGCTCGGACAGGGCCGCGAGACCGGCGATCAAATCGCTCGTGTGAAACGTGTTCGGTTGCGGCCAAAGTAGCGGTTCAAGCAGATCGAGATTGAGCTCCGTGGTGTGCGAGAGCAATTGCGTAATCGTGAGCCGAGCAACGCGTGGATTTGCGTGAGCGAGCTCGGGAATATGCGCAACGAGGCGATCCTCCCAGCCGAGCTTTCTATCCTGAACCAAGAGCCCAATTGCAAGCGCGCTGATCGGCTTCGAAATCGAGCCGATTTTGAAACGCGTGTGAACGGTCACCGGTTGGTTTTGCCGAATCTCGGTTACGCCAAGCGCGCGCTGATACGTCACCCGCTGCCCATCGACTACCACCACCGCGAGACCGGGCAGCGCGGCGCGTGCCATGATTGCCGAGAGTTCGCGATCCATCCGCTCGGCTCGCGAGGCACCTGGATCGCGCGGCTCTACTGCATGGAGGTTTGCCGAGGCGAGCGTCGCGGTAGTCGCGAGCAGCAGCGCGCGCAAGATTTGCAGGTGCCGCACTCTACGAATCGCGTTCATGTCGAACGATCCTCCCAATCAATGCGTAAAAAAAAAAGAGGCGGGCTTGCGCCACGCCTCCTTCATCGTCCATGCCCGAAAGCGGCGATGGAAGTTATTTGAACTTGTAGTTCGCGCGCAGGAAGAACGAGCGCATGCGCGGGTCGCCCACCCGTGCATCCCAACCGGCACCCGCGACGTTGTCGACGTTGTGCGCTGAGAACGAGGGCTCTTTGTCAAACAGGTTCTTGATCCCGCCGGTCAGGGAGAGATTTTTGATACCGGTGTAGGTCGCACTCAGGTCGTAGGTCGTGTAGGACTTGACCTTGGTCGGTGCCTGCGGCGGAATCACGCCGGAGCCGAATCCGTCGCGCTCGGCGTCGTAGCCTGCCGAGTACTTCTGCGCCAGATTGGCCGACCACGCGCCGCTCGCCCAGCCGAAGCTCAGCGTGTGTTTCCAGCGCAGATGCAGATTAAAGCCGTTGGTCGTGTCGCCGAATTTTCCGACCAGCTCAACCCACGGATCGGCAACGCTGAAGCGCGACTGATAGCTGTCGATGTAGGTGCCTTCAAGCGACGCAGAGAGCTGCCCAATACCGGTTTTCGTCGTCGCGTTCAAACTCAAATCGACACCGCGCGCGCGGTCGCCGCCGATGTTGAAGGTCGGCGAGATTACGCTGTCAATTTCGCCATTGGCGTCGCGAATCACGTACTGCTTGAAGCGTTCGTACTGGCTGATGAGGAGCTGACCCGAGATCGCACCGACGCGGTCTTTGAGCTCAACTTGCCAGAAATCGATGCTGCCGCTGATGGCGGGTGTCGGCTGAAACAGCAAGCCAACCGACCATTGCTTCGATTTCTCCGGCTTGAGCTGTGTGTTGCTGGTGCCAGTGATCCCCGGGCGAATGCCGCAGCCGGTCGGTTCGTTGCCGGTGGGGCAAAGCACCGGGTCGTTGATGTCGCTGTTGAATTGACCGATGGTGTCGCCACCGTAGAGCGCGTTGAAGTCCGGCGCATGGAACCCAGTGCTGTATGAACCGCGGAACCCCACCGTTTTTACCGGCTGCCAACGCAGCGCGACCTTTGGATTGGTGGTCGATCCTACGTCGCTATAGTTGTCGTAGCGTGCGGCGAGTTGTGCGTCTAGGTTTTTCACGATCGGCACTTGCAGCTCACCGTAAATCGCGGTGATGTCGCGGCTCGCCTTTGCAAGCGACGCAGGCGCGCTCACCCCAAGGATTGCAGGTTGCGCGCTCTGATCTTCGCGGAATCGATACGTTTCTTTTCGTACATCAACGCCGACTGCAACGGCCAACGGACCGGCCGGCAGCTGCATGAGTTCTTTGCTCGCGCTCGCGTCAACCTGCGACACCGTGGCTTTGCCGCCATAGAGCGCAAGACCCTTCGCCTTGGCATCGTTGATGAGCGCCATGGCCTGCGCAGTTTGCGTCTGTCCCGGCTGCAGGAACGGGTTGATGAGGCCGGTCGCGAGCGCTGCCGTGATTTTGTCGGTAACCATGTTGCCGTCGCCGAGCACCGTGTTCGACTTGCTCTCGGCCGCCGAGAAGCCGAACTTGTAGTCCCATCCAGCAATCGTGCCTTCAAGTCCGCCCAACACGCGGTAGGCATCGGTCTGGGTGTCTTGCTGGCGCGGTCCGCATTCGAGGCAGCGCCAGCGAATCCGAATTGGCAACTGATTGTTAAAGCCCGGCACTTGTCCGGTCAGGTCCAGGTAATAGGGCGAGCGAACGTCGTTACCGTTGGCATCTTTAATGAATGCCGGATAGTTGCGGTTGGTAATCTGGATTGGCGTGTATTCGACCGCCGATTCGACTTTCGAGGCGACCGCTTCGACAAACGCGGTGTGCTCGTTGGAGAGCTTAAACGTGGCGCGGCCGACGAAATTGGTGCGCTCGACCGGCTGCATCAGGCTCCATTGTTTGCCGTAGTCGTACACGCAAGCCTGATTGCTGTTATTGAAGCCGGTGATGTCGCCGCGATAGGCGTACATGTCTTCAATCGTGTTGCATTTGCCCTGCGCAGCGAGCGGATTGAATCGGTTGTAGTTTTGCGTGCTGCCGGGCAGGCGAAACGAGGCGCCGAGCGCGGTGCCGCTTGCCGCGCCGATATTTGCGAAAGGCGTTCCGGTAGTGTCGGGCACCAGACCGCGATCCGGTTGGTAGCCGTTGTGAAAGCTGCGGTCGCGTCCGCGCAGGCGATCGTTCTGCGAGAACGCCAGGCTTGCCATCACGTTGAAGCCGTCACGGTTCAGATCGCCGAAACCGCCCAACAGTGAGCCGCGGAAAATATTGCCGCCACCCTGCTCGGTGACGTCGGCGAAGGCGCTGACCTCAAAGCCTTTGTAGTCGCGGCGCAGAATGAAGTTGATCACGCCGCCAATTGCGTCGGTGCCGTAGATCGCGGACGCCCCGTCTTTGAGTATTTCGACGCGCTGAATTGCCGCGAGCGGGATGGTGTTTAGGTCCACCGAACTGCCGCTCAGACCATGGGTTGCAACCCGGCGACCATTCAAAAGCACCAAGGTGTATTCGGCACCCAGCCCACGCAACGAAGCGTTGGACGCGCCGTTATTCGGGCCTTTCTTGCCGGTGCTGTTTAAGAAGTCGGAGCCCTGGTTGGTGACCTGATTGTCAATCCCGTTGCCGTTCGCGCTGATGATTGCGAGCAGTTGCTCGGCGTTGTCGATCCCGAGCTTCGCGAAGGTCGCGGCATCGATCACCTGGACCGGCAGCGCCCCTTCGTCGGCGATGCGTTTGATGTTGGAGCCGGTAACTTCCACCCGCTCGACGCGCTGTGGATCGGTCGCGCTTGTTTGAGCAAACAGCGCAGGGGCTGCCACCAACGACAGCGAAATGCCATAAGCAATTTTTTTCAGTTTCACGTGATCCCTCTCGAATTGGAAACGAACGGTTGCGATGCAAGGATCGCGACGACCCTTACCGATTGCAGTGGCGCTGCGATCTCCCCAAACGCTGCGCCGCCGCACAAAACTGGAGTGCGACACCGAATCTCGACGACGCACTGGTTTCTAACTGGCATTATGGGACGCGCACCGGGTACCGTGTCAAATTGCGCATCGTGCGTTGCGAAAATTGCATGGCAATGGTGGCGAAAATCAAACATCAAGCCCGTTGACTGGCGTCGGCACGGGCTTGCGGACGCACCGCAAATAACTATGTGCGTTTACGCCCATATAAATAACAAATAAAGTGAATTTATTATGTATATAGATAATGTAATAAATATTTATAGAGCCACTATTTACATAGGCATACAAGTCAATTTATATAATCGCAAATTCCTGACTGCGGCTCATGCTGTTTTTTTGTAGTCCAAGGCGGGTGTGCAGCACAGCCGTTTTGCTCGCATACGATTGCGGCATGATGAATTTTGCTGCCCCATCGCGCGTCGTCGCCCTCATTTCGCTGATGGCGGCGACCGTGGGCGGGCTCTCTGGCTGTGCGACGCCGCCGCCGATTGCGCCAATTGCGCCGAGTGCGTCAATCGCATCGGTGGCGTCGGTCGCGCCGAGCGCTGACTCAGCCATTCCTAGTTCCGTGCTCGCGCAGATGCAGGCGGCAGCGATCCCCGAATCGGCGCTCGGCGGCGTTGTGATGCGGCTGGCGGACGGCGAGCTGCGCTGGTCAGTGCGAGCAACCCAGCCGATGCAGCCGGCGTCAACGATCAAAGTGCTCACCTCGATCGTCGCACTCGACACCCTGAAGCCCGCGTACCGCGGTGAAGCGTCGCTCACCACGGCGGCGATACAACAGGGCGATCGACTGCTCGGTGATCTGGCGCTCGTCGGTCGCGGTAGCGACGAGCTCACGATTGCGCAGATGGAGGGCATGCTGCGAGCGCTGCGCGCCAAGGGGGTCGCGAAGATCGAAGGCGATTTGATCCTTGATCGCGAGTTTTTTCAGCCGCCGCGTCCGTATGAAAACGCGCCGCCGTTCGACGAAGCGCCGGAGTTTCGCTACAACGTGATTCCGGATGCGCTGATGCTCGGCTCGAACTTAAACCAGCTCGCGCTCTCGTCGAGCGATACCGAACTGCGCATCGCCTTCGGCCCGCCCATGACCGATGTCGAATTTGTCTCTGAAATGACGCTGGTCGATCAACCGTGCAGCGCCTGGGAGAACCTGTGGAAGATTCCGCGCGTCGATCGCGCGGCGAGTGGGCGCATCCGAGTCGCGCTCTTGGGCGAATTTCCAAAACAGTGCGACATCGCCACCGAAATTAACGTGCTTGATCGCACCGACTACGCCGATCGTTCGATTCGTCGCGCGTGGAGCGCGCTTGGCGGCGAGTGGAGCGGGCGGGCGAAGGAGGGCAAGGCGCAGCCTGGTGGGCGCGTCATCGCGACCAGAGATGCGCGAAGCCTTGCCGAATTCAATCGCGAGATCAACAAGCGCAGCGACAACCCGCTCACACGAATTGCCTACCTGTCGCTCGGTGCTCAGAGCCGAGGGCTCACCGGGGACGCATCCACAACAGCCGAGCGCTCGG
>JAAFJI010000198.1 GCA_013298045.1 Betaproteobacteria bacterium
CGAGCGTTGAAGCCGCCATCGTTGATTGCCTGGTTGCGAAATCCATCGCCGCCATGAAGCAGACTGGCTTGCGGCAATTGGTGGTTGCAGGCGGGGTCGGTGCAAATCGGCGTTTGCGAGCATCGCTCGACCGAGCCACAGAAAAAATCCGTGCGACGGTGTTTTACCCGCCGGTCGCTCTATGCACCGACAACGGAGCGATGATTGCGCACGTCGGCGCGCTCCGGCTGGCAGAAGCCAAGTTCGATTACGCGATCAATGTGCGACCGCGTTGGGCGTTGACGGAATTAACTGAAGTAAGCCAGCTCATTCCTCTTTGAGAGTTCCGTTCAAAAAAATGTCTTTTCCGGACACACTTTTGTCCGATTTCAAACGGACGTTGTCGAATCGCACAGTCTTCGGCGACGGCGTACTCAGGGCAATTCCGAGCGGAAAATCACCGGTCTCGCGGCAAGTGCGGCTACCGGACGTCGCAGTCCTATCGCACGACGCCGAAAACTCGTAGTTGCGATTTGGATCGCTTGCCCCTTCAAACTTGTAGATCACGTACTGGTAGGGCAACTGTATTCCAACGATCAAGCTCTCAGTTTGCCCACCACCGCGATCGCAGCTAAAGGTGGTCGAGCTGCTATTGCCCAGCCGGGTCACGACTTTACAAGGCGCAAACTCACTAACCGGACCGTCGGTAATTTTTAGTGCGCCATAGTTCGGCGAATCGTCCGCCCCACAGCCCGGCAAGCCAACGCAAACTACTCCCAACAGAACGTGCAGCAAAAGTTTCTTCATGCGTCCATTTCCACGTAATAACC
The DNA here is from genome assembly GCA_013298045.1 of Betaproteobacteria bacterium. Taxonomy (GTDB): domain Bacteria; phylum Pseudomonadota; class Gammaproteobacteria; order Burkholderiales; family Casimicrobiaceae; genus Casimicrobium. The sequence continues at coordinate 810 of JAAFJI010000198.1, forward strand.
CAACGAAGAGATTATCGCTTGAACGCTTTTTCTTCCCCCGAAAGCAACCGCTGCAAATTCGATTGGTGTCGCCAGACGAGTAGCGCCATCATCGCGAGCGTTGCCCAGAAAATTGGCGTGAGACCGAAGAAAAAGTAGCCGGCAATTGGTGCCGCAGCGCTTGCGACCAGCGCCGAGAGCGACGACACCCGCGTCGCGGCGAACGCGAGCGCCCACACGAGGGTCAACGCGAGACCGACGCGCCAGTCGAGTGCCCACAAAACGCCGGCGGCGGTCGCGACACCCTTGCCCCCCTTGAACTCGAAATAAAGTGGAAATAGGTGACCGAGGAAAACAGCGACCGCCACCAGGGCGATGCCGAGCGCGGTGATGCCGAACTGGGTCGCGAAGTATTTGGCGGCGAGCACCGCGACCACGCCTTTTAGAACGTCGCCGAGTAGCGTGAAAATGGCCGCTTTCTTGCTGCCACTGCGCAGCACATTGGTCGCGCCGGGGTTGCCACTGCCGTAGCTCTTTGGATCGGCGAGCCCCATTGCGTTGGACACGATCACCGCAAATGAGAGCGAGCCGACCAGGTAGGCAAGCAGGCAGGCGACGAGGTCGGCGGTGGTCATGTTCAGTCGGAGGTGTCTGGCGTCGCGCGAACGACGTCGGGAGGTGCAATGACACTACCCGTGTCAGATTATTCACCAATTCATGCGTAAGTACCTAACGGCGGGCGTTTTATGGCGATCAAAAAGATCCACGGCTAACATATCCGCCTTTTGCCCTATATTTATTGGGGAAATTAGAAGAAAAATAACAAATCAATTTAGCAAATAAACCGAATATTTTTCTTTTTTTATAGGGCATTATTTGGTAGAGCCGTTAGATTTACGAAGCAAATATTTGTCGAAGAACGTGGTGGTCGTAGCGAACTGGAAATCCTGATTCGCGCGTTTGGCAAAACCGTGACCCTCGTCCTCGGCGAGCACGTACCAAACCGGGGTGCCGTTGGCGCGAACTTTTTTCACGATTTGTTCGCTCTCGGTGTAGTTCACGCGCGGGTCGTTCTTGCCCTGAGACACGAGAAGCGGCAGTCGAATCTTGTCGGCGTGGGTAAGCGGCGAAATCGCGTCTAAAAACCTGCGCATTTCCGGATCGCGCTCATCGCCATACTCGCTGCGCCGCAGATCGCGGCGGTAGGTTTCAGTATTTTCGAGAAAACTGACGAAATGCGAGATGCCGACCGAGCTATAGGCTGCGGCAATCCGAGAAGCGTATTTCGCACTCGCCGCAAGGACGACATAGCCGCCGTAGCTGCCGCCCATCAGCGCGACGCGCGACGGATCAAGATCGGGCTGGGTCTGAATCCAGTCAAGCAGCGCGCCGATGTCCTTGACCGAATCTTCGCGACGCCGACCGTTATCGGCCTCGCGAAATTTTTTGCCGAAACCGCTTGAACCGCGAATATTCGGGTAGATCATGACGATTCCTCGCTCGTTGATCCAGAAATTGCTGCGACCTCGAAAACCTGGTCGCGACTGCGCCGTCGGACCGCCGTGTACGTTAATGATTACCGGGCGTTTGCCGGGAAAACGTTTTGCGATTGCGGGCGGCGGTCGGTGGATGAGGCCGGTAATTGCGAGCCCGTCGAAGCTGCGCCAGGCGATGGTCTCGGCTTCTGCAAACGGACGATCCACCTCGGCGACTGCCGGGTGCTGCGTCCAGCGCAGCAGCTGCCCGGTATCGACGTCCATCGAGAACACCTCGCCCGGAGAATCCGCCGATTCGATGGTGAGCGCGAGATCGCGCCCATTGCGATGCCAAGCCACCGAAGTGATGAGTCCGCTTGGCACCGCGGGCGCCGGCAGCGCCGTGAGATCCTCGGCAAAGAGCTTGAGCTGTGCAAGACCGTTGACGTTGACTAGCACCGCAATTCGACCATTGGTTCGCGATACCGACCAGGTGTCAACGTCATGGGGAAACTTCTTGGTAATCCACTCCCGCTCGCCGGTGCGCAAATCGGTTCGCGAAAGCCGGACGAAATCGTCATCCAGCATTCGGCGGTAGACCCAGCGCTCACTCGTATCGAGCTCGTCGAGCGCGAGCGCGTCGTCGAGTTTTGTCTTTTTGCCACTGGCCAGATCGAGCGACCACACCAGGCTCTTCACCTCGGAGAGGCTCTCGCGCACGATCAGGCGATTTTCACGATCGAGCCACTTCATTACGCTCCAGCCCGCGCCAACCAGGCTCGCGAGCTTAAATCGGGCTTCGGGTTGCAAGGGGTTGATCGCAAAGATATCGAGAACGGCTTGCTCGCGCTTGCCGGCTCGATCGAGCGGACTTGAAGTGAGAATGACCTTGTCGCGCGCGCTGTTCCACGGACCAATCGCATGCAGCTCGCCGTTTGCCGTGAGCTGTTTCTCCTCGTGCGTCTTCGGATCGAGTCGATAGATTTGCGTCGCTTCATCGCCGCCGTTATCGCGAGCGAACAAGATGTAGCTGCCGCGTTTGGGTTCAAACATGGCATCGCGAATCGGCTCTTTGCCGCGAGTCAGCTGGACGGGTTTGGCGAGTGGGTCGGTGAGCAAAAAAAGCTGATTGATGTTGCCGCTTCGACGCAGAATCAACATGTCCTGCTCGATCGGATGCCAGCCAATGAAACGCGTCGGATAGAACTCGCCGTACGGCTCGATGTCGTCGGCGAGCGCCTGTGCGATGATCGGCACCCCGTCGAGTTGTAGTGCGGCGGGCGGCAGCATCGACAGTCCGAGGTGCGCCACACCGCCGTCGTGCCGCGCCGACGCCGGCACAACAAACACCACCGCCGCTGCCGCAGCTAGTGTCAACCGCACGCGTCTCAAAATCTGCGATCGACCGCGCAACATACAATTCGACGCGTGAACGCGCCGTCCTCCTTTTATGCCGATCTCGATAGGTCTTTGCAAAGTCCCGCGATTCTGCCAGAGGCCGCATCGATGCAGGCAGCCAGCGATTCCGCTGTCGCCGCGACGCGACAAATTCGCGCACTTCCGGATCACCTGGTCAATCAGATTGCGGCAGGCGAGGTCATCGAACGGCCAGCGGCTGCGCTCAAAGAATTGATCGAAAACGCAATCGATGCCGGTGCGCGGGCGATCGATGTTGAACTCAAAGCCGGCGGCACGGCGCTGCTGCAAGTCAGCGATGATGGACACGGCATTACCGGTGATGAATTGCCACTCGCGCTCGCGCGGCATGCGACCTCGAAGATCGCGACACTCGACGATCTCGAAGCCGTTGCTTCGTTCGGATTTCGCGGCGAAGCACTCGCCTCGATTGCCTCCGTTTCGCGTTTGTCGCTCACGAGCCGCGCTGCAAACAGCGAAAGCGCACTTCGTGTTCGCGCCGAAGGTGGCGTTCTCCATCAGATCGAACCGGTATCGGCTAAAAACGGTACGACAGTCTCTGTCGCTGAACTTTTCTTCAACACGCCAGCGCGTCGTCGTTTTCTAAAGACCGAAGCCACGGAGTTTGCACATTGCTTGGAAGCGGTGAAACGCGCTGCGCTCGCTCGACCTGATGTTGCTTTTCAGTTGAAGCATAACGATCGCGTTGCTCTGCGCGTGCCCGCGCAAGCGCGCGAGGATCGTGTCGCCGAAGTGCTTTCGCGCGACTGGTTCGCTTCGGCAAATCGCGTGGAAGTCGTTGGTGGGATGCTGAGCATTGCAGGCTTTGTGTTGCGACCGAATTCCGCTGTATCCAATCGCGATGCGCAGCATTTGTTTGTCAACGGGCGCTGGGTGCGTGATCGTGTCGTCTTGCACGCCATTCGCGACGCGCTGCGCGATCAGATGCATGGCGCGAGTGCGCCGTCGTTTGTGTTGTCGCTGACACTCGATCCGCGCGCGGTCGATGTGAACGTGCATCCGGCGAAAACCGAAGTACGCTTTCGCGATTCGCAGGCGGTGCATCAGTTTGTGCGGCGCGCGGTAGAACGAGCGCTTTCTTCAAGCGCTTCAACAGAGACTGCGGCGTCCGCCGCGCCGAAATTGTTTGGGCAACAAATTGAGGTGAGCGCGCCGGTGCAAGCACCGCCGAGATTCACATACCAGCCGCGAACCGAGACGCTTGACTTGAAGGTGAGCGAGCAGGTTGCTTCGTTTATGTTTGGGGCGAGTCGGTCGCATGAACTTCGCGATTCGGCGGAAAACCATCTCCACCCCGGAGCGGAACGCGGCAAGCTTGTCACTCCTCCCCTTGAAGGGGAGGGGGCTTTTAGCGCTCCGCTTGATGCAGCTCGCGCTCAATCACGCGAATTCGCGTCACTACCGTCTGGCGACCATCCACTCGGCTTCGCACTCGCCCAATTGCACGGCATTTACATCCTTGCGCAAAATGCGCAAGGGCTGGTGCTAATCGATATGCATGCCGCACACGAGCGCATCGTGTTCGAGAAGTTGCGTGCGAGTGGTTTAGGAAAAAACACGGCGGTCGCAACGCAGCGATTGTTGATCCCGACTGTTATGCAAGCGAGCGCGAAAGAGATCGCGACCGTCGAAGCTCATCGCGACTTGCTCGCAATGCTTGGGTTTGATCTAAGCGTCACTGGAACCAACACGCTTGCGATTCGGTCGGTGCCGACGTTGCTCGCCGATGCAGGTATTGAGGCGCTTGTGCGCAACGTGCTCGCTGAATTCGACGAGATGGGCGTGAGCGCGACGATCGAAACCGCGCGCGACGAGTTGCTCTCGACGATGGCCTGTCACACGGCGGTGCGCGCCAACCGCGCTCTGACCGTGGCTGAGATGAACGCGTTGCTTCGCGAAATGGAGGTCACCGAGCGCTCCGGGCAATGCAACCATGGGCGACCGACGTGGTATCAGCTGACCATGAAAGAGCTAGATTCGCTCTTCATGCGCGGACGATGAAGTCGCTCGGCGTCTGCCGATCGCGCGGTCAAGCCCGCGCCTACAGGACGTAGCGAGGCTGTACATTGCCAGCGCCGCCTGTCGTTCTTTTTATCGGCCCTACCGCAAGCGGTAAAAGCGCCGCTGCGCTCTCGCTCGCCGAGCGATTCAACGCCGAAATCGTGAGCATCGATTCGGCGCTTGTTTATCGCGACATGAATATCGGTACGGCGAAACCAACCGCAGAGGACGAAGCTCGGGTATCCCACCACTTGATCGATTTGATTGATCCGACTGAGCGCTACTCGGTCGCTCAATTTTTGAACGACGCAATGAACGCGATTCGCGATATTCAATCGCGCGGTCGAATGCCGCTGCTGGTGGGCGGCACGATGCTCTACGCAAACGCTTTGCTGGTTGGTATGAGCGATGTGCCGCCGACTGACCAGGCCGTTCGTGACGAGGTGAGTGCGATGATTCGCGCGAACGGCATCGAAGCCCTTCACGAGGCGCTGCTGAAGGTTGATCCGGCTACCGCGTCCCGACTCCCGCCGACAGACTCCCAGAGAATCGGACGTGCCTATGAGGTTTGGCTGCAAACGGGAAAGCCGCTTTCTTCGATGCAAGATAGAAAAAACAGGGCAATGACAGATATAGCTCACCTTGCAATTCGCTGGTTGCCTGAGCATCGCGAATGGCTACATGCGCGTTGCGAGCGTCGATTGCGGGAAATGTTTGACGCCGGTTTCGTTGATGAGGTGAAATCGCTCCGGATGAAATACACACTTACCGCGGAAATGGCTTCAATGCGCTGCGTCGGCTATCGACAGGTGCTCGACGTGCTCGAAGGCCGCGCGCCCGAGACCGAGATGTTTGATCGCGCGCTTTTCGCAACGC
>JAAFJI010000199.1 GCA_013298045.1 Betaproteobacteria bacterium
ACGCCATCGGCGCGGAACCCGGCGTCTGCAAGCCCATTATTGTTTGGCGGCGTGAGCGCGTCGGCACTCGCCGCGACGTAGCTGATGCCGGTGATATGGGTGCCTGGAGCCATGATGTCTGGCTTCACGCGCCCGTCGGCGGTCGGCCCGCGCGAGGAAAACGGCGCGACGTCGTTTGCATTGTTGGCGTCGGTGTCGGGCGTGCCACAACCGTCCGCACCAGTGGTGTTTCCTGCATTGCCGCCATTGGCCGCAGAATGCGAGCGAACGCCCTCCGCAGCACCGACCGTAATTATGTTTTTCGCGCTCGCGGGCGCGCCGACAGTAGTTGCCGTCGGTCCCGCATTACCCGCTGCAAATACCACCAGCATTGGTTGATTGCCAGCAGTCCCGGCTTGCGAATCGCGAACCAATGCATCGTAGGCTTGCGAGTTTGCGGTGTACGCGCCGCCGGAGTTTGCGCCCCAGCTATTGCTGCTGATGCGCGCGCCGCTCGCGTAGGCCGCGTTCAACATGTTCGGTAGGTTGGGCGTGGTGAAGTTCGGATCAAAAATGACGGAGTTACCCATGCGAACGAACGGGGCAACGCCAAGACCGAATCGAAAGCCCTCGTTGTCGCGGTGGACGCGCGTGTTGCCAGTATCGAAACTATCCGGCACGTAGCCGCCGATGATGCTCATGTTGAGCTGACCGTGACCGCTCAAGCCAAGGCCGAGATCCGCTACGCTTCCGGTTCCCCAGCGCCCCTTGTACACAAAGCGCGAGGCCTGCGTCTTTGATCCCGATTGGTAGAACACAAAGTGGCGCGGCGACATCACGACGGGCACCGGCTCCGATCCCGAGTTTGCGTTTTGCGGGATGGTGCCCGGATCGCCGGAGCCGGGGTTACGATCTGCGCCGTCGTCGGCGACGTCGACGACAAGCCCAGAGCTATTGAACTGAGACTGCGTGAAGCCCCAACCGGTGAGGATATCGAGATAGTTACCAGCGAGCGGCGCGATCGGCGAGGCGGCGCTTACGTTGCGCGCCAGGATCATATTTTGCCGCTCATCGTTTCGCTTCGGTTCGATGTAGGCCGCCACTGAGATCACATCCGGGCGTTTGGCAACGTCGGCGATCATCACCTCCGGCAGCTCAACCAGCAGGTTCACATAGTTGAGAATTTCGTAGCGGAACACGATCTTTGCACTCGCCGCCAGCGAGGCGATCCGCGCCTCGGTCGCGGCGTTCGAAACCGGGTCTTTGACCAACTGAATTTCGAAGCGATTCGACACCGGTGCCGCAGTCGGCGCGATCGCCGATTTTTCGCCGCTGCGCCGCTGCGATTCATAGGCACCCGGCTGAACCTTATAGTCGGAAAGATACGGACCGTCCCACTGTGCCGTGCCCGTGGCCGCGAGCGCAGCAACCTTTTCGCGCGAGGATCGATCGCCATAAACCAGATAGGCGTTGCTTGGAATCGCAACGACCACCTTTACACCGGTTGCTTCAAGCGCGCTGAACCACTCAGGCTTGATCGGGCCAGGAAATTGCACCAGGTGCAACTGCTTCTCGTCGCCAACCTCAAGCGACTTGCGCGTGAGCGCGGCGGCGACCGGCGCGGTTGTGTCAATTGTTCCAGTGTTGAGCATTAGAAGATTCTGTGCGTCGGCGTTGTTGGCTGCGCCGCTTGCGATCAATCGATCGGCGCTGGCGCGATCAAGCTCAAGCACCTGAAAGCTGCCGTAGTCGTGGATACGCGTGGCGCTAGCGGCGAGCGACTTCAGTTGCTGGACTCGATCTCGCTCAATCAGCACCTTGTGCCGACCGCTTTCACTCCGATAAGCCGCCTGATCTACCGGAGAGCTCCGCGACGAGTCGATTCGACCGAGGCCGTCAGGCAGTGCGACCGCGCCGATCGATGCCGCAAACCAAAGCGAAAATAGGGTGAACGCAGTCAACGCGTTCGCGACGCGCCTGATGCGCAGATGCAGTGATTTCATGTAGCCCCCGGACGTGTATTACAAAAAAAATGCGCGCTTCGCTCGCGCGCCGACGCTCACCGGGCGAGGCCAGAGCCACGACCAGCGGCGTTTGCTGCGGGTTGGTGCGCTTGCGAAGGCGGTTCTCCGTCAAGTTGAACCGGCGCAAACCAACATCTCTAAAACTTCGCAAATGCTACGCGTAAAGACGAATCTTTAGAACAAAATACGACAATGATCGTGAATGCCTAGTTTTTTAAAAACAAGCGCCAATAAAAAATAAGTAACAACATTCATTATTTTTTGCGTAATCGTCTTCAAAATCGTGGCATAGAACAAGAAAGCTACTTTTTTTAATGCTCGACTGTTGGCAGAGCGCGTTTCGTGCGTGCTGTGACAATCATGAGCGCGGTCGCGCCGACGAGCGCGATCCCGACGGCAGGAATCGCGGTGTAGTTCACCATCTCCCAGCCGCGCGCATTGACAAGCAAACCAGCGCTAGACGACGAGATGGCCATGGTTGCGAATATCAGCATGTCGTTGAAGCCTTGTACACGCGTTTTCTCGTGCGGTTCGTAGGTCTCGGTGAGCAGCGCCGTCCCGCCGATGAACATGAAGTTCCAGCCGACGCCGAGTACGATGAGGCCGAACCAAAAATGCGACACCGTGACGCCCGAAAGATTGATCGCAATCGATACGAAATTGAGCAACACGCCGACCAAGATGATTTTGAGCGCACCGAATCGTTTGATCAGATCGCCGGTGAAAAAGCTCGGCAGGAACATGCCAACCACGTGCCATGACAACACAAACACGCCTTCCTTGAACGGATGCCCGCAGAAATTCATCGCGAGCGGCGTCGCCACCATCAACAAATTCATCACGCCGTAGCCGAGCGCGGCGGCCATCAAGGCGACGATGAATTTCGGTTGTCTGGCTATTTGCGAAAGCGGTCGCGCAGGTTTGTCGGACGCATTCTCCGCAATCGGCGGCAATTGCAAACGCGATTGCAGCGCGAGCGCGAGGATCGCGAAGCCGACGAGCGAAAGATACGTGCCGGCGTAAGTCACCGAAAGCCAATCCTTGGTGAGCTTCGAGCTTTCCGGTCCGATCAAGCCGCCGATGATGCCGCCCGCGAGCACAAGCGAAATCGCGCGCGGCTTGTTCTCTCCGGTGACCGCGTCTGCGGCGGCGAAACGATACAGCGCACCGGTCGCGTTGTAGTAACCGATCGCGAGCGTGCCCAAACAGAGTACCCAAAAACTGTGCGCCATGACGCCGCCCGCGCAGATGATCGCGCCAATCATCGCGAGCACGCTGCCTTGCATGAACGCGCGCCGCCGACCGAACTTTCGCATCGCGTTGGCAATTGGCATTGCGCTCAGCGCCGAGCCGATCACATAAGTCATCGCAGGCAAGGTCGCCCACATCTTGTTTTCGGCGAGCATGTAGCCCGCAAGCGCGCTCACCGCCATTAGGATGACGGAGTTGGTTAAGAGCAGGGCCTGGCAGAGCGAGAGAAGGAGGACTTGCGCGCGTTGCGCGGGGGAAAGAGGTATCGCGGGCATGCTGCGAGTATCGCAGACGTGCCCCGCTGCTATCGGCGCGGACTTGGGCTACGACTCAGTCCACTTTGCAGCAGCGGGCTCGCACGGTGAAGTTCACCTCTGCGGCTGCACTACCGCCTACCTGAGCGCAAACACGCCATCCATTGCCCGACGCCCCGTTGGCGTACTGGTAGAAACTAAACGTGTTGGTGCTGCCACCGACAGTACCACCGCCCGTTACCGTGTAACCCGCTGGGCACGCCGAGGTTGCGCAGTCTTGCGACCCGCCGTTTACTGTGAGCGCGGCGTCTGCGCCGGCAACGCAGGATAACGCGGGTGGATCTGCCCAGCGCAATTGACCGCCGGGACTTGGCCCCGTTGTCGAAAGAAATTGGCCCGCAGCAGTTGGGGAATTGAACTCAGCCAACTTGGATTGACTCACGCTGGCGTCAGCGATTTGATTGATACCCACCGCCCCTGCCGCGATTTTCGAAATGGTGACTGCGTTGGACGCTAACTGCGCATTTCCAACGCCTCCAGTCGCAATTTGAATCGTTCCGGTCGTCGTGATCGAACCGCCGGTTGCGTTGGGTGACACCGCAAGCCCGGTGCCTGCCGTGATATTAGTCACAGTTCCGCCTGTGTTGCCGCATCCCGCGAGCAGAAACGAATTCACCGCAGCCGGCGTGTTGCGCGCACCGCTGCCAAGCGCGAGGCCGTTGGTGAGAGCATCGCCGCTGAGTCCCGCGAGTTTGCGGCTAATGATCGTTGCGTCCGCTGCCGTGAAAATCGGATTGTTCAAGCCATCGCGATCATCTGTAATGCGCAAACCGCAAGCCGGGCAGGCGATATGCGATTCGACGAGCGCCGGATCGGCGGCGGCGAAATCGGTGTTGGCGAGCAGCGGCGACCCGCGAATGCCGAGTGCGTAGCGCGTGAGCACGAGGCCGTCGTTGGTGAGCGTTGAATTGCCATCGTCGAACGGGCAGGTTTGCGCGCTCGCGCGAGGCATCGCAACCCCCAGCGCGAGAAATATCGCCGCGAAAAGCAGCATCACGCCTTTGCGCATGGGTGGGCGTCCGCACGCGAACGCGCGTCGGGCGAAACTCAACTGAACCGTGTGCATTTTTTGCTCCAAAAACGACGATGCAACTACGAAGACGTAATCGCGGGTCGCTTTGGATCATCGCCACGCAATTATTTTTTCGAATTACGGGCGATAACCGCTTCGCAGCCAGGCAAAACTCGGATTATGGGTAGAACCGTGCGTACGCCATAAAACTTATTGCCGGTAAGCCCTATAAAAAAAAGAAAAAAATAGAAATCAACTTAATACATGTAAATACATTAAAAATGACGATTCTCTATATTTAATGAGGCGTTGAAGAGCTAAGTTGTTTTCGCCGCACAAAGTTCGTGTTGCATCGCGCCTCGCATTTCGCGAGTCTCTTAATTTCGAAGCGCGGAAGCTTCGTGTGAGCCACGCCAATCAGGCTGCGTCGATCTCAAACACCTGCTTGAGGTAGCCCAGATACGACGGATCGTCACACATCGTTTTGGCCGGGGTGTCGGAGAGTTTCGCCACCGGCTGACCGTTGCAGCGAACCATTTTGAGCACGATTTGCAGCGGCGTGTCGCCCAAGTCGTTGGTGAGGTTGGTGCCGATGCCGAAGGCGGTGCGGGCGCGACCTTGGAAGTGTTTGGCCAGCTCGATGGCGCGCGGGAACGTGAGCCCGTCACTGAACACGAGGGTTTTGGTTTTCGGATCGACCCGGTTGGCGAGGTAGTGCGCAATGATCGCCTCGCCCCAGGCAATCGGCTCGCCGCTGTCGTGCCGCGCGCCGTCGAAAAGCTTGCAGAAATACATGTCGAAATCGCGCATGAAGGCTTTGAGTCCGGCGACGTCCGACAGCGCGATACCTAAGTCGCCGCGATATTCGTCGGCCCATTTCTGAAACGCCCAGCGCTGCGAGTCGCGAAGCCTCGGACCCAACGCCTGTGCGGCTTGCAGCCATTCGTGCGCCATCGTTCCGACCGCGAGCAGCCCGAGCTCTTTCGCGAAAAACACGTTGCTCGTACCGACGAAATTCTGCGGCACACTCGCCTTCACCTGACTGAGCACTTCGCGCTGCCAGGCGTGGGAGAAGCGCCGCCGGGTTCCGTAATCTGCGAATGAAAAGCCGAGTTCCGGCGACTGCGCGCGCACCAGTGCGAGCTTTTCGGTGAGGCGCGTTCGACCGAGCGCGAAATCCGGACTAGGTTGCGTTGCGCGGAAATAGACCTCGTTGACGATTGCGAGCACCGGCACTTCAAACAAAATCGTGTGCAACCACGGACCGACAATCGCGATCGCTAGCTCATCGCCGTCGGCTTTGACTTCGATGTGGCGGCGATTGAAGTGAAAGAGCGCCAGAAAATCCACGAAATCGCTGCGGATGTAGCGCAGGTTTCGCAGGTACGCGAGCTCGTCTTCGCGAAAACGCAGTGTGCAGAGCGCGTCGATTTGATCGTTCACCGCCTGCACATACGGCGCGAGCGGCACCGAGGCGTTGCGGCACTTAAACCGGTACTCGACATTCGCCCCCGGAAACTGATGCAACACCGCCTGCATCATCGTGAACTTGTAGAGATCGGTGTCTAAGAGCGATTGAATGATCACGCGAGGGCAGGGCGTTACGGCGGGGAATCCAATCGAGTGTAGAGCAAAGAGGGTGCGTCGGCGAGCGCGCCGATCATCGCGCTCAGCGCCGCATCATCGCTACTAGTTACCGCTAAGCCCGCACATTGCTCGATGAGCGGTCAGCGAACAAACGCGCAATAGATAATACTTCTTTAGCCCCATAAAATAAAGATAGTGTAGGAGAAATTATAATTAATGAGAATATCTATTAATTGCGATTTGCCTTTATTTAAATGGGCTTTTAACGGTAGCGCCGCCTAATGGAATTCAAGCCTCCGACGTTCGCACCGCCGATCGGCGCTTGCATCCCT
>JAAFJI010000002.1 GCA_013298045.1 Betaproteobacteria bacterium
ACGAACCCGCTGGTGGCGGCATGGGTGGCGGTGGAATGGGTGGGATGGGTGGCATGGGCGGCATGGACATGTAACGAGCTTCGTCTCCGGGCGCATTGCTTCGTTGCTTTCCGGCTCGTGTACGTTAAGTACACGTCGCCCGCGAGCACCTCGCCCGACGCGCCGATACTCGCTCGTTGGTTTGTTCCGGCGACCAGTTACAAAAAAAGGCACCTTCGGGTGCCTTTTTTGCTTACAGGCGTCCAAAAAATATAACATCGCCCGCGATGTTATAAACTCCGCCTCGTGAAACTAGTTTTCGATACAGATGTCGTCGTCGCTGCGATGAGAAGCCCGTCTGGTGCGTCCGCAGCGCTGCTTTTGGAAGCGCTAAACGGTCATATTGTTTTGCTGGCGAACGTCGCGTTAATGATTGAGTACGAAGCGTCTTGTTCGCGCGAGGAGCATCTTTCCGCAGCGGGACTGAGCAAAGTGCAGTTAGGCGTTTTCATCGATGCGGTCGCGGCACTCGTTACACCGGTCGAGACGCATTTTCTGTGGCGTCCGCAGTTGCGCGATCCGGGCGACGAAATGGTATTGGAGGCCGCAGTCAACGGCGGCGCGCAGGCAATCGTCACGTTTAATCAACGTGATTTTGGTGTGGCTCCAAAGCGATTCGGCATTGACGTGATGTTGCCCAGAGATGCATTGCAAAAATACAGACGTACGAAAGGATGATCGCATGAGTGAAACAGCAACTTATCCACTCCGTTTGCCGCGCTCCATAAAAGCGGCGGTAGAGCTTGCTGCGCAAAGCGAAGGCACCAGCATGAATCAATTCGTAGCGACGGCAGTTGCCGAAAAGCTGGCCGCGCTAAACACTGCGACCTATTTCTCGGAACGTCGAAATCGCGCGGACATGGCCGCGTTCAAGAGAATTCTGTCGCGCAAAGGTGGAGCGAAGCCACGCGAAGGCGACGAGCGCGCTTCTTAATCCTGCCGCGAAGAAAAAGCGAAGTCCTTTTTCAGAACTCACCGAAGGCTTCGATGCGCCCAAACCCGAACGCGACGGCAAGATCGGACTACGCAGTCATCGCATTCAAGCGAAAGCCCCACCGCAAGTGACCGCGAACGAACTGCGCACGCTTGAGAACTGGGAACAGGGTCGATCGAACCCGAATACGCAAGCGGCTCCCGTCATTAAGCGTGTTGAATGCTTTCCAGAAGCGTACGAAACGTGACCGCAACTTGAGGCGTTGCCGCAGACTTCCTTCGAAGAAACTGTTCGAAAAATAGCAAACTATGTTTCGTCGCTTTCCTAGAACATTGATCTGCCCGACGACGTGCGACTGGATGGAGAGACGATGACAGCACTAAATCCGCAAAACGATGACGTAGCTCGCGTTTTCGATTCGTATCCGGCTGCGATTCGCGAGCGAGCCTTGCACCTTCGGGCGTTGATTTTCGAAGTTGCGAAGAAAACGCCCGGCGTTGATCGCATTGAGGAAACGCTGAAGTGGGGGGAGCCTGCGTACATTGCCTACGCCGCGCGCGCGACAGGCGCTAAATCGGCAACGCGCGGAGCAAGCGAACCGCGCTTTGCGGCGCGTACCGCGCGAGCGATCGGCAGCGCGGTTCGGATTGGATGGAAAAAAAGCGATCCCGATCGCTATCAGCTCCTGTTTCATTGCCAAACCACGCTCGTCGATTCATTTCGCGAACAGTTTGCGAACACGCTTCAGTTTGAAGGCAATCGCGCGATTGTTTTCGTGGTCGGTGACGAGATTGCCACGCACCCAATCGCGCAATGTATTGCCGCATCGATGACGTATCGGCTCAAAGTGAAAGAAATCAACCAAAGCCCAATGAAATAAGACGTTTGACTAACTTACAACAGTACTCAACAAGCGGATATTTCGTACTTAAACCGCCGCTCGATGGGGCAAAGAAAACTGAACCTTAGCTGTATTTCACGCTACAACCGTACGGCGTGGCGGTTGGTGTTGAGACCGGCTTTCCGGCCATCGATTCATCGAGTGCGGCGCGAACGAAGTTCTTCGCGCCTTTGATGTCGGCTGGATTCGCGCTGCGTTTGTCGTCGATGCCGCCCGCAAACACGAGCGTGCCTTTCGGGTCGATCACGTACATGTGCGGCGTGGTTTTCGCTTGATAGCTCTTGCCGACGCTGCCGCTTTCATCCATGAGCAAACCGGTCGGCGCGGCTTTCCATTCGCCGATCATTTTCGATGACAGCGCGGCCGGTGCCATGTAATCCGAATGGCCCTTCGCGGTGCTGTTCACCGAAAGCCAGACGACGTTTTTCGCAGTCTTGTCTTTCTGCAACGTCTGCATGTTGTTCGAGCCGTAATGCTTCACCACGAACGGACAATTCGGGTTCGTCCATTCGAGCACCACGTGCTTACCTTTGAAATCGGCGAGTTTCACGGTCTTACCGTTCACATCGGTCAAGGTGAAATCAGGAGCAGGTTTACCGACGTCGGCAGCGTGCGCAGAAGCCGTGAAAGCAAGCGCCGAGGCGAGGAGTGTGAGGGTACGTTTCATTGTGATTTCCTTTCGTTGAAACACAAACTCTAGGAGCGGCTTGCCGCGACCCAGGGTTTTGGTAGGAGCGAGCTTGCTCGCGATCGACCGTTGCGATTGCGCGGCGGCCTATCGCGAGCAAGCTCGCTCCTACAGTTTTGCGAGAGCGTCTTTGACGATGCCAGTCGTCAAGAGTTCGGGTAACAGTTGCACGGGTTTGCCCGGTGCGTGCAACGCGTACACAGGCACACCCGAGCGGTTCATTTGCTTGAGCGCCAACGTGATGCGCTCGTCGCGGTTCGTCCAATCCGCGCGCATGAGCACCACGTTTTTCTGCGCGAAGGCTTGTACAACGTCGTCGCGAGTAAGCACGATCCGCTTATTTGCCTGACAACTCACGCACCACGCCGCAGTGAAATCGACGAACACCGGCTTGCCCTCGGCCTTGAGCTTTTCGATCTCGTCGGGATTCCATGGCTTCCATTGCGCGCTGTTCGGATTGGACGTTTGTGTGGCATTCGCTTGCACCAGCGCGGTCGTCGGCCAGGCGAGCGCAATGGCTGCGAGTGTCGTCACCGCACCGGCCAGCCGCGCCCGCGTTTGCAATGAGCCGAGCAACCACGCGCCGAATGCGATGCCGACCAAGCCGACGAGCGCAATCGCCGCGCCGTCGATGGTCGCCTGCTGCGCGATCACCCAGATCAGCCAAACGACGGTCAAGAACATCGGAAACGCGAGCAGTTGCTTAAAGCTCACCATCCATTGCCCCGGTCTTGGCAGGTGATCGAGCCATTTCGGAAACCAGGCGAGAATTACGTAGGGCAGCGCCATCCCCACACCCAATGTGGCGAAGACGGCGAGCGCTGAAAACGCGTTTTGCGTTAACGCAAAGCCCAACGCCGCGCCCATGAACGGCGCAGTGCACGGACTCGCCGCGATCACCGCAAGCACGCCCGAGAAGAAGGCATCGACGCCCGGATTCTTCGCGGTGAAACTCAACAGCGACGAAGGCGCAAAGCTGCCCACTTCAAACGCGCCAATCAGGTTGAGCCCGATCAGGAAAAACACCACCGCCAGCACCCAGACGATGCCAGGATTCTGCAGCTGAAAGCCCCAGCCAACAGCACTGCCAGCACCTTTGAATGCGAGCAGCAAACCTGCGAGCGCAAGGAACGACGCGACCACGCCCGCCGCATAAAACAAGCCGTGCGCGCGCATCGTGCCACGACGTTGAACAGCATTGCTTCCCTCCCCTTGCGAGGGGGAGCCGGCATGCTGCGCAAACGAAAGAATCTTCAACGAGAGCACCGGAAACACGCAGGGCATCAAATTCAGGATCATGCCGCCGACAAATGCGAAAAGCAGCGCGGCAAGCAGCGACATGGCGTCCGGATCGCTGGCGGCTGGCGCTTGCGCCGCAGCGGCGGCACTAACCGGAGCTTGGTTTTCGCTTGACGCATCAGCTAAGAGCGTAAATGCCCCAACGTTCTGGGGCGTACTCGCGTTTTTTGTAGATATGGGAATAGCTCCGAAACTAAGATTCCCCCCAATTTCTACCGGCGAAGAGAAAATAAGCTGAAACCCAGCGGGTACTTTCGCGCCATCGACCAATTTGAGCATCGCACCGTAGCCATTCGACGTCTTGTAGGTCTTCTGAACGGCGGGTTCGGTGATCTGCTCGACTTCGGGAAACACGTCGAACTTTGTGAGTTTGGTTGCGAACGTCGCGGGCGGCGTCAACTCGATGAACATCTCGCGCCCATTCACCCGTGCCTCGCCGCGCCAGCCAGCGAGCGGTTTCGGAATGCGCGCCTCCGCTTTGGCCCACGCATCGGCATTCACGTTGGTTGCGTTCGCCTTAACCGGTAGTGTCATCGATACGACGCCATCTTCAGGAATGCAAACATCTTTGCAGACAAGCCATTCGGCTTTGCCGTTGATGGTCACACTCGACCCCGCAGCTGCGTCTTTTGGCACGGTGACGGTTGCCGGCAGCCACACTTCGTTTTCATAGCCGAAATTCACAATCGGTCCGGTGCGCAAACGTGCGGGCACGGGCCAATCGAATTCACTCACCGAATAGCCCGCCGGCAGCTGCCAGGTCACTTTCGTTGGATAGCCAGAATCGCCGGGGTTTTTCCAATACGTGTGCCAATGCGGCGCGTGCTTGATTGAAAGCGCAATGCGCGAGCTTTGTCCGGGAACCAGCGCATCTAACGAAGCGACGAGATCGACTTCCGCATGCGGCGTTTTGATCGGGGCGGCATGGAGCGGCGACGAAGCGAGTGCAATCACGCACGCCGTCATCCCCGCGAAAGCGGGGATCCATCGTTCAAACCGTGTCATCAAGGCATGCATAAAGGCCGTATCGATTAAATTTTTGACGCAGATTTCGCAGATTTTTTCAGTTGATTTACGCAGATTTTTAGGAAGCTGCGTGCCGCGAATGCCGTCAGTTAACTTCAAATAGTCTGCGTTCATCTGCGCAAAATCTGCGAAATCTGCGTCAAAAAACTCAGTTCTTCTGGGGAGTTCGGATAGATTGCGCGTAACCGCGTTGGTTCCCTGTGCGCCTCGTGTGAAACCTTACAATTCAAAGGCTTATCACCCAATTTTAGGTCGCGGTTTGCGATACGAACCGCCACGTTTCCCCGATATGGATTCCCAATACAACCATAAGACCGTCGAAGCTACGGCGCAATCGCAATGGCGCGACACCAACGCCTATCTCGCCATCGAAAACGATCCGCGTTTTCCGAAAGGCAAGTATTACGCCTGCTCGATGCTGCCGTATCCGTCGGGAAAGTTGCACATGGGGCACGTACGCAACTACACGATCAACGACATGCTGGTTCGCTACAAGCGGATGCAGGGTTACAACGTGTTGATGCCGATGGGTTGGGATGCGTTCGGCCTGCCCGCTGAAAACGCGGCGATGAAAGCGAAGGTCGCGCCTGCGGCGTGGACGTACAAAAACATCGAAGTAATGAAAGCGCAAAGTCAGGCGCTCGGGCTCGCGATCGATTGGTCGCGCGAACTCGCCACCTGCGACCCGGCGTATTACAAGTGGAATCAGTGGTTTTTCTTGAAATGCTTGGAGAACGGCCTCGCGTATCGCAAAACGCAAATCGTGAATTGGGATCCGGTCGATCAAACGGTGCTCGCGAATGAGCAAGTGGTCGATGGTCGCGGCTGGCGCTCGGGCGCGCTCGTGGAGAAGCGCGAGATTCCCGGTTATTACATGAATATTACGAAGTACGCCGAGGAATTGCTCGACGCGACGCTTCACATGTTGCCGGGTTGGTCGGAACGCTTGCGCACGATTCAGGAAAACTGGATTGGTAAATCGGAAGGCGTGCGCTTCGCATTTCCGCATGACATCAAAGATGCGAACGGCAAGCCGATTCAAGACGGCAAGATGTACGTGTTCACCACGCGTGCGGACACGATCATGGGCGTTACCTTCGTCGCGGTTGCGCCCGAGCATCCGCTCGCGGTGGAAGCGATTCGTAGGTACCCTGAACTCGGGTCAAAGATTCATGCCCTCAAACTAGGTGGCACGACTGAGGCCGAACTCGCGCTCAAGGAGAAAGAAGGCGTTCCTACGAACTTGTTTGTTACTCATCCGCTCACGGGTAAGGACATCGAAGTTTGGGTAGCCAACTATGTTCTCATTTCATACGGCGACGGTGCAGTAATGGGAGTGCCGGCTCATGATGAACGCGATTTCGCATTCGCGAACTGGTATCGCATACCAATAAAGCAAGTCATCGAACAAGACCCGAAGATCGCTCGTTGGGGAAGTCCATCGTCGCCCGGTGTTTCGGTTGCGCCGCCTGACTTTGACCCAAGTAAATGGCACGATTGGTACGGTTCAAAAGCATTGACGTCCTGTGTGAACTCCGGTGTTCTTGACGGGCTGCACTATGAACAAGCAGTAAGCAAGGTCGTTGAACTCTTGTCTGCAAAAGGTTTGGGCGAAAAGAAAACGACATATCGCCTTCGCGACTGGGGCATCTCGCGCCAGCGCTACTGGGGCACCCCGATCCCTGTCATTCACTGCGACGATTGCGGCGTGGTGCCGGTGCCAGAGAAAGATTTGCCGGTGGTGTTGCCCGAGCATCACATCCCCGACGGCAGCGGCAATCCGCTCAATAAAGACGAAGCATTCTTGAAATGCACTTGTCCGAAGTGCGGCAAACCCGCGCGTCGTGAAACCGACACGATGGACACCTTTGTCGATTCGGCGTGGTACTACATGCGTTATGCCTCGCCAAATGCCGAGACAATGGTGGACGCACGCAACGATTACTGGATGCCGATGGATCAGTACATCGGCGGCATTGAACACGCGGTGCTTCATCTGCTCTACGCGCGCTTTTGGACGAAGGCGATGCGCGACATGGGCTTGCTCAAATTCGACGAGCCATTCAAACGCATGACCAACCACGGCATGCTCTTGAATCACATCTTCTACACGCCCGGCAGCCACGGATCGAAAAATTTCATCCCGCCGACCGAAGTGAAGCCGACACACGACGAGAAGGGCCACATCAACGGCGGCACGCTCGCCGACGGCACGCGCGTCGAATACGGCGGCATCGGCAAGATGGGCAAGACTGAGCGCAATGGTGTTGATCCGCAAGACTTGATCGATAAGTATGGTGCCGACACCGCGCGCCTCTACGTCATGTTCGTCGGCGGACCGGAAGATCCCGCCGTGTGGTCCGATACCGCGGTCGAAGGCGCGATGCGATTCTTGCGCCGCGTGTGGACGTACTGCGCGGATCGCGCGGCTGAAATCGCGAACGCGGGAGCGGTCGATGCAAATGCGCTCAGCGCAGAACTTAAAGCCACTCGTTTCGAATTGCACAGCGCATTGAAACAATCGAACTTCGATTACGAGCGCCAGCAATACAACACAGTCGTCTCGGCATCGATGAAGATGTTGAACGCGCTCGAGACCGTGAAGCCAGGCGCTGCGCCTACGCTCTCGCGCGAAGGCGCATCCATTTTGCTGCGCACGCTCTACCCGGTTGCGCCGCACATTACATGCAAGCTGTGGGACGATCTCGGTTTCGAGAAGACCGAAGGCTCGCTACTCAACGCAAAATGGCCAGAGCCTGATGCTGCGGCGCTGGTGCAAGACGAGATCAAACTCGTGTTGCAAATCAACGGCAAAACGCGCGGCGAGATCGTGGTTGCATCAAGCGCAGATAAGGCGACGATCGAGGCCGCAGCCGCAGCAGCCGATGAAGTCGCAAAATTCGGCGAAGGTCGAGCACCGAAGAAGATCATCGTAGTACCAGGTCGTCTGGTGAACGTAGTCGTTTAAGCGAGAACGCTCAGGCGGGACGAGGTAGCGATGCCGCTAAAACGCAATGTCGAAATAAGGTAAGTGTTCAGCATGAAAAACAAGCTCACCAAAGCTTCGCGTCCTAGCGCCGAAGAGCGCGTCGTCCTAGGCCGAAAGGCCGTCGTCCTAGCGCGCCGCGCGCGCGTCGTCCTGCTCATCGTCGCCACAGCGATGATGAGCGCTTGCGGCTTCCAAATGCGCGGCCTCGCGAAATATGAGTTTGCGACCGTTCACATCCAGCCGCCCATTAGTGCAGCGCTCGGGGGTCCCAGCGCACCGGTGGTGCCCGACGTCATCGAGGGGCTGCTGCGTAATGGTGTGCAAGTGAAGGCGAAGATTGACGAGGCCGACTTCTCGATTCGGTTTCAGCAAGTGAGTTTCGATAAACGCGTTCTCTCCCTCTCCGGCAGCGGGCGCGCGCGCGAGTTTGAACTCGAGTACCGAATTCTTTATGAATTTGTGGACGCTCGCCAGCGCGTTTGGGGCGAGCCTGGGGAAATAACGATACGTCGAGATTTCTCATTTTCGGAGTCACAGGCTCTGGCCAAAGAGGCAGAGGAGCGACAACTTATCCGCGATATGCAGCTCGACGCGGCGTCCCAGATCTTGCGGCGCTTGCAGGCTGTTAGGCGTCCGGCTTAACGGCAGGACGTCGGTCGCTTTGCGACCTGGGACGACGCGCCAACGCGCTAAGACGACGCTCCCGTTGGTCGCGGAGCTTGCCCCGGACCACGATCCGGGGACGCAAAGCTTGGCGCCCGTCATTGGCCGAGTCGAACGGCGCTCGACCACCGACTGCGGCGCATCACTTCTCGTCGAATCACAAGACAATTGAGACATGGCTATCCATCTTCGCAAAGCTTTGCGTCCTAGGCCGAAGGCTGTCGTCTTAGCGAGCGCAGCTCGCGTCGTCTTAGCGGGCATAAGCGCGCGACGTCCTGAGAAACAACGATGAAATCGTTGTTTCTCTTACATGGCGACGAACTCATCACGAAGATTGAAGCCGCCGACGAAATTCGCAGCGAGGCTCGCAAAGCAGGCTACAGCGAACGCGATCACTTTGTGGTTGAGGCGAATTTCAAATGGGCCGAGGTCACGCAGGCAAGCGACAACCTCTCGCTGTTCGCGACGCTTCGCATCGTTGAGATCACGATCAACACGGCGAAGCCTTCTGTGGAGGCGTGCGATTTTCTTGAAAGCGCCGCAACGAATCCCGCGCCTGACACGCTCTACATTTTCAATCTGCCGAAACTTGATCGCAGTGCGACCGAAAGCGCGTGGTTCGCTGCGTGCTCGCGTTCGGGTGATGTCATTGCCGCGCCGATCATCGAGCGCGAGCAATTGCCGGGTTGGATTGGCAAGCGACTCAAAAAATACGGCTTTGATACCGACCGTGACGTTGTGGAATTTCTATGTGAGCGATGCGAAGGCAATCTGCTCGCGGCAAAACAAGAGATCGAAAAACTGGCGCTACTTTTACCGAAAGGGAAACTCGCGGTAGAAGATTTGATGGCGGCGGTTGCCGATGTTGCGCGCTACGATCCGAACGAACTCTCCGAAGCGTTCTTGCGTGGCGATCTCGCGCGCTACGCGCGCGTGCTCGAAGGCTTGCACGCCGAAGGCGAACAAGCGCCACGATTGTCGTGGATGATTTCTGAAGACGTGCACGCGCTCGCAAATGTATTTCTCGCCCGCAGACAAGGGGTGCCGCTCGTTCAGGCGCTACGCAACGCCCGCGTATGGGGCAAGCGCCAAAAAGCGATGGAGCTTGCACACGGCGCGATCGATCCGCGTCGTATCGCGGAATTGTTAAAACGATGCGCAACGCTCGATGCGCAGAGTAAAGGGCAAGCGGCGGGGGATGCGTGGCTCACGCTTGGATCAATGGCGGCGTTCGCGCACGGTGCGCTCGCCTAACCGTAGGATGGGTGGAGCGAAGCGATACCCATCAGCGGCGTTCAACCAAACGCGAGTGTTTTTTGCATTGTCATTGATGGGTATCGCTTCGCTCCACCCATCCTACGCCGTCACGACGACAGGCGCGCAATTGCAGCGATTGCCGCCGTCTCTGCACGCAATACCGTCGCGCCCACACGCAATCGGTACGCGCAGTGCTCGCGCAGGCGAGCGAGTTCGTTCGCGGTGAATCCGCCTTCGGGGCCGACGAACACCTCGATTGCAGCCGCGTTTTCGAGAGTGACGCCTGCATCGCCTTCGGCATCCATCAACACACACGCACCCAACGCCTCTCTCTCCAACGCTTGCTCGAATGTGATCGGCGCAGCAATCGCCGGCAAGGTGTTGCGCCCGCACTGCTCGCATGCCGCGATGATCACGCCTTGCCAATGTGCAACGCGCTTCTCAACGTCACCTGGAATTCGCTGCGCACGTTCACTGTAAATCGGTTGAATCGAAGCAACGCCGAGTTCCGTTGCTTTTTGAATGAGCCAATCGAAGCGATCGTTTGCAATCAGTGCTGTAAACAAATGGATTCGCCGCGCGAGTTCACGCTCAATCGCGACGCGCGTTTGCGTTGCGACGACAACGTCGCGTTTACCGATTTCAGAAATCGTTGCTGGCACGTCGCCACCACGACCATCGAACAACACGATCGCGTCGCCTACGCGCATGCGCAATACGCGCACATGCTGAGTCGCGCGAGCTTCGAGCGCGAAGTGAGCGCTTTCTTGAATGGGTGTTTCGCAGAAGAAGCGTGGCATGCTCAAGTAGGGTGCGTGGCTTGCCACGCATGCAGCGGCGTCCGAATTTTATGAAGGCGCGTTTGAGAATCTCGATGAAGTGCGTGCGTGGGCGAGCTACGCACCCTACGCATTCGCAAAACCCCAGAGCGCCTTCAACACTTCATCCGGCGTTTCGGAAAGCATCGTGTGCCCCGCTTCTTTCAAGCGCACAACTTTCGCTCCAGCAATTGCACTGATCGCTGCCTGCCCTGCTTTCGGCGGCGTCATCATGTCGCGTTCGCCGATCACAAACAGTGTCGGCACTTTGATTGCCGCCGCTGCATCAAGTCCGCGCACATAGTTTTTGCACGCAAGCAAATCGTTGTGCAGCACGCCTCGTTTCATGCGTCGCATCAGCGCAAGACTGTTTCCGGGCAACCACGTGCCGGGCACCTTGTGATTGTTGCCGAGCTGCGATGCAGGCGCATAAGACCAATCGACAATCATGCGCCGCGCTTTGTCTTCGTCGTTTGCTGCGCTGTCGAGTAGCACATCGCCTACTGCCATCGGAACGGCAGTGCCAACCAGTCCGAGTTTTGCGACGAGATCTCCGCCCGCAGAAGCAAGTTCGAGCGCAGTGAGCGAGCCCATGCTGTGGCCAAACACCGTCGCGTTTTTCACATTCAGCACATCGAACGCAGAGGCGACCCATTTCGCAAGTGCTTCAATGTTCGTGCAGAGTGCACCTTCGCTCTGTCCGTGACCGGGTAGATCGAACGCGAGCACGTTCCATCCGTGATACGCGAAGTAACGCGATTGCAAAGCCCACACGCTGTGGTCGTTTGCCGCGCCGTGGATGAAGACGGCGGTGGGTTGTGTTTCGACGAGGGGTTTGGTGCCGCTGTACGCGTAGGCCGTCGCGTTGTTAACAGTGAACTTCATACGCGAGCATGCCTCTCCGCGCCGTCATCCCCGCGAAGGCGGGGACCTAGACCGTGAACCGACTTAGCGTTGTTGTGCGTGATTGGTAAATCAACTCGCCCGGTCTGGGCCCCCGCCTCCGCGGGGGTGACAGATATGGCATGAATTTTTTGCTTATTCATTTCACCTTCTCCGCCACCTTCATCGCGCGCTTCAAATCATCAATCAAGTCACTCGCAGATTCGAGACCGATCGAGAGGCGAATCGTACCTTCGGTGATGCCTGCTGATTTCAAAGCGTCCCTACTCATGCGCGAGTGAGTCGTGCTCGCGGGATGAATCACGAGCGACTTCGCGTCGCCGACGTTCGCGAGATGTGAGAAGAGCCGCAAATTGTCGATCAACGCACGGCCTTGCGCACGCGTACCCTTAATGTCGAATGAGAACACTGCGCTCGATCCTTTCGGAAAATATTTCTTCGCAAGCGCGTGATCGCGATGCGTCGACACGTCGGGATGATGAATTGCACCAACGAACGGATGCGACTGCAAAAACTCGATCACGGTGCGGGTGTTCGCGATGTGTCGATCCATTCGCACAGGAAGCGTTTCGATCCCTTGAAGAATCTGCCATGCGTTCATTGGCGACATGCACGCGCCGAAATCGCGCAAGCCTTCGCGGCGACAACGCAACAAGAACGCAGCGGTCGATGATTCTTCCGCGAACACCATGTCGTGAAAGCCTTTGTAGGGCGCAATGAGAGTTGGAAATTTCTCACGCGCTTCTTCACCCACCCAATCGAAACGACCGCTATCGACCAGTACGCCACCGATCACCGTGCCGTGGCCCGACAAAAACTTCGTTGCCGAATGAAACACGATGTCCGCGCCGTGTTCGAAGGGGCGAATCAAATACGGCGTCGTGAGCGTCGAATCGAGCATCAGCGGCAAGCCCGCGTCGTGGGCAATCGATGCAACCGCCTCAATGTCGATCAAGAGATTACCGGGATTACCGAGCGTTTCGCCGAAGAGCAATCGCGTGTTCGGTCGAATGGCAATTCGCCACGCGTCCAAATCGCCGGGATCGACGAACGTCGTCTCGATACCAAAACGCGGCAAGGTGTAATCGAGCAGATTATGCGAACCGCCATACAGTGCACGACTCGCGACGATGTGTCCGCCCGCACCCATCAAAGTGCAAATCGCGAGATGCAAGGCCGCCTGCCCGGATGCCACGGAGATCGCGCCGATGCCGCCTTCAAGCGCAGCGACACGTTCTTCGAGCACCGCGTTGGTCGGGTTCGAGAGCCTCGAATACACGTGCCCCGCGCGCTCCATATTGAAAAGCGCCGCCGCATGGTCGGCGTCTTCGAAGACGAAGGATGTGGATTGGTAAATCGGCGTCGCGCGTGCACCGGTGGTCGGGTCGGCGCGCGACCCGGCGTGCAAGGACAGGGTGTCGAATTCGTACATAGGTTTTGCGGCGACGCACAAAAAAGCGCGACGACCAAATCAAGGCAACGCGATTATCGAACGACGGCAGTTCGGAACGCTCGCCGGCGTGAATATTCCGGGTTTACCCTTTGTTTGCGATGCCGACATCCTCCCGCACGTACGGGAGCAAGCGACCATGACCCGGTCGCAAGCACATCCGGAGAATGATGAGAATCCCGATCAATTGAAGCTTTTGCAAACGTGAGATCGCGCGCGAGCGCACGCCTACGAGGCGAATAAACACGCGATTTCGCTTCGAAAAGTGTTGTATTTTTACAAAATCACGAAAAAGCTATTTCACTTATTGCCAAGATAGTTGGGCGATTCAGGCTGTTTTACGTGTTTGCGATTATCCATTTCCAGCTTTGTAAGCCAATGAAAATAGGGCGAAATACGAAAAAGCTGTAACCGCAAAAAATCGTGTTTTGCTTAATTGCTAAGCAGGATTTTCAGGGTCGTTTTTGGCGATTTTTTGTTCTTCAATCGTTGCCAATTTTTGCGGCACTTCGAGCTTCGGATCGTGCAAGGCTTCGGCCTGTTGTCGCGCAACTTCTTCGTCGATTCGATACATCGCATCGAGCATGTCCTGCATTTCGCGACGCGCACGCACGAGCGTCGAAACCGAGCTCGGCGCGGCGAGATAGCTCTCGAATTTTTTGCCGTACTTCGTGCGTACCCGCTCAATCATTCTCACGAAAGCATCGACGATGCGCGGCTCGAAGTGTGTTCCGGAGCAACGTGCAATTTCGGCGACCGCTTCCGAGTGCTCCCAGGCATGTTTGTAGGCACGTACGTGAGTGAGCGCGTCGTATACATCCGCCACCGCCGCAATGCGTGCGGCAATGGGAATGTCATCGCCTTTAAGCCCATGCGGATAGCCCGTGCCGTCCCACTTCTCGTGATGCCCGAGCGCGATGACTTCCGCCATGCGAAACGCTGGATTCGGACAGAGCGACAGGAGCTGCGCACCGAGTTCCGTGTGGCGCTGGATGATGGTGAACTCGGCAGTTGTGAGCTTGCCGGGCTTTAACAACAAGCCATCGGGAATGCCGAGTTTGCCGATGTCGTGCAAGCGCGCAGCGAGCTCAATCTCCTCTGAGAAACGATGACCGTAGCCCAGTTCGTCGGCAAGCAGCCCCGCGAGACGACCCACGCGATACGCATGCTTGCCCCAGGTGTCTTCGCGCAATTCCGCGGTGACTGCAAGCCGCTCGAAGGCATCGCGATACATCGGCTCGGGCACCTCAATATCCTTGCGTGGCAGCTGTCCGTCGCGTTGAATCGCAGCGATCAAATCCTGCACATCATCCTTGCCCGGCATGGGTGTCTGC
Source organism: Betaproteobacteria bacterium (assembly GCA_013298045.1). Taxonomy (GTDB): domain Bacteria; phylum Pseudomonadota; class Gammaproteobacteria; order Burkholderiales; family Casimicrobiaceae; genus Casimicrobium. Next base: position 14,302 of record JAAFJI010000002.1, read on the forward strand.
ACCTTCACCTTCAACGCATCAAGCGCTCGCTTCACGTTATCAACCTGCGACTTCGCGAGGAATTCAACGAGCTTACCGAGATAGATCAATACGCCGGTGTGGTCGTGCGCTTTTTCGTAGGCGCGAACGAGTAAGACCAAGTTATCGCGATAGAGGGTTGGCATCGCTTTTGAAGTTTCGAGCAGCTTCAACAGTCTTGCGGCGGCGATAGTTAGATCGCCTGCGTAGATTTCGTGCGCGGCTTCAGCCAACTGCCGATTGAGTTCGGTGCGTGGTGTGCTGAACGCGGACGCGAGCCCCTGGACCATGTTTAGGCGCGCTGCGGCGGTGGTTTTGTCGTTTAGGCCAATCGCACACTTCAGCCAGTTGGACTCCGTGATCAGCCGCAAAAAAATGCCCGAACTATCTCTTGGCAAACCCAGAGCGTCGCATGCTGCTTTCGCCGCGTCAGCGCCCGCAACATAGTCGCGCAGCGCTAGAGCGGATGCAGCAAAATTCCCGCGAGCACTTGCAACGAAAGCAGCGTACTTTGGTTCATCCTGACGTCGAGCAACGACGTTTAGCGCAACGTCCATGCACTCGCGATACAGACCAAGGCTGTGCAAAGCCGCAGTCAAATTGATCTGACCGGATACCACTCCCATATCGTCGTTCAACTCACCTGCGATTTGAATAGCACGCACCGCGCATTCAACCCCACGCGCTGGAAATCCGGCATCCGTACTTAGCGCGCTGTACACACTAAATGCTCTCCGCATTTCTGGGCGGAGTCCGTTGTCTTGCGCCAGGTCGAGTGCTCGTTCAATCAAAGACAGAGCTTCAGCAAATCGCCCGCGAGGAGAAGATGCAAACGCAGTGTCTATAAGCAACTTGATGCATGTAGAAATAGGTCGCGGTAAAGGCGCAACGGCAATCACGCGAGCGACTCGCAAAACAACCTCGTAATCCTCGTTATTGCCGCTTCGAAGCAGCGTCGGCACGCGCGGCGCGAATTCAGCAACGAGTTCATCGAGCCCGTCGCAATCGAACTCAACAACCGATGCGTCAATCAGATTTACGAGAACACCTGTTTCCACTTGACTTACCTAAATGACGGCGTCATATTTCATACATCCGGTTTTATCCAACTCCAACAAACTGAGGATCACAATCATGAACACGACAAGCCAAGTTATCGAAGCAACTGAACTCGTATCCGTCAATGAAGTTATCGTGCGTGACCTCGCCGATATCGAAGTCGTCCTTGTTGGGGGCGGCGATGTAATTACTTCCGGATACTAACGCGTTTTTCGGAGCGAGTCGAGTCTGATTTCGCTCTTAACCCAACCCCACCCGCTTCCCAGCCATCGCCACCGTTGAATCACGGTGAGCGATGATGAGCGTGGTGATGCCTAAGTCCTTCACGACTTGATTAACGGTTGCTTCGCGCGCGTTGTCTAGCGCGCTGGTGGCTTCGTCGAGCATCAGGAACTTGGGCTGTCGATAGAGCGCTCTCGCGAGCAGCAGGCGTTGCCGCTGCCCGCCTGAGAGCACGCTTCCCGCGTTCACCACGAGGGTGTCAATACGCATTGGCATACGCTCGATGTCGTCGAGCAGCGCGGCGGCTTTGAGCGCTTCGCGAATGCGATCTTGATCCATTTCGGGTTCGAACAGACTCACGTTTTCGGCGACCGAGCCGAAGAACACGTAGTCTTCCTGCATCACCGCGCCGATCTGCCCGCGCAAGCTTGCGGGATCGATCTCGCGAATGTCAATACCGTCGATCAAGACACGGCCTTCCGTGGCAGGCAACAGTCCCAACACCACTTTCGCGAGTGTCGTTTTGCCGACGCCCGAAGGGCCAGTGAGCGCGACCGTTTCGCCTGGTTCGATTGTGAAATTCACGTTTTTGAAAATGAACGCGTCTTGCGGGCCGTAGCGATAGCCTAGGTTTTGAATTTCCCAGCGTGCTCGCGAGAGATCGGGCGCGGGCGCGTGGCCGACGGCTTCCGCTTCGGCGAGCGCAACATCGGCGACGCGCTCTGCGTGCAGATTGAGCAATGCGAATTCGCTCACCTTGTCGATCAAGTTCGCGAGGCGCGTAACGAACACGAGTTTGTACGCAAGGAACGCGAGCAACATGCCGACGCTGAAGTTGCCGTTCATCACTTCGTTTGCGCCGAGCCAAATCACGATCACCGATTCGACGCCGAACAAAACAAAGTTCGCCGTTTTGTAGACGAGCGTAAGCGTTTGCGAACGAATCGATGCGTTCAAAGTGTCAACCACGGCGTTCTGCCAGCGCGCGAGACGATCCGGTTCGCCTTGATGCATTTTGATTGCCTGCACACCGCGCAAGCTCTCAATGAAATGCGATTGCTGAAGCGCGGTGAACACAAGTTGTTCGTTCATCGCTTCGCGCAGCGGTCGATACAGCCCCCAGCGAAGCAGCGCGTAAATCGCAGCGAAGATCAACACGACGAGCGTCAACTTCGGCGAATAAATCAACATCACGGCGAGCATCGACAGTGCGAGCACGCCGTCGATCATCACTTCGACCGAGCTCGCGGTCAGTGTGCGCTGAATCGCGTCCATCGACGAGAAGCGCGAGAGCAAATCGCCGACGTGCCGTTTCTCGAAAAACGCGAGCGGTAGTCGTAGCAAATGCGAGAAGAGTTGCGTGAGCACTTGCAGTGAAAGCGTCGTCGTCAGATGCACGAGCAACCAGCCGCGCAGCGCGAAAATGCAGGCTTGCACGAGCACGATCAGGATGAAGCCGATTGCGAGCACGGTCATCAAACTTCGATCCGCCGAGATCAATACCTCGTCAACGGTCAGCTGTGTAAGCCACGGCATCGCAATCGCAAAAACTTCAAATGCGATCGCCCCAATGAATAGGCGCAAGAGCGCTGTTTTAAGACCTTTCGCTCCGCTAAAGAAAGACCACACCGACATCGAATCAATGCGGCGTTGCTTTTTGAAGCTCGTCGTCGGTGTGAGCTCCAGGATCACGCCCGTGAAATGCTTTGAAAATTCCGCCATCGAGAGCGTGCGTGCGCCGCGCCCTGGGTCATGCAGCACGACGCTTTCAGCGTTGGTCTCCGTGAGCACGACGAAATGATTGAAGTCGTAATGCACGATTGCGGGCAAACGCACCTTCGCGAGCGCCGCAAGTTCGACGCGGAGCGGTCGCGCAGCGAGCTGCATGCTGTCGGCAATTTCGATGATCGATTTAAGCGTCGATCCCTTTTGCGTGATCGCATGATCGCGTCGCAACGTTTGCAGATCGATTTCGAAGCCGTGATGCCCGGCAATCATCGCAAGGCACGCGAGGCCGCACTCTGCCGCTTCCGTTTGCATGATGAGCGGCGTTTTGCGTCGCCAGAATTGGAGCGCTCGCAACGACGGGCCGCTCATAGCGAGCCTCGCAGACGCAGCACCGGTTCAATCACCCAGCGATAGAGCGGTCGACGATCAAGCGCGATGTCGGCTTGCGCGGTCAAACCATTTCGCAGCGGATAGCGCTCGCCGTACGCGCTCACATCCTGCGCTTTGAGCGTCGCACGCACACGAAACGCCGGCTCTTTGATTTGGTTCGGCACGCCGCTCTCACCCGGAATCAGAACGACGCGACCGATTTCGACGATGGTCGCATCGATGTGACCGTAACGCTCGAACGGAAACGCATCGATCGCGAGGCGCACGTTTTGTCCGGTCTTCAAAAAGCCGGCGGCTCGTGTCGGCACGAAGAGATCGCTCTGCAATTCACCGCTGCCGCTCTGCATTTTGAGGATCGGCGCGCCGACAGCGAGGGTTTGGCCGGGGCTGGCGATGATGCGCTCGATCACCGCGTCTGCCGCGGCGGTAACGTCATACGCGCGACGCGACGCGTCTTCGCGCGAAGTTTGTGTGAGCGAGGCCGCGTCGCGTGCGAGCGTTGCGAGCTTGGTGCGTGTGGTGCTTTGCAAGAGCGGCAATTCGCTTTGCGCCTGCGCGAGATCGCGTGCGAGCGTCGCGTCGCTACGTCTAAGTGTTTCGAGTTTCACGACTTGCTCTGCGCGCTCGTCGTCCTTTTGTTGCACTTGTTGCTCAGAGACGAATTTGTCCTTCGCGAGCTGGCGGAAGCGATTGACCTGCGATTGCAGTTGCGCGATGCGCTCGGCTTGCGCGGCGATTTCACGCGACAGCGCCGCGCGCTCGCTCTCAATGGCTTTCACGCGCAGCGCGAGCTGATTGCTCTGCGCCGCGAGCTGTAGATCGAGTTCGCGTTTCTCCCGATCGATCGCCTGGCGGCGCGCTTGCGCGTCTGCTGCACTCGTCGCGAACACCGCTTCGCCGTTGACCGTTCGCTCGGTGGAGACCGTGGCAATCAATTGGCCCTTCTTGATGCGATCGCCTTCACGCACCGCGAGCGCGACGAGTGTGCCAGCATCGGTGGCGGCAATCACCGTCGGATCGGTCGCGTAATTGAGCACCGCAAACGCGCGCGCCTTGCGCGTGTATTCCGCTTGGTACAAAAACGCGACGAAGGCGACCGCCAGCGCGCAGATGATCCAGAGCATCAGTCGCGCGAATCCCGGAGTGAGCACGACGAGCTCGCCCCAGGCGCGCTCGCGCTGATGCGCAAGCGCCTCGGCGCGGTAAAGCGGAGACTTCCCCGTCTGCGGTTCGCTCATTCGATGCAATCGTTCCAAAACGTTGTGGAAAGCAATTGTCCACACATTTTTGCTCGCTATGATTGAGAGCTTAAGCGAACTTCGCGAAAAAGCGAGCGCGTTCGCACAAACGAGACAGCGCGCGAACAAAGGAATCGATATGGAACGACTCAAAGGTAAAACCGCGCTTGTGACCGCAGCGGGGCAAGGCATCGGACGCGCAAGCGCGCTCGCGATGGCGGCCGAAGGCGCGCGCGTGATCGCAACCGACATCAACTCGAAGCAACTCGAATCGCTCGCGACAGTCGCTGGCATCGAGACGATGCGCCTCGACGTACTCGACGACGCAGAGATCAAACGTGTGGTGGGCATGATTCCGAAGGTCAATGTGCTGTTCAATTGCGCAGGCTTCGTGCACCAGGGCACGATCATGGAGACGACCGACGACGATTGGGATTTTTCATTTAAGTTGAACGTGCGCTCGATGTTCAAAATGATTCAAGCGGTGCTGCCGGGGATGACCGCTAACGGCGGTGGCTCGATCATCAATATGTCGTCCGTCGTGTCAAGCGTGAAGGGTCTGCCGAATCGATTCGTGTATGGCGCGACGAAGGCCGCCGTGATCGGTATTACCAAAAGTATCGCCGCTGATTACGTGAAAGGCGGCATTCGTTGTAATGCGATTTGCCCTGGAACCGTGGAGACGCCGTCGCTGCTGGATCGTATGGCCGCGCTTGGCGACGTGAACGAAGCGCGCAAGATGTTTATCTCGCGGCAACCGATGGGACGGCTTGCAACGCCGCAGGAGATTGCGCCGCTTGTAGTGTTCCTTGCCAGTGACGAATCTGCGTTTGCGACGGGCAATGCGTACAGCATCGATGGTGGGATCACAATCTAGCGAAGCTAGATTGTGAAGGACGTCGCACCTATGGTGCTAGGACGACGCGCTTCGCGCTACGACGTCGCTTCGCTAGGACGCAATGCTTTGCAAACCGCCACGCTGCTCAAATTTCGAATCTTTCAACCACAACCCCGCAGATCAACTGCACGACACAACGGTAGGAGCGAGTTTGCTCGCGATAGATTGATGCGATCTATCGACGCTCAATAGACGCAAGCAATCGCGAGCAAGCTCGCTCCTACCTTCGAACAATTTCCATTATCTAAACGCTTCAATCCTATGAAACTTTTGCGCTACGGCTCCGTTGGTAAAGAAAAACCTGGCATCGTCGCCGCTGACGGTTCGATCCGCTCGGTCGCTGAATACGTTTCCGATTGGGACGGTTCGACATTAAACGCAAAAACACTCGCGAAGATTGCGAAACTGAAGGCCGACAAACTGCCGCTCGTAAAGAAAGGCACTCGCATCGGCCCGTGCGTTGCGCGGTCCGCGAAGTTCGTTGCGATTGGACTCAACTACTCCGATCACGCAGCGGAGACCGGCAACCCCATTCCGAAAGAACCGGTGGTGTTCAACAAATGGACGAGCTGCATCGTGGGACCGAACGACGATGTGATGTTGCCGAAGGGCTCAGTGAAGAGCGACTGGGAATGTGAACTGGGGGTGGTGATCGGCACCCAGGCGCGTAGCGTTTCGAAAAAGGATGCGTTGAAACATGTCGCGGGCTACTGCGTGGTCAACGATGTGTCCGAGCGCGAGTGGCAGATGGAACACGGCATGACCTGGGACAAAGGTAAGGGCTTCGACACCTTCGGGCCGATTGGGCCGTGGCTCGTGACGCCAGACGAGGTGGGCAATCCTCAGAAGCTCGCGATGTGGCTCGATGTCAACGGCGTGCGCATGCAAAACGGCTCGACGAAGACGATGATCTTTGATGTGGCTACGCTGATTTCATATTGCTCACAACTCATGACGCTCGAACCGGGCGACATCATCACGACCGGCACGCCACCGGGCGTGGGGCTCGGCGTAAAGCCCAATCCAGTGTTTTTGAAACCGGGCGATGTGATGACACTCGGTATTGAAGGGCTCGGTGAGCAGCGACAGATCGTTCGGAAATTTAGTTCGAAGTAAGATTTAACTTCTTCGATAATCGCCGCATGAAATAAAGTGTTCACGCCAGAATTATTTTTATTCGATTAACGTACATAATTCGAGTGCCGCCATATTTATTGAGGCAATGGGCGCTAGTTATGAATAATTCTGTTGCGCACCGATAAATCCAATCTGTCGCCACGCTTCGTACACAGTGATGGCGACTGAATTTGAGAGGTTCAAACTGCGATTCGACGGTCGCATCGGAATGCGCAGAACCTGCGCCGCGTCGAAGGTGGCGAGCACGTCGCTCGACAAGCCCCTGGTTTCGCTGCCGAACACGAACACGTCGTCGTCACGCAAATCGACGTTGTAGAGCGAACGGGTGCCCGTTGTCTCGATCGCAAACATGCGTCGCGGTGTCAACGCTTCGCAACACGCATGCCAATCGTCATGGACTTTCATCGTCGCGTACTCGTGATAGTCGAGCCCGGCGCGACGCATGCGCGCATCGTCGAGCGGAAAGCCGAGTGGTCGCACAAGATGCAATTCGGCACCGGAGTTCGCGCAAAGACGAATGACGTTGCCCGTATTCGGCGGAATTTCAGGGTTGACGAGGACGACAGCGATCATTTTCAGGATTGAGGCGCCGGAATGCGGGGAACGGTTCGACCGCTCGCGCGCCGGTTGTCGTTGTAGGCGCGCAGCTGGGCGCGCTTCGCGGGATTGGCGGTGATCGCCCTACGCGCGTCCGGATCCGCGCCTACGGTCTGAAATCCAATGAGAAACGCGACGCAACTCACGCCACGGCCCGATTGAATTTCTGAATTCGATCGCGCGCTCGCGGCGGGTTCACGCGCGCGATCACGTAGGCGTCGACGCGAGCTGCCCCCGCAGCAAGCGCCGCTCGTGCGCATTCGTTGAGCGTCGCACCGGTGGTCAGCACATCGTCGACGAGCACCACCGATTCACCGGCTAGCGAGCGCGTAGCTGCAAACGCATGTTTCACATTGCGACGACGCTCCGCCCAGCTGCGATTGGCTTGCTTCGCCGTCGCGCGGATACGCACCAGCGCCTCGTCATCGACTCGCAGCGAAAATCGCTTCGCGAGCGCACGCGCAAGCAGCGTGGTCTGGTTATATCCGCGCTCTTCAATACGCTCAGCCGACGCGGGCACGGGAATCAAGGTCGCGTCGTTCGCAAATGGCCAAGCGACCGTTGAGACCGCCGCCCAGTCGAACATATTCCAATAGCGCGCATGCTTCGCGCCGACGATCAAGCGATCGAGCGGAAACTGATACCAAAACATCGCCGCCAGTTGACTCCATTTCGGTGGAAAGCGCAGGCAGCGCCCGCACACTTCGCCGTTCGATGAGGGCAGACGGCAACGCGGACAGGACTCCTCACCGGTGCGCCGTAGGTCGGCGTCGCACGGCGCGCAGAGCGCATTCGTACACGCGTCGGCGCAAAGCAAACAACGCGCTGGTAGTAGTCGCGCAAGCAGCAACGCAGCGGGCGTTCGCGCGTCTTGCGCGGATTCATCGCGCGACGACTCGCTAAACAAGTTGCGAAGGGTTCCTACAATTGCCATGGATGAGCATTCTTTCATGAGCGCCGCAATGAGCGCCCCTCCCCCACTCAATCGACGACTCGTTAGTAAACGCTTTAACGCCGCTGCTACGACTTATGCGAGCGCCGCCGTCGTACAGCGTGAAGTCGGCAACCGCTTGATTGAGCGATTCGATTTGATGCGTATCGCCCCGCAAACGATTCTCGACGTGGGTTGCGGCCCGGGTATCCATACGTCTGCATTGCGAGCGCGTTTTCCAAACGCGTTAGTGGTTGCAATCGATCACGCCGAATCGATGATGCCGCTTGCGGCACCCTCGCCAACGGGGCTCTTCGCGAAACTCTCTCGCAGAACGCGCGAACCGGGAGTGATTTCCGATATGCAAACGTTGCCGATCAAATACGCAAGCGTCGATGCGCTTTGGAGCAATTTCGCGCTGCAATGGTCGAACGATCTGCCTGCGATGTTTGCCGACTGGAATCGCGCACTCAAGCACGAAGGCGTATTGATGTTTACCGCGCCCGGCCCCGACACCTTGCGCGAGCTCGCGCGCGCGGTAGCCGACGCGATTCCCGAGCGAGCGTCGAGTCTGCACGACTACACGGATTTACACGACATCGGCGACATGCTCGTTCATGCCGGTTTCGCCGACCCAGTGATGGATATGGAGGTCATCACGCTCGAATACAAAACGACCGAGGCGCTATGGGCGGACATGAGAGCGCAGGCCGCGATGAGCGCGGTTGCATCGCGCCGGAGAGGACTTCTAACGCCGCGCGCGTGGTCGCGACTCACCGACTGCCTCGAATCGCAGCGCGATGCGAATGGCATGATTCGAATGAGCGTTGAAGTGATTTACGGGCACGCGTGGAAAGTGCCGCCCAAGAAAACAGCGGAAGGGCATGGGATTGTGCGAATCGAGTCGATTAAACGCGCCGGTTCGCAGCCATAGCCCAGCGACCGCAGCCGATCAAACGGCTGCTGCGAAGCAAACGCCAATCAGCGCGGCGCACACCCAAGAGGTCGCATCCTTCGTCGCAAAAAGCACCGGATCGTCATCCATTTCGCCGCGCATCGCTCGCTGCCAGATGCGCATCAACCAATAAAGAACGATCGCCAGCGCGAACCAGAGCGGAACGCTGTTGCTATAGAGCGCGCTCGCCTGTGGCGCGGCGACATAGAGCGCGAGCACGAGCACGGCGGCGAGCGATGCGCCCGCGCCGAATACATTGACAAACGTCGTGTCGCGCCCGGTGTAGCCACGCCCGGCGAGTGGCTCATCGGCTGCGAGGCGATTTAGATCGACCGCCCGCTTCAGGAGCGCGAGACTCAAGAAAGCGAATACAGAAAATGCGAACAACCACGGGGAGAGCGGTGCAGTGATGGCGACCGCACCGGCGACGATGCGTAGCGTGTAGAGCGCAGCGAGCACGCTGACGTCAGCCACGGCGATGCGCTTGATCTTGAGTGTGTAGATCGCGTTGACAATACCGTAGCTCAACAAACAGGCACCGACCCACACGCCGACCCAAAACGCGATGGCGAGACCGCAGGCGACGAGCGCGCTTGCCGCGACTAACGCGCCTGGCAATGAGATGAGCCCACGCGCGAGCGGTCGATTCCGTTTGCTCGGATGAATGCGATCCGAGGCGAGATCGAAGAGATCATTGAATACGTAGATGCCGGAACACACCGCGCAAAAAGCGGCAAATGTGGCGATGACCGATTGCCAGGCGCTCAAATCGGTGAATCGATGTGCCGCAAAAAGCGCCACGAACACAAGCACGTTCTTGATCCAATGGCGAACCCGGAGCATTTTTCGCCATGCTTTCGCCGGAGGCATCGGCGCTCGTGCATCTTCGATTCGAATCACGCCGTTCGGTTGCGTCGAGGACACCGTGAACGCGCTTCGGGCAGCGCGCCATACAGGGACATCGGCACGCGAATCGCCGATGTAGTCGAAACCGTTTTCGCCAAATTCGGCGACCAGCTTCTCGGCTTTGCGCACCGCTTTGAGATTGAATTCGCCGTCGGAGGCGAACACCCGATCAAATAGCCCGAGATGGGTCGCGACCGCGTTGGCGACGCTCGCATCGGCTGCGGTCGCAAGCACGGTCGTGCGACCGTTTGCGCGCGCGTCGCGCAGGCGTTCAACAACAGCTTCGTTGTAGGGCAACCGACCAACATCCAACTTCGCTCGCAACGCGATCGCGCGTTTGAGGGCGGCCCGCCCGCGAAACAGCGTTACAAACGCGATGAGTGGTAGCCATACGCATGCGGACCACGCCGACAAAAAACCTTCCCATAGGCTGTCGGTGCGCAGCAGCGTTCCGTCGAGATCGACAACGAGCGGTATTGATTGCTGGGCAGTTTGATCGGACACGCAGATCTAGGGGGCGGCAGGAGCGCGCGGCGCGCGCAGTTCACGATTCATAGCAAACTTCGAGCGCGAGGCGGGCTTTGCTGTGGGGTTTTTAGCCCCCATCTTTGCGCGTCATTGTTTCAATCTCGCGCAGTCTGGCGTAGAACGCTCCGCCCAATCGAGCGTAGGGTCGCAGCTCGGTGTGTCGTAACAGATCGACCCGGTGATTCAATCCACGCTTCGCACCGACGTAGATCCGCTCGTCGATTTGCACATGTACGACGCGCCCCATCACCCACGCATTCGCACCGAGTGGCGTCACACTATGGAGTTCGCACTCATAGGCTACTGGTGCGCCGACGACGCGCGGCGGCGCGACGCGCTCGCTCGGGGCGGACGCGAGCCCCGCGTGCGCGAATTCGCTCTCGTTCGCGGGGATGGGATCGCTGGTGCGCACCATTTCATCGGCAAGGCATTCGGGAACGATGTTGACGACAAACTGTTTGGTGGTCTCGACGTTGGCGCGCGTGTCTTTAATACTGAACGCGCCGGTCCCAGAATCCTCATCTTTGGCACCGCAGCAGAAACCAAGGATCGGCGGATTGGCCGAGCACACGTTGAAAAACGAGAACGGCGCAAGGTTTACGATGCCTTTCGCGTCGACCGAGGACACCCAGGCGATCGGGCGTGGAATGATCGAATCGCGCAACAGAAAGTAGAGCTCGTCACGGGTGAACTGATCCGGAGAGAGGGAAATGGTGCTCATTCGGCGGCCAAAAATTCTCGAATTCGTGCAATCGTCGGTGCGTCCATGAGCATCGGGGCATGACCAGTAGCCTCCACGGTTAACGCCTCGGAAAATGGCAAATTGGAGAGCATTTTGTTAATTGTGGACGTGGAAATCAAATCAGACTCCGCGCCCCGAATGATGAGGCTTCTAAGCTTAATGTTATTCCATAGAGGCCAAAGATTGATAGGCGGCACCTGCAAGCCTTCAACGAACGCTTCGCCGATCTTTGGATCGGCTTTGAATTCCCACAAACCGTCTTCTCGCTTACGGCACGACGTTGCGACCAGGTGATGTTTCTGCGCTTCGGTGAGCGGACCAAACGGTGCGATCGCAGGTCGCGCCGCGTTGAAAAGCGAGAGGTAGTCGGCGAACGTCGGTACTCGCGCGCTCAGATTCATTGCAATTCGCTCCAGTGCGGCGCGCTCGATTTCCGGACCGATGTCGTTGATCACGAAACGGCGCATACCGCAAGTCGGCGCGCTTGTCATCGCCAGCCCGATCAGCCCACCCATCGACGTGCCGATCCAATCGTATTCGCGAATGGCGAGCGCCGCGAACATCGCCTCGATCGCGGCGACGTAATTTGGGATAGCGTATCCGGCGACGGTTGGGTACCAGTCGCTTTCGCCACGACCGATCACGTCGGGGCAGAGGACGCGGTAGCGATCCGAGAGCGCATCGGCAATGACATCGAAATCACGTCCGTTGCGCAGCAACCCGTGCACGCACACAAGCACGTGCGGGTTTGTGATCTCGCCCCAATCGTGAACTGCCATTCGCCGTGTTTCGACGCTGCCTTCGCCGTGCGCTCCATGGCTCGGCACATCGACATGCAATCTTCGCGGTGGCTTTGGAATCATGAAAGCTCGTGATCGGAGATCAAAATCCCATCGCGATCCACGTAACACCAATCGCCCTTCGTAATTGTCGCGCCAGCGAAGTTAAGGGTCACATCGAATTCGCCGAGTCCGCGCTTTTGCGAACGCAGCGGCACCGTCGCGAGCGCACGAACCCCGATTTCAAAGTTGTCGATTTCATCTGCATCGCGCACCGGCGCGTTGAGCACAATCCCCGCCCATCCGTTTTGCGCCGCCGCTTTTGCTAGGTTGCCGCCAAGCAGCGCGCAGCGAAGCGAGCCACCGCCATCGACCACCAGCACGCGCCCTTCGCCGGGCGAGTCGACCGCCTGCTTCACCAGCGAATTGTCTTCAAAGGTTTTGAGCGTCAGGACTTGGCCGCCAAACAATTTTCGTTTGCCGAAGGCTTGAAACACGGGGGCGAGCACGCGAAGCGCGCCGCTTGCCAATTTATCTTCATGAGCATCGCAAAGATCGGTGGTAGGCTTCATCACTTGATTGTATTTCTGCAGCGACTTTCCCATGACTTCGAACGACTCGCCTGACGAAATCATTGCTTCGGTGAAGCGTTGGCTTGAAGTCGCCGTGATCGGTCTAAACCTTTGCCCCTTTGCAAAGGCGGTGCACGTAAAGAATCAGATTCGCTATGTCGTAGCCGACGCTACAAACATCGATTCGCTCGCCGACGAGCTTGTACGCGAGCTCGAAGCACTCGCCGAAGCCAACCCGGAAAGTGTCGACACAACGCTTTTGATTCTGCCAAACGTGTTGCAGGATTTTCTCGATTTCAACGACTTCTTGGACGTCGCCGACAGCATCGTCGAAGAACTTGAACTGGACGGCATCTTGCAAGTCGCGCCGTTTCATCCGCAATTTCAGTTCGAAGACACGGAAGCCGACGACATCACCAATTACACCAATCGCTCGCCGTTTCCGATTTTGCATTTGTTACGCGAAGACAGCGTCACACGCGCCGTCGAAGCGTTTCCCGACGAGATGCATATTGCCGAGAACAACATCGCCACGCTACGCAAACTCGGTCACGTCGGATGGAACGCGCTGTTCGACGGGGTCGCTGCGCGCCCAGGACGAATGACGAAGGACGAATGACGCAACGCGGCGCGATCGGATTGCTTCTATCGCCGCCCGCGATCGATTAACCTTTTGACCAATTGCATACACGCTACGATGTAGGGTTTCGTCATTCGCCATTGGTCATTCGTCCTTTCTTTCACATGTTCAAAAACATCATCCTCTACCGTATCGCTGACGAATGGAAAGGCGAGCTCGCTGACATTGACGCTGGCCTGAAATCGATGCTGTTTCAGCCCTGTGGCGCGACGCAGGATCAAGCCATGGGCTGGGCACCACCGCGTGGCGAGGCGCACGGCGCGCTCGTCGAATCAGTGGCCGGTCAGTGGATTCTTCGTCTACAGATTGAAACCAAAATTCTGCCGTCGAGCGTGGTGAAGCAAGCCGCGCAGGATCGCGCAGATCGTATCGAAGCGGGCTCCGGAAAGAGGTTAAGCCGCATGGCGATTCGCGATTTGCGCGAGCAAACGATGATGGAATTGCTGCCGCGCGCGTTCTCGAAGCGCTCCTCGGTGCCGATCTGGATCAATCCCGAAGCGCGTTATGTTGTGATCGAAGCGTCGAGCCCTGCAAAGGCCGATGAGGTCGCGTTGCTGCTCATTTCATCAATCGATGGGTTTGGCATTTCGCCGCTGCAAGCGCAGAAATCAGTCGCGACTTGCATGGCGAGTTGGCTCATGAGCTTCGATCCACCAAGCCGTTTCGATCTCGACCGAGAATGCGAATTGAAAGCCATCGATGAGACGCAAGCGCTGGTGCGCTACACGCGACACAACATCGAAATCGAGGAAGTTAAACGTCACGTGCAAAACGGCAAGATGCCAACCAAGCTCGCACTTACCTGGTCGAGCCGCGTTTCGTTTTTGCTCACCGACGCCCTGCAAATCAAAAAAATTAAATTGCTCGAAGCGGTGATGGAAGGCAACGAAAGTCAGGATGAGGGCGAAGATCATTTCGACGCCGATGTCGCAATCATGACCGGTGAACTCGCTCGAATGATTCCGGACGTGATTGAGGCGCTAGGCGGTGAGTTAGCCGACTGAGCCTGCCGTTTCGGGTCGAGTCTTAGTCGGTAATCGTCGATAATTGCGTCTGAAGCCGATTGGACAGTCGCTGGTTGAGTTTTCAACGAGAGGAAGGTCCGGGCTCCGCAGAGCAGGGTAGCGGCTAACGACCGTCCGCTGAACACCGCCCATGGCGCAAGCCGGAAGCGACATAAGGCGAGGACTAGGGCCACAGAGACGAGCGTATTGAGTTACGGTGAAACGCGGCAACCTCTACCCGGAGCAATATCAAATAGGCATGCGTGGGGTTTGGGCAACCACTCCCCGGAAGGCGGCTCGTCGGAGCATGCGGGTAGATAGCTTGAGCGCCACGGCAACGTTGCGCCTAGAGGAATGACTGTCACGCAGGGCGACCTGCGCACAGAACCCGGCCTACAGATCGGCTTCAACTTCTTTCTGCTTCGCCCTGTAGAACAAGGCGATCATGCTCAAAAAGCCACATGTAAATAGGTAGATTTTCATAAAAAAACGCCCCAAAATGTGGGGCGTTAGTACGAAAAGCCGTTAAGTTTATTGTGGTCGTACGACGTGCGAGGTGTATTTCGCGATCAGCGCGAGTAGTTCGTCGTCCTGGTACGGTTTGCCGACATATTCGTTCACCCCAAGCTCCTGTGCATGACTGCGATGCTTCTCGGCGGTGCGCGAGGTAATCATGATGATCGGAATATTGTTCTGACGGTTGTCGGATTTGATGGTGCGCGCGAATTCAAAGCCGTCCATGCGCGGCATTTCGATGTCGAGCAGGATCACGTCCGGGTTGACCGTTGAAAGCACCTGCAACGCGTCGAGCCCGTCTTTCGCGGTCATCGATTTGTAGCCTTCGCGATCCAGCAAGCGCGAAGTAATTTTGCGCACGGTAAGCGAATCGTCCACCACGAGCACGATTGGTAGGCGCCCGAGCACCTCGGGTTCCGGTTCGGGTTCGGGCGGCGGCGCTGGCGGTGCCGCCACAACGACGGTCGGTGTTGCCACTGGCGAGGGCGTTGCAAACAGCACCGGCTCGGTGATCACAATTGGTTCAGCGGTCGTACTCGCAGCCCCAGCCGCTGCGACCGATGGCGCTGCTACCGGGGCGTGGGTGTGCTCATCACCCACAGCCAACGCGGCAACCGGAAGGCTTGCCGGTGCTGCGATCGGCTCGCTCGGCGCGACTGAGGAGGTGGCGGGCGCAGGCGTCTTCACCATCGGCTCGATCGACACCGTCGGCACGATCGCTTCGACCGAAGGCAGCGACGCAACAACCGGCGCGACCGGCGTTGACGCGACCGCAGCCGTTGGCGTCGCGGTTCGCACGCTTGCATCGGCGCTCGCACGCAGAAGCGCGAGGGGATCCATTAGCAATACGATACGACCGTCGCCGAGCACGGTGAGTCCAGCCATGCCGGGAAGGCGCGCAAGCTGCGGTCCGTAGGGTTTGGCGACAACCTCTTGATTGCCGATCACACGATCAATTTCAATGGCGGCAGCAGCTTCACCCACGCGAACAAAGGCGACAGAATAGGTTTTATGTTGTGTCGCGTTGGGGCGTCCTCCAAGCAACACCGACATGCTGCGATAAGGCAGGAATTTCCCGGCAACCTCGATTTGCTTCGCAGTCAGCGCGATCATGCGCTCGCGCGAAGGCAGTTGCCGCACGGTGTCGATCAGCGAGGATGGCAGCCCGTAGACTGTGCCTGCGATGTCAACCAGCAACACCTGAGTCACAGCAAGCGTGAGCGGCACCGACAGGGTGAACGTCGTGCCGACGCCAGCGGTCGTCGCAGCCACGACACGGCCGCCTAGCGCGGCGAGTTCGCTGCGCACGACGTCCATACCGACGCCGCGTCCCGCGACAGCAGTAATCGAATCCGCCGTTGAGAAACCGGGGCGGAAGATAAATTCGATCAGTTGTGCGTCATTCAATGCATCGCCATCTACTGCGAGACCAACCGCGATTGCGCGTTGACGAACGCGCTCAAGCGCGATGCCAGAGCCGTCGTCGGAGAAAACGATGGCGACTTCGTTGCCTTGTTGCTTCACGGCGATGTTGATCTCGCCGATCTCGGCCTTGCCGCGTTGCTGACGTTGTTCTGGCATTTCTATGCCGTGGGCGAGCGAGTTGCGCACCAGGTGCTCGAGCACTGGCATCAAGCGCTCCAGCACGCCGCGGTCGATTTCAATACGGCCGCCTTCAATGTCCAAGTTGGCGCGCTTATTGACGTCTTTCGCGGTTTGCCGCAGTACGCGGTACAAACGCTCCGACACGGTTGAAAACGGCACCGTTCGTAGCGATTGCAAGCGCAACTGAACCGAGCGGGACAGCCGCGTTTGCGCAGCGAGCGCGGTTTCCGCGTCGTCGATGTTTTTGACCAGGTTCTGCTGCACCGTGGCGACGTCATTCACGCCTTCGGCGAGACTGCGCGTCAGCTCCTGGAATCGCGTGTAGCGATCGAACTCAAGTGGATCGAAGGTCGACTCTTGATCAAGCCGCGACTGAATCTGCGACTCGCCCTGGATTTCGATTTCGCGAAGCAGGGTGCGCAGACGCGCGACAAACGAGGTCAAGTCGCTGAAGCTTGACTTGATGCCGCGCAACTCGCTTTCAATCCGCGAGCGGTTAATGGCAATTTCACCGGCTTCGTCGGCCAGTGACTCAACGGCGTCAGTGCGCACGCGCAGGAACGCGACCGCGCTCTCCGCGCTTGAAATGGCGGTCGCTGCGGTCGTGGTAGTGGCGACGCTAACAGGTTGCGCAGCGGGCGCGGCAAATGTTGCGGCCGCGCTTGCTGGCGCGACTGCTTCTTCCACAGCGGTGAGCCCGGCGGTCGCGAGCGCTCCGGCAATCGCGTCGCCTGCAACGACCGCTGAGGCGCTTTCGGGCACGTCGCTTGGAGCCGGCTCGGCAGGCGCTGCAAAGCGCGGCAGCACAACATCGTGTTTTCCGGCAATGAGTGCATCCAGCACAAAGGCAACGTCATCGAAGCGCTCTTCGATTCGATCAAGCTCGCCTTCGGTCCAGTTGCCCGATTTTTCTTCTACAGCGGATTCGACAATGTGCGTGAGCTCGCCCAAGCGCATTGCGCCTGCCATCCGTGCGCTGCCTTTGAGCGTGTGCAGCGTGCGCTTCAAGCTATCCAGGTTGCCGCGATCGAGTGGTGCCGCGCGCCAGGCACGAAGCTGCGAGCTGGCGACCGGGAACAATTCATGTGCCTCTTCGAGGAAGATCGGTAGCACTTGGACGTCGATATCGTCGTTGATCCCGAGCAAGGGGTCTTCGGTCGTCGGAGTGGTAGCACTCGGTGTAGATGCCGCAATCAATGGCGATGCGCCGCGCATATCGACAGGTACCGAGACGGTGACTGACGGATCGGAAACGACGGTTTTTTGAGGCAAAGTGTCCGCTAGCTGTGTCGGCTCGATCGGTTGAGACGGCTGAGTCAAGGATGGCTCGACCGACGCTGCCGCAACACCCAAGCTGCCGCCGAGGCCGATTGCACCGACACCCACTGCACCGACGCCCATCGCACCAAACGCACCCAGACCGCCGAGTGAGAGCGGCTCGGCCTCTACGCTTGGCGATGGCGTCGCAACAGGGGTGTCGGCGACTGGCGCAAGCGCCTCTGCGACCGGCGTCGCCAACGTCGGCTCGACGACAGGTGCTCGCACCTCGACCAGTACGGGCGGCGCTTCGGGCGCGAGTATGACCTCTAGCGGCGCGACGCTAGGCGGCGCGTGATCAAATTCGGCAGGAAGATCGAATTCAATTTCTTCGATGTCGAACGACTGTTCTTCGTCAATTGACGCTCTGGCGGCCATCTCCGCCGCAGCTCCCCCGCGCGCGCCACCGGAGGCGGCGATGAAGGATTCAAGCCGCTCGCACGCTTCAGCAATTGCGCCTGCCTCTGCGTCGCTCATTGGTGTTTGCGTCTGTAATCGAAGCACGGCTGCGCGCAGTGTCTCGATACTGTCGGCCAAAAGCGCGAGCGAAGCTTCCACGCGTTTGCTGCGACGCACCGAAATCAGCGCATCTTCCAGCAGTCCTGCGAGATGGCCGATCGCATCGAAGCCAGCAGTGCGGTGGATGCCGCAGAGCGTGTGACTTGCACGCACCATCGAATCCGAGGGCAACAACCCTGGATCGAATTGCATCAAGGAGAATTCTTGGTCGAGCGTTGCCAGGTGCGAGCGCGCCTCGTCGCCCATGATCGAGAATAGGGTGCGGCTAACGCGCACGCCGTCCAGCTCAATCTCATCGCTCCAGGTGGGAAGCGAAGGCACGGCGCTGACGGTCGCTGCGGCGGCGGGTGCTGAAACGGCTGGTGACGGTGGCACTGGTAGCGGCTCGAAGAGAATTTCTTCGAACGGGATTGCCACTGGATCGCTCGCCGGTGCCGATGGCGACAGCATGCCTTCGAAGTCAGGCGCAGCAGGTGCCGGCGGCGCAACCGCGAGCGGAGTGGTGACGAATTCGAGTGTTGGCAGACTTGTAGCGTCCTCGACCGACCTGGCGGCAGGAGCAGCCGCTAATGAGGGTTTCGACTCATCAAGCGAGAAGCTGAGCGCGGCCGCACCTGCGGCGGCTGCCGCGGCCGCAGCGCTCGCCGCGGCTGCAGTTGGGAGCGCCACGCTGTCTTGGCTGGCAGCGATACGCTGTTCGACTGAAGCGCGAGGAGTGGACTGCGCAGCCGGTGTCGCCGAAGGCAGCGGTGCGATGTTGCACTTGGCCACCCAGGCCGCAAACGGATCTGCTGGCACATCGGCGCGCCCGCTCGTTTGTAGTTCCCGCACCCACCGCTCGAATTGCGTTGCGGCAACCTCGATCAGTTCGCTCTCGTGCGAGGACAACGACCGCGATTCCTCGAGTACCGGGTTCAGTACGCGCTCTACGCTCCAGGCGGCATCTCCAAGCGCGGAGAGCCCGACCATGCGTCCGCTGCCCTTGAGCGTATGGAAGCCGCGTCGAATGTCGACCAGCAAATCGCGCCGCGACGGGGCGCTCGAATACTCGACCATCGCGCGCTTGATGTTGCCGACGACTTCGTCGGCTTCTTCGACAAAAATTTCGAGCAATGCGTCGTCTTGCGAATCGGGCGATGCTTCGAGAATTCGTTGTGTCTCGGCAGATACAGGCTGCGGCGCAGCCGAGACGCCGAGAACAGGCACAAGTTCGGCTCGGAGCGCTGCGAGATCAATGGCAGGCGCGGCAAGCAAATCGAGGCTCGCTTTTGCGGCACGGACGAGTGGCGCGTCGTCGAGCAGTTCGGCGTCGCGGCGAACGTCGTTGAGCCCGGTCACGAGCGCTGCACGCGCCTGCGTATCGTTCACGTTGCCCTGGAAATTTGCAAACTCCGACTTAAGCGCACGAATGCGGCTTCCGAGTGCAAGTTCGACGCTGTGCTCGGTTTGGCTGGAAACGACTGAGGCAGCTTCTCCGCGCAACGAACGCACCAGCGATTCGAGGATTGCCTCGGCGCCGGCTTCTTTGCGCTCCCGTGCGTCGATGTAGAAGCCAAAGCCTGCGAGGACGTTGGCGACGCGATCAATTTCCTCGGGCTGCACGCCGCTCGGATCCGCCACCAAGGTTGCAACGCGATCCGACGCCGCGGCAATGATGGTGTTGGCATCGTTCCAGCCAAGCAGGCGCAACGCGCCCGATACTTGAGCGAGGAGCCCTGGTACCGCCCCGAGATCCTCGACAGCGGCTGGATCGCGGAACACAGCATCGAGCGCCGCCTCGACTTGTCGCATGTTCGTGCGGATTTCGCGACAGACCTGCGCAATGGTCTCGCGCTCCTGCGCAAGGCGGGTGAGCGAGCCACTGCCGATGTCGTCGACGAGTTCCGCTGGAATCGGCGCACGTGAGCTTGCATAGCCAAGCCGTTTGAGCGCGGTGCTCACTTCAGCGGCGAAGTTCCTCGGCAGCGCTGCCAGATGTTGCGTCGAGGTTTCAAGCAGGAGCAGGCACGACGCGAATTCAAGTGAAGCCTCGTCGGTAAGCGACCGGGTCGCGATCAGAGGCGCAACGTTGGCGAGCCCAGAGCCAAGCTCCGAGAGACTGCGCAGCCCAATTGCATCGCAAGCCCGAGGCAACTCGGCGAGTGCGGTCACCAGGCGCTCTGCGGCACCTGCACGCTGAGTCGAAACCGCACCCCACTCTTCTTTGCAGCGATTGACCAGCTCATTGAGATGATCGATTGCAGGGCGCAAGGCGACTATGTCGAGTTCGCGTGGTACGCGTTTGGGCACCAGCACTTCGAGACCATACAGCGCTTTTACTTCGTCGCAACGTGGCGATGACGTGCTAACACGAGCGACGTGATAGAGCACTTCGCGCTTGAGGCGGTCGGCGACCTTGGTCGAACCCTCCACCAACCGACGGATTTGCAAATCGACGCGCGCAAATAGCTGCTTGATCGACGTCGATGCGCCAATTTCATCCACCTGAGCAGCCTCAAGCAGCGCGCTGGTAGACCACCAGAACGCGCGCTGCGCGGGCAGCGGATGTGCGGCCTCGATGCCTGCAAGCGCGCGCTCCATGATGGCCAGGCCCGACGCCGCTGTACCGCCGCGCAGCCAGTCTAGAAATCCGCGTTGAAAATCGCGGCGATGGCGCAGAAGATAGGCTGGGAGTTTGGCGGTTTCAACCGGTTCTGCCTCGGCCATGAAACGCGGCTTGCGAGAAAGATCCGGAAAGAAAAGATCGGCCGGTCCAAAACGCACTTTGCGCAATCGACCCAGCGTGAGGTACTCGGGCAAAAATCGCAACGGCACCGGCTGACCGCCCACGGCAATCTCTTCAAGGTGCGCAATCAACCGACGACACGCGCTCGCGATCGTTTGAAGTGCCTCGGGTGCTGGTGCCTCCGGCGGGTCGGGAAGATGCATCTCGAACTCGCGCAGCAATACGGCGAGCCCCTCTACCCCAACCAACTCGAACGCACCAGCCGCGCGGTGCACGTTCGCTCGAACCGACGCAACCGAGCCTGTGCTGTCTCCTGCCTGGATACGCGTGATGCCATCGAGGGCGGCGAGCAGCGTAGCGTCAAGCTCCGCTTTCACCCAAACGATTGGCCCACTGTCCAGATCCAGTGGAATATCTACCGCCACGCGAACACTCCTTTAAGTCCCGATTGAATGTTTGAATCGTTCTTGATGATCGATCAAACCTTGAAGCCTGCCACCGACGAGCGCAGGGTTTGCGAGAGCCGAGCCAGTTCCTCAACGGACACGTTTGTTTGTTGGGTACCGCGAGAGGTCTCCTCGGTTACGGCGAGAATGTCCTGCATACCGCGCGTCACTTCAGAGACCGATTGCGATTGCGTTTGCGTCTGCGACGAAATGTTGCCCACGATGCCTGCTAGGTCGCGCGAAACACGGTTAATTTCTGCGAGCGCTTGACCGGCGGCGTCGGAGAGTCGAGTTCCTTCCACAACCCCCTGCGTCGTTTTTTCCATCGCGTTGACTGCGTCCTGAGTGTCGGCCTGAATCGCTCGAACCAGCGCTTCGATCTGTTTCGTCGCTTCGGCGGAGCGTTCAGCGAGTCGTTGAACCTCTTCGGCAACCACCGTAAAGCCGCGACCGGCTTCACCGGCGGAGGCAGCCTGGATGGCGGCATTCAGAGCGAGAACGTTCGTTTGCTCGGTAATGTCGGAAATCAGTTCGACGATTTCGCCAATTTCTTGTGACGACTCACCGAGGCGCTTGATTCGTTTCGACGATTCTTGAATCTGAGCGCGAATCTCGTTCATGCCGGAAATCTGGTTTTGTACGGCGAGCGCTCCCTGCTCGGAGGCGGACAATGACTGTTGCGCCACTCGCGCACCTTGCGACGCAGACGACGACACGTCGTTAATCGACTGCGCCATTTGCAGCACGAGCGCCGAAGCTTTTTGGATCTCGGTCGATTGTCGCTGCGAAGCTTGATACAGGCGCTGTGAAATCGATTGAGCGGTTTGTGTGGCGCTTGTAACGTCTGTCGTCGTCGAGTTAATGTCGGTAACGACCTTGCGAAGTTCGTCCACCGTGAAGTTGATGGAGTCGGCGATTGCGCCCGTCACGTCTTCGGTCACCGACGCATGCACTGTCAAATCACCGTCCGCCAAAGTGCCCATTTCATTGAGCAAGCGCAAAATAGCTTCCTGGTTACGCTGGTTTTCGACTTCAATCTCGGCGGCGCGTGCACGTGCTTCGTTGAGGTACAAGTAACCAAGCAAGATACCGAAAAGAATCGAGAGGACCCCAAACAAGCCCGCAAGCCAGAGCGCGAACGCACTGGTATTGCCGGTTCCTTCGTAGGTAGCGGCGAGTTTGCGGGCATCTTCCATCAGCGGCTCGGCTTCTTGCGAAATTACCTTGGCGGCCTGTTTGCCCGAAAGCAAACGAGGCATCGCGCGAAGCACTTCGACGAGACGCTTTTCGGTGTCCTGGAAACGAGTACCAATTTCGGTAAGCGTCTGCTTCGTTTCCGGGTCGCGCACCGGGTTGACGCGAAGGGTTTCGCTGCCCTGTGTCAAGCCGTTGACGATGTCGCGGAAAGTTGCCGTGTCTTTGCCGAGCAGGAACGCTACGTCGGAGTCGACTTCGTCGCCGATCAGCGCGTTGGCGTTTTTTGCAATACGCTGGGTCAACATCACGAGGTTGTTCGACAGCGCGCTTTCGCGGCTGCCGGCACCGGAAAGCTGCGTGGCAAGCTGCTCGGTCAACTCGAGAAGCCCCTGGTTACCTTGGTTCACGTTACTAACAGCCGCCGACAGCGAGGTAAGAATCGCCCGCGACGCCATCAACTCCTCGACTTTTGGCTCGAGCGCCGCCCATCGCTTGTCGAGCGCGGCCGCCGCGCCGACGGTTGCGGCGGACTGCGGCTCCGACAGTGCGACACCACGATAGTCGCCGCCTTTTGTGAGTGCGGTGAGGTTTTGTTTGAACTGATCGCGACTGCCGCTCAAAATATCGAACGCACCGCCAAGCCCCATCTCCGACTGTGCACTGCCGCGTGCGAGTCGCTGAGCTAGCATCTGCATCTCAGTTGCGGCGGAAACCTGCGCAGTCGTCTTCCTTGCTTCAAGGGCGTAGAGACCGAAAAAGATCAACATCAACACGAAGCTAATGGCCAGCAGCGAGACCAAAAGCTGGAACTGCTTTGACGAGGGCCAATGTCCGATGAAAGGCAACCTGCGACCTCCGGTCGATCCCTGGGAGGCGGTGCGAAGCTGCTCCACCACCGACACCGAGTCGTTGCCCGAGTAACCAGCAGCCGACATGATCGCTGTGTCGGTAGCGATTGGCGTTGCCATCACGGTCGGTACAGCAACCGCCGCCGGTGCCTTGTCGCCAAAGAGTTTTCCAAGTTTCAGTTTCATACTCATTCCTTAACAAAAGGCGTCTATACCACTTGTAAAAATTCGGTTTGCTCTACCAATTTGCCCAAATCTGCCTCACGCCAGACAATTCCGTCAGCATCTGTCAGCCTGGCTTTTTCCCACGGTGCAAGCGTTGCGTCTGTCAACGGACGCATCGCGTCCAGCAGGCGCAGTCCAATCACCCGGTCCACCATCAGCGCGGTGCGCAGTCGCGCCAGCCGCTGCCCGAGCAACACCACCCGCGTCGCCGCAGTCATCGCCGAACGGCGGGTCCCCTGCATCCATGCCGGCAGGTCGCTTACCGCATAGAGCGTGCCGCGCACGTTGGCAATGCCTAAGAACCAGCTTTTGGCGAATGGCACCGAGGTGAATTGCGCGATCTGCGCAACCTCGGCGATATCGGCCAAATCGAGCAGCAGGTTGTGATCGGCAACGCGAACGGCGAGTCGTGACTCGCGTTTTGGCTGCGCGGCAGCAAGCTTCAGGCGAGCGCCGAGCGCTTCCTGAAAACTTACCAATCGGTTTCTGTCCCTCGCCATGTTTTGCCCCTACTTACCTGTTTGCAACGCTTATGCGCTGCAAGCGTTGCCAATGCGGTTTGTCGTCAACCGAGTCGCGCGATCTTTTCCAGCAACTCGGCCGCGACCACCGGTTTGACCACGTAGTCGCGTGCGCCTTGACGCATGCCCCAGATTTTGTCGGTCTCCTGGCTTTTGGTCGTACAGATGATCACCGGGATGTGCTTGGTGTCGGCGTCTTTCGAAATCTGTCGCGTCGCCTGAAAACCGTTTAACCCCGGCATCACCACATCCATGACGATCAAGTCCGGCATGATCGCCTTTGCCATCGAGACGGCTTGCTCGCCACTATCGCACTGGCTGACCTGGTAGCCCGCGCCACTGAGAAGCTCTGAAAGGAAGTGCCGCTCGGTTGGAGAATCGTCAACAACAAGAATACTTTTTATGCTCATAGATTAAGCGGTCAGTGAACCGGGTTTATTTAGGAAGCCGTCGACGGCGCTGATCAACGTGTCTTTGGTAAATGGCTTTGTCAGGTACTGATCCGAGCCCACCATCCGTCCGCGCGCGCGATCGAACAAGCCGTCTTTCGACGACAACATCACCACGGGTGTTGCCTTGAACTTCGCGTGCTTCTTGATGAGCGCACAGGTGAGATAGCCGTCAAGCCTCGGCATCATGATATCGACAAAGATAACGTCGGGCTGATGGTCGGCGATTTTCGCCAATGCATCGAAACCGTCTTCGGCGAGCACGACCTGATACCCCGCCTGCAGCAGAAAAATTTCTGCGCTGCGTCGAATCGTGTTGCTGTCGTCGATCACCATCACCTTGGTAGTCGAGTGGCCGTTGGCGGGCGAAGCACTGTGATCTGTGGACATAGAAGGTCGGAAAAATACCTGCAGATTGCGTAGTGTGCCACGACAGCGCCGCCGAAGCACGAAGGAAACCACTCGATACCCAGCGTACGCCACGGCGTGTGGATTCAAAGCAACGATAGCCACTGGGTGACGGAAACCGTCACGAGACCGAGCAATGCGACGCGTTTTGTCGCTTTGCTAGTTTGCGCGTCCGAGAAAGCGCTGGTAGGCGACGTTGTCGGTCTCTTCGACCCAACCGTACTGATGATCGGCGAGGGTTGCGAGAAAATGGTCGAGTGCGGGCTGCTCCTCGTTTGGCGCGAGAATCCCGGCGAGTACACGGCCGACGTCGGCACCGTGGTTTCGATAGTGGAAAAGTGTGATGTTCCAGCCGCGATTCATCGTGCGCAGGAATTCGACCAGCGCACCCGGTCGCTCCGGAAAATCGAAGCGGAAGATGCGCTCGCCGGCCGCTCCGCTGGCATGACCGCCCACGAGATGCCGGATATGGAGTTTTGCAGTTTCATTGTCCGACAAATCGTCGGTCTCGAGCCCGTGCGCCTGAAAGGATTTCGCCAGTGCCGCTGCCTCCGCACGATCGCTGACCTCGACACCGACGAAGATGTGAGCCTTTTTGCCCTCGGCGTAGCGATAGTTGAATTCGGTGATTGCCCGCTGCCCGATCAACTCGCAGAATTTGAGGAAACTGCCCGGTTCTTCGGGAATGGTGACTGTGTAGATGGCCTCTCGCCCTTCGCCAATGACGGCTCGCTCGGCGACAAAGCGCAGTCGGTCGAAGTTCATGTTGGCACCGCAGGCGACCGCCACCAAGGTTTGACCGCTGACCGATTTAGCGGCTACGTATTTCTTCAGTCCCGCAATCGAGATTGCACCTGCGGGCTCCAGAATGCTGCGGCAATCGGTGTAGACATCCTTGATCGCCGCACAGATTTCGTCGGTTGAAACGGTGAGTGTTTCGTCCACAACGGATTGGCATACGCGAAATGTCTCCTCGCCGACGAGCTTTACCGCAACGCCGTCGGCGAACAAGCCGACGCTTGTGAGCTCGACCCGCTCGCCTGCCTCGAGGGAGCGAGTCATCGCGTCGGAGTCTGCCGCCTGTACCGCGATCACACGAATGTCCGGGCGTACGGCTTTGATGTAGGCACCGATCCCGGCGATTAAACCGCCGCCGCCAATGGCGACGAACACTGCGTCGATCGGTCCGCGCTGCTGGCGCAAGATCTCCATGCCGATCGTGCCCTGACCGGCGATGACGTCCGGATCGTCGTACGGGTGAACGAAGCTTTTGGCTTCGCGTTCGGCAATTTCAAGCGCGTGCTTGTACGAATCGGAATAGGACTCGCCGTGCAACACGACGTGTGCACCGCGCGCCTTCACCGCATTGACCTTAATCGCCGGCGTCGTGCTCGGCATCACGATGGTTGCTTTGCAGTTGAGTTTTTGTGCGGCGAGCGCAACGCCCTGCGCGTGATTGCCGCTGCTTGCTGCGACCACGCCACGTGCGAGCTGCTCACTCGTCAAGTGAGCCATTTTGTTGTACGCACCGCGCAGTTTGAAGGAGAACACCGGTTGTTCATCCTCGCGCTTGATCAGCACGTGGTTGCCAATGCGTGCCGACAGCGCAGGGGCTGGCGAGAGCGAGGTTTCGATCGCCACGTCGTAGACGCGGGCGTTGAGGATGCGTTTGAGGTAGTCCAAAGTCGTTTTGTTGTGGCGTCGCGGCAGCGGCGTGCGCGCTCTTGCACGTATATTTCTACCCATTCTATGAGGGGTTGCCGCCTGTGGCGACACCGCCGTGCCAAGGAGTCCGCTTTGAGTGCCACCGACGACAAAAAACTCCTGCAGAAACGCGCGGCAGCAGCCACCGCGCTCACGCTCGTCAGGCCGGGGGAAATCATTGGCATCGGCAGCGGTTCGACGGTCGCTGAATTCATCAGGTTACTGGCACCGCTCGCGCCGCAAATCCCGGGCGTCGTGGTCGCCTCATCAGCAAGCGAAAAGCTGGCGCTTGCTGCCTCACTACGCGTTTTCTCGCTCAACGATGTAGCGCCGCCCGTGCTCTACTTTGACGGGGCCGACGAAATCGACCCCCGCTTTTGCATGATCAAGGGCGGTGGCGCTGCGCTCACGCGCGAGAAAGTGATCGCGAGCGCGAGCGGACGCTTCATCTGCATGGTCGATGAAAGTAAGTTAGTCGCCGAACTCGGCGCGTTTGCGCTGCCGGTCGAAGTCATCCCGATGGCAATGCGCTTTGTAATGTCGAAACTAAAGCTTCTTGGCGGTACGCCTCGTTTGAGAGGCGATTCACTCACAGACAATGGTAACTTGTTAATTGACGTAAGTGGCCTGAATTACTCAAATCCTGAGGCATTAGAGCGGGAAGTTAACTCGATTCCTGGCGTGGTCTGCAATGGCGTGTTTGCGCTTCGGCGTGCCGACGAATTGATTATTGCGGGCGACACTGTGCGCCACCTTCGTGCGCCGGTCAGCCAATGGAAGTAGGCGCTGACTTTCGAACAATCGCCTGCTTCGTGGGAAACTACCAAATTCGATCTGCGTTTTCGGGGGCCTGCACCTTGTCGCCAAAAACGAAAGCGCGGTGTGCCGATCGGTGCTCGTCGCTGACAGTCACGCCCACCATCTCGTGAGCCGATGATGCGGCAAAGCCTTCGCCCGCGGTTGCCCCAATAAACGGGCTTTTTTCGTCGCTTTCGATGTCAATCGAGGATTGTTCCCGCGTAAGCGCGAAGTAGACTTCACCGAGCAGACGCGCGTCTAGCAGCGCGCCGTGCATATTCCGTGACGAATTGTCGACCGAAAAGCGCTCGCACAAAGCATCTAGCGAGTTGCGTTTCCCCGGGAATTTGCCTCGCGCGAGCGCGAGCGAATCAACAACCAGCTCGCTTGCTGCAATGAACTTAGGTTTCATGCGAAGGCGAGAAAATTCGGCTTCCAAGAATCCTAAGTCGAATGCCGCATTGTGTATGACGATGGTGGCATTTTCTAAATACGCGACCAGATCGTTGGCAATTTCTGCGAACTTGGGCTTGTCGGCGAGAAATTCAGCGGTGATTCCATGCACCGCAGCCGCGCCCGCGTCGATGTCGCGCTCGGGGTTTAAGTAGCGATGGAAATTGTTGCCGCTGACGCGGCGCTCAATGGCCTCCACCCCGGCGACCTCGATGATTCGATGTCCGAGTTTTGGGTCGAGTCCGGTGGTTTCCGTGTCGAGGAAAACGAGCCGCTCAGCTTGAACCATGGCGCTTGAGCGTCTCGGTGATTTCCTGCACTGCCTGTTCGATCTCGGTTTCGGACAGAGCCGGACGCCCGGACGACGGATCGGCCAGCGTCAGTGTGCGCTCCATCTGGGTGCTAAATTCACCGAGTGCAAGGGTCGAGGTTTGTGTCGTGGCGCTCTCGCTCCAGCCACCCAACGCGCTCGCCCATTTCAGTGCGATGACGCTTAAGTTGTCGCAGGTCGTGCCGGTGCGCCGCTCCGCTTCGTTGAGCATTGCGCTCGCGTTTTGCTGAACGCCGCCGCTTGAGAAACCTTTTGCGAATTCGTCATCCGTGTAGGCGCTCCACATGCCGTCGGTACAGATCACGATTGTGTCGTCGTTGTGCAGTGGAAAGCGAGGCGAAAAGTCAACCGACGGCTCAAACGCGCCACCGAGGCAAGAGAACACTTTGTTGCGGTCTGGGTGCTTGCCCGCTTCGTCGGCCGTAATAACGCCGTTGTCAACCAGGTATTGCACTTTCGAGTGGTCGCGCGTCCGGTTGATGAGCTTTCCGTTTCGCATCATGTAGAGGCGTGAATCGCCCGCATGCGCCCAAAACGCCGCGTCGTCCTGAATGATGCAGGCCACGCACGTGGTGCGCGGCGTGTCAACCATGCGAAATCGCTCGGCGTAGTCACCAAGCGCTTCGTGTGCGGCATTGATCGCGCGTTGCAGGAACAATACGGGTGACGACAGAATTGGCTTGGCTTCGGTCTCGAAGCGCTCGATGATGAGCCGCACGACGATGTGCGCCGCAATCTCTCCGCCGACGTGACCTCCCATGCCGTCGGCGACGACCAGGCAGAGCGCGTCGCGGGTATAGACGTAGCCCAGCCGATCTTGGTTGACCTTGCGCGCCCCCCGGCGCGTCTCCTGAAAAATCGAAAATTCCATGCGTTGTTATCGTTGGTTCGGCGCTCTATCTCTTTTTCTTTTTGAAGTAGCGCTGCATTTTTTCCATGAAAGTCAGCTCTTTTGGCGGAATATCGTCTGCCAGCAACTTTTGCACCTGCATAACCGATTGCGGTCGCTGAAGCGAGTCAAGCTTGAGGCATTGATCGACCAACTCGAGCAAATGGTCGGAATATTTGCCGCCCCAGAGCTTTTTGGCCGAAACATAATGCTCGTCTTTCATTCGGCTGTCGGCCGCCTGCGGCGCGAAAGCGGCGAAGCAAGCGAACAACGAGGCACCGACCCCGTAGAGATCGGTCCACGGCCCGAGTCGATCGGCATCGCCTTCGCGGTATTGCTCGGGCGCTGCGAACCCCGGTGTGTACATTGGCGTTACCTTGCCGCCACGAGAAGTAAGCACTTGCCTTGCGGCGCCGAAGTCCAGCATCACGGGCGAGCCGTCGGTGCGGATGTAGATGTTGGCAGGCTTGATGTCCAGGTGTAGAAGCCGCCGTGAATGCACTTCGCGCAGGCCATTGAGAAGCCGAGAGAATACGTGCCGGATCAAGCCCTCGGGCAGCATGCCTTGGTTGCCCTGGATGTACTGCTGAAGCGTGCGTCCGCGCTCGTACTTCATCACCATGTAGACGGTCTCGTTGGCGCGGAAAAAATTCAGCACGCGAACGACATTCGGATGGTTGATTGAGGCCAGCGATTTGCCTTCGTCGAAGAAGCATTTCATCCCGAAGCGAAACGAGTCGAGATTCTCAATCGAGCTTGCGTGAACGCGCGAGCCCTCGGTGCGCAACACCAGCCCGCTTGGCAGGTATTCTTTGATCGCGACTACGTTTCCGTTGTCGTCGACCGCACGGTAAACAATCGAGAAACCGCCGCGACTGATCGCTCGGTCGATGCGGTAATTCTGAAGCCGGTAGCCTTGCGGCAGGGCGCGGTTAGCGACAGCGGACATGAGCCTCGTGATGCAGCGACAAGACTCCGTTTCACCTCGACATGTGTGAGTGAAATCCCATCTGCTTTTTGTATGACCGCATCATAGCAGCGAGCTACAATAGAAGACTAGAGCACTTCGGCAACTTCACTGCGTTCACTCGCGTGCTCCAAACTTCTCGTAAATCGCGGTTAATCGATTTTTGTCGGTTGCGCCTTTATTTACGGGGTGTCGCGCAATGAAGTTGCTCGAATTGGTTCGATTTTTACTGGAGACTGTTGTGGCTCGAATTACTGTTGAGGACTGCCTCACCAACATTGATAACCGTTTTGAACTCGCTCTGGCCGCTGCTGTGCGTGCGCGTCAGCTCGCCGCCGGTCATCAACCGCTCATCGCGGCGTCGAAAAAAGACAAACCGGTGGTCATCGCGCTGCGCGAAATTGCCGAACAGCGCATCGATCGCGCTTTGCTTCGACGCGTCGGTCTGTAAGCCCAGCGTGTCATGAGCGATGGCGGCGACGCGGCGAAGGTTTTCCTCGCTGCCGTTGCCGCTCGCTTGAGTCCCTCGGCGGCCGCCGACGTCGCACGCGCGACGCAATTCTCCGAAATCGCCCATCGCGGACAGCTACGCGCCTCCGGTGAACCGTACTTCACCCATCCGCTCGCGGTCGCCTCGATCGTTCTCGAATTCGCGGCGGCAGATCGAGATTTGCTCTGCTCAGCCCTCTTGCACGACGTCATCGAAGATTGCGGGGTGAGCGAGGACGCGCTGCGTAAAGACTTCGGCGACGGCGTCGCAGACATTGTGGCCGGCGTCACTAAGTTCGACCAAACCCGCGTTGGGCTAGGCGGCAATGTCAAAGAGGAAACACTGCGCAAGTTGCTCACTGCGGGAGCACAGGACCAACGAATTTTCTCGCTTAAATGCGCCGATCGGCTGCACAATCTGCGCACGCTCGGCTTTGTTTCGCGTAGCAAACAGCTTCGCGTGGCGCACGAGACGTTGGGGGTTTTTTGTCCGCTCGCCGAATACGTTGGTCTCACCCGTTTTAGCGTAGAGATGGAGCATCTGGCGTATCGTGCGGCGCACCCGCTGCGCGCAAAAATCATCGAACGCTGGATCGAGCGTAAAGAATCGTTCGATGCCCGAAGGATTGCAATGGCGGTAAGGACAACGGCCGAGTTGCGCGAACAGTTTCGTCATCCGATGTCAATGCTGAGTCGCGCTAGCCGCTTTTCTCACGCACTTCGCTTGCTACGGGAGCAAACAGGTAGTAGAGCTTTATTCGCGACACCATCCATATATTTCGACTGCGACAGCATGAACAGGGCATACGAGCAGATCGCCACCTGGCATGCCCACGCTTATGCCTTGCCCGGGGGTTTTCGCACCGATCTGGTCGGCGGCAGCGTGCACACCACCATTTTTCTCGGCAAGCATGGTCCGGTGGTCGATCTCTGCTACCTGTTCCCGCCGCTGCGCACGCGCGCTTTCGTGTTTGAGGGGCAAGGCGCGGCTTCGCTTGAAGATCTGTCGATCGTCGTTGCCGGTCGCGGCGAAGAGGGCGATCTGACCCGCACCTTGCGTGAGCTGTTGCGTCACCGCTCGATCACCGTGCTGTCGCCAAAAGGCAAACCGTTTTTGCTTCCGTTGTCATCGACGGTGCTCGATTTCGCTTTCGCCGTCCACAGCGAAATCGGTTTGCGCGCGCGCGGCGCGCTGGTGAACGGACGCGCGGTACACATCTCTTCGGAGCTGCGCTCTGGCGACATTGTGGAGGTGCTCACGGCGGATCAAGTCGCTGCAAAAAGCGATTGGCTCGAAATGCTGCGGTCGCCGCGCGCGCGCTCGAAGCTTCGCCATTGGTTGCGCGACGAAAGCAGGGTTCACTAAGGCTTCTTAGTTTTGTGCGCTCGCGGGTGCGCCTGATCGTAGACGCTTGCAAGGTGTTGAAAGTCAAGATGGGTGTAGACCTGGGTCGAGGCGATACTCGCGTGCCCCATTAGCTCTTGGACGGCGCGCAGGTCGCGCGAGGCCTGCAGCACGTGCGACGCGAACGAGTGGCGGAGACGATGCGGGTGCACGTGGGTAGAGATGCCATGCGCTACTGCTTTCGCGGCGAGCACGCGGCGGATCACCGTTGTCGCAACGCGGCCACCACGCACGCCGATAAACACCGCTGGCTCGAGACTCGACGGGTGCGCCGCGAGGGTCTGGTTGCGCTCGGCAATCCATGCGGCGAGCGCCGTGTGAGCCTGCCGCCCAAGCGGCAATACGCGTTCTTTGCGGCCCTTTCCGAACACCCGAATTTCGCTCGCGGCCAGATCCACCTGCGACAGATTGAGCCCAGCGAGTTCGCTAACGCGCACCCCGCAACCGTAGAGCACTTCAAACATCGCATGATCGCGCAGCGCCCAGGCATCTTCCGGCTGTGGCGCATCGCTCGCGCGTGAACCTAGGAGCTGCGTCATCTCGGCTTCGGTGAGCGCCGCTGGGAGTCGTTTCGGCGGCTTCGGCACCCGCACAGCGTCGAAGGCGTCGGCTCGATAGCGATCATCGTCGCGCGCCAGAATGCGAAACCAGCTTTTCCAGGCCGAGAGCGTGGTTGCGAGCGATCGCGCGGCCATTCCCTGGGCATTGAGCGTAGCAAGCAGGCGCTGGGCATCGCGCCAATCGGTCTGGTAAAGCGGCGCATCGGCGCGCGAAATCGCGAGCGTCTTGCATGCGCCCAAATAGCGCCGTGTCGTGGTCGCAGAGCCCCTGGCGTGCAGCGCACGCTCGAAGCGCTCAATCGCGTCGAGTGCCTCGACGTTGAGCGTCTCAGGCGGCGAGCTAATCGAGCTCGCCGAGTCGCGCTTGCGCATCCGAGGCAAAGCGGGCGAGCGCCGCACTGACCAAGTTGCCGAGACGGGTGAGAACGTCGACCGCCATATCGGGAGCGAATCGCGCTGCATCGTCGCTCGCGAGGCAGAGCACACCAAACACCTCCCCCGCCGCCAGAGGCACGTAGGCAAAGGACTTCAGTTCGGCGTTTTCGACTGCGTCCGGTTCGAACCATTGCGCCGACTCGTAGGCAGCCGAGGGGCCCACGTAGGGACGATCCAGTCCAACCACGTAGGCTTGCATTTCGACCGACACCGGATCGAACACCGGCGGCGTCCATTGCCTTAGTGCGACGAAGGGAACGCGAAAGTCGGCTTGCAGGCTCTCGCGCACCACGGCCTCGGCGGTTTCCGGATCGATCGCGCGAAACAGTGCCAGGGTCAAGCGATGCAGCTTATCGCCGAGCGCGTCGTTGTGCTGACCATAGCCGATCAGTTCGGATATACGGCGCTCTAATTGCGCGTTCTTTTCGCGCAGGGTAATCAGTTGCCGCTCCACCATCGAAATGGCGTGTCCGCCCTCCGGGTGGGGCAAGCGCAGGCCAGCGAACACTTCCGCGTGCTGATCGAAAAAATTTGGGTGGTTGCGCAGCCAGCTTGCGATCTCTTGTGCGTCCATCAGCGATGTTTCTCCGGGTAGTCGAGCGCTTCTCGCGCCATCGCGCCATCGGCAACTCGGGTCACGCCGCCGGTCATGGTGACCGCGAAGCGCTCGTCGATTTCGATCTCAATTGTGCCACCGGGCATGTGCACGGTGAGCACTCGATCAACCAATCCGAGCCGATGGGCAACGGCGGCGGCCGCGCTTGAACTCGAACCCGATGCAAGCGTGTAGCCCGCGCCGCGCTCCCAGATTTCGATGGCAATGTTGGCACGATCGATGACGCGCAAAAATTGCACGTTGGTGCGCTCGGGAAACATCGGATGGCGCTCGATTGCGGGACCGATTGCGCGCACGAGTGTCTCGTCGGCCGCCATTTCGACCACGCAGTGCGGATTGCCGATGCTTGCGCAGCTGATAGCGAGCGTGCGTCCGTCCACGGCGAGCGTTTCACGCAGGATCTCGCGAGGCGCACCGGTGACCGGAATCTGCGAGCTGTGGAAGCTCACGCGCCCCATTTCCACCGTGACCTGCTCGCCGTTTCCGTGAACAGTGGCGCGAACGAGGCCGCCTTTCGTCTCGACAGAAAATGCGTCGTGCCCAACGAGTCCGCGATCAAAGAGGTAGCGGCAAAAGATACGGAGTCCGTTGCCACTTTTTTGCGCTTCCGAGCCATCCGGATTGAAGATACGCAGCGCGAACTGCGCTGCAGCGCTCGATACGGGTAGCGGCCCCCAGAGGATCCCGTCCGAACCAAGTCCGAAATTGCGGTGACAAATTCGCACAATTTCATCGCCGGAGAATTGCGCCGGATGCGACGCTGGGTCGATCACAAGGTAATCGTTGCCGAGCGCGTGGTACTTAAAAAATTGCATGCAAAAAATTGAATGTCGGAGGCGTCTGAAGCGGTACAGGCTGCTCCGACCGAAGCCGGGCGAACCCAAAAAGAGCGTGTAAAACTATTAGATTAATCGCCCCTTAAAACTTGATTCTGTGAAGAATTTTAATGCATATCGAATCTATTGTTCAAACCGAAAATTCATATAAAAATTGCGGCAAAATTTGTAAAAGTTATACATCACAGTGGCCCAGAAAGCGTGATTGAGCCGTATCGCGGGGAACTGCGCTGGTCGTCGAATTCCCGCGTTCGGTAAACCCGCACAAACGCAATTTTGTATTTGCGCACATTGACCGCCACCCCTGCTGCCAGATCGGCCACCCAGCGTTCTTTCCGTACGCTGTGCGAGTCGCGGATCGTGTTGCCATCGAGAAAGATGTTTCGCGCAACCGCGCGCCCGTCGAGCGACACGAACACGTGCGCGCCGAGCTCGCGTGCAAACTGCAACGCGCCCTGAGACGCGCGCGGCGCGGAGTTGTCGCCGGCCGGGCGAATCGGAGAGGTGCCGAAATCGTCCGGCAGACCCCAGCCGCCCCGCACTTCGATGCCAAGGTTCGCGTAGGTCGCGACGTTGCCGAGCGATGCGCCGAAATGCGGAATCGCGTCGAGACCGAAGCCGCGTCGGTCGGCAGCGCGGTCGAACAAATCGCTGCGGTACTTTCGTTCAAACACAATCTGTGCGCCGAATTCGTTTCCCAATTGGTTCGACCAGCCGTTGAATTTCTCGATCCCGCGAACCCGGTGAACAAAATCCTGCGTCTCTTTCGCATGCGCCCAAGGGCCTACCACCCCGAGATTGATTTCGTAGGAATCCAATCGATACGACGAGCGGGTGTTGTAGCCGAAACCCAGATAAGTCCAGCCCGCATAAGGACGATCGTTGACAACTAAGGTGCTCGGCACCCGATCTCGGGGGGTGTACATCGCCTGCCCGAGCGTCACTGTGACATTGCCTTCGATTTCCTCTTTACCGATCCGTATCGGATAGATGCTGTCGAACACGCGTCCTAGCTGCTGCAACCAAGGCGGCAGACAGGGGTCGTCCTGAAAGCTGCGCAGATTCGGCGACGACCAGGCGAATTTCACGCCGTTTGTGTAGTCCTGATCGCGTTTCGTAAACAGATCGTTGTCGAGTGTGACTTTGTAAGTACCTTCGTACTTGTTGATTGCGCTGAAAGCGCTATCGTTTTCGGCGCAGCGTGCAAGCGCCATCGGCGGCAAAACGGTCACCGCGATCAATATTGGCAAGACGTAGCGATTCATGTCGTCGTTTAACCGCGTTTGTGAGTAATCGGTCGAATTCTCCACTCGCAGCGCTCGGCTGGGCTCGTATGTGAGGCAGTGCCGGCAAATTGTGGAAAATCTCCTGCACATAGTTTATCGACCCCAGCGGTTTAAGTGTTCTACTGAAATGGCTTCATTCCCGCAAGGCATCTGCGTGCTTACCCACGATCTGCACCCATATGGCGCGCAGCGTGTTGCGCTTTCACTGGTGCGCTCGCTCGTCGAGACGCATCGCGTCCACGTTGAGGTCGTGACGGTAGGCGGTGGCGATCTGACGATTCCGATGCGTCGCCACGCACCTATCCATGCGCTGGGCGCACATTGGCGCGCGCCAGTGCGATCGCTGGAGACGCTGCTTCCCGTGCTGCGTCAGGCGCGCGTGACCCATGCCATCACCAACACCGTTATCGCAGCGCACTTCGCACCGGTACTCCGGCAGGCAGGCATTGAAGTGCTCTCACTCATCCACGAAATGCCGACGCTGATATCCGACGAGGGGCTCGCCGAGCGGCTACACCTCGCACATCAACATGCCAACCACGTCGTTTATCCGCATGAGCATGTGTCTTCGGCGATCTGCTCGTCGTATCCGAGTCTGGCTAACTGGGATCGTGTGCGACACTATGCGCAGGGGCTCGAGTCGATCAATCCATACCGCGATCAAAGGATTCAGGCGCGCACGACGATCCGCGCGCGACTTGGGCTCGCTTCCGATGCAATGATCGTGCTTGGTATTGGAATTGCCGATCGACGCAAAGGCTTCGATCTTTTCCTGGACGCAGTCCATGCGGGAGGGGCAAAGTCTGCTCCGTCAAATGTGCACTACGTCTGGATTGGCCCCGAGACTAGTGACGTGCTTGTCGCGTGGAGGCAGCGAAACAACGGGACCTCACCGCGAGCCATTAAAAACTTTCACTGGCTCGACTATGAACGCGAGCTCGACGCGCACTACGCTGGAGCCGACCTATTCGTACTCTCGTCGCGAGAGGATCCGATGCCGTTTGTTGCTCTTGAGGCACTCAACGCAGGCACGCCGCTGCTCGCGTTTCGCGGCAGCGGCGGCGGTGCGTCGCTTGCTGCGAGAGGCTGCGGCAGGCTGATCGATGAGCGCTCGGGCAAAGCGCTCGCTGACGCCATTGAATCCTATCTGGCTGCGCCGGACGCGTTGCGCGCCGATGGTGAATCCGGCAAAGCACTGGTCGAT
>JAAFJI010000020.1 GCA_013298045.1 Betaproteobacteria bacterium
GGGGTAGGCGCTGAACAATTTGTAGGAGCGCGCTTGCGCGCGAATGGCTCATTGCGCCGAAGTTTTTCGCGCGCGAGCGCGCTCCCACAGTTTGTCTTTTGAGTTGAACGAGAGAAAAGTATGAGTGCAATCGTTGATGTCATCGCCCGCGAAGTTCTTGATTCGCGTGGCAATCCGACCGTTGAAGCGGATGTGGTGTTGGAAAGCGGCGCGACCGGTCGCGCAGCCGTGCCCTCGGGAGCGTCCACCGGTTCGCGCGAAGCGATTGAGCTTCGCGACGGCGATAAGTCGCGCTACCTTGGCAAAGGCGTGCTCAAAGCCGTTGAATACGTGAACACCGAAATCGCGGAAGCCTTGCTCGGGCTCGATGGCGAAGAGCAATCGCGCATCGATCGCGTGTTGGTCGAACTCGATGGTACGGAGAACAAATCGCGTCTCGGCGCGAATGCGATGCTCGCTGTTTCGTGCGCAGTCGCGAAGGCTGCGGCAGAGGACGCGGGTTTACCGCTCTATCGCTACCTCGGTGGCGCGGGACCGATGAGTTTGCCGGTGCCGCTGATGAACGTGATCAACGGTGGCGCGCACGCAAACAATTCGATCGACCTGCAAGAGTTCATGGTCGTGCCAGTCGGTGCGCCGTCGTTCCGCGAAGCGCTGCGTTGGGGCACGGAAGTGTTCCATCACCTGAAGAAAATCATTCACGACAAAGGCTGGCCAACGCAGGTCGGCGATGAAGGCGGTTTCGCACCAGATCTGAAGTCGCACGAAGAAGCGCTCAAGCTTTTGATGAGCGCGATCGAGAAAGCCGGTTATCGTCCCGGTGAACAAGTCGCCATCGCGCTCGACTGCGCCGCGAGCGAGTTCTACAAAGACGGCAAATACCATCTCGAAGGCGAAGGGCTCACGCTCGCGTCATCCGAACTCGTCGAACTCTGGGCCGACTGGGCGGCGCGCTATCCGATCGTATCGATCGAAGATGGCATGGCCGAGCAAGACTGGGACGGCTGGAAACTGCTCACGGACAAGCTCGGCAAGAAAGTGCAAATCGTCGGCGACGATCTCTTCGTCACCAACACGAAGATTTTGAAAGAAGGCATTCAAAAAGGCATCGCCAATTCGATCCTCATCAAGATCAATCAAATCGGCACCATGTCGGAAACGCTCGCTGCGATTGAAATGGCCAAGCGCGCGGCATACACAAACGTGATCTCGCATCGCTCGGGCGAAACTGAGGACACGACGATTGCGGATATCGCGGTTGGCACCAACGCCGGTCAAATCAAAACCGGCTCAGCCTCGCGCTCGGATCGGATGGCTAAGTACAACCAATTGCTTCGCATCGAAGAAGATTTGGGCGACGTCGCAACCTACGCTGGTCGCGAAGTCTTTGCGCGTTTCGCGAAATAAACGGCATCGTACGTGACTCCATTAAGCGCTGCTGCGGGAAACCCAACGAGCATGATCGGTCGAATCATTTTCGCGCTGCTCGTTGTGGCGTTTCTGGTGCTGCAATATAAGCTCTGGTTTGATAAAGCTTCGGTGCCGCGCGCGCACACGCTCGAAAAAGAGCTCGCCGATCTCAAATCGAAGAACGAGGCGGTGAAGCGGCAAAACGCGGTGCTAGACGCAGACGTGAAAGATTTGGAGAAGGCGGGCGAGGCGATCGAAGAGCGCGCGCGCAGCGAGCTCGGCATGGTGAAAAAAGGTGAAGTGCTTATTCAGGTGAAAGAGCCGCCGGCGCAGCCTGCGTCCGCGACACCGGATTCACAAAAAAAATAGTGCGGTCACGTGCGCATCAAACACGTTACCTCTCGCGACAATCCGATCGTCAAGCAGCTTGCTGAACTGACCAAATCGGCGAGCGCGCGGCGGACCGGAGGGATGTGTTTGCTCGAAGGCGAGCATCTTGCCCAGAGCTATGCGCAAAACGGACGGCGATTGTCGCAACTCGTTTTGCGCGCCGAGTCCACGCATGTGACCGAGACGAGTATCCCGCACGCACATCGTGTGCTCGCAAACGCAGCCGATGAAACGATTCTGCTCTCGCCCGGCATTTTCGATTCATTGTCGACGCTTTCGACCCCGGGCGGCGTGCTCGCAATTGCGAGCGTGACGCTGCCACCACCGCTTGCAAGGGGTGGCTTTGTTTTAGCGCTGGATGTGGTGCAAGACCCGGGCAATGTCGGCACGTTGATCCGAACGGCGGCTGCCGCCGGTGCTTCGCAGGTGTGGCTCTCGCGCGACTGCGCGTTCGCATGGAGCACGAAGACTCTACGCGCATCGCAGGGCGCGCACTTTCATATCGACGTGATCGAAGGCGTCAATCTTGTCGAGGCGCTAAACGCGTTTTGTGGCGAGCGTTGGGCAACGCTTCCACGCCCGCGAGTCGGCATGCCGACCAGCATGCAAATGCATTCGCTCTCGACTGCAGCATTCGGAGCCGAGGTCGCGCTCATCGTCTCCAACGAGGGCGCAGGATTGGCGGAGAGCCTCTTCGGCGCACTCACTCACGGGCTCTCGATCCCGATGAGCGCTGGCATTGAATCGCTAAACGTAGCGAGCGCTGGTGCAATCGCGCTTTATGCAATCGCAATGCAACGACGCCAGCATAAATAGTTCCTATCGCCCCATTTTTGCTCAGGTTTTTATGCTTTTTGATAAGCATCGAAATGGCTTAAAATCCTAACCATAGCTTTTAATTACGGGGCATTAGTTGGTACTGTTGATATAGAGACAATGCAAAATCAAACACAAACGCGAATGGTTCGCATTTGTTTGTATAATCTCAGTATCGTTAACTCTTGCTTACGTGCGAAAGCACGAACTACCACTACGATGCTGCCTGCCTCCTGGAAAAATCTCACCCTTGCGTTGCTCACGTTATGCGCTGTTGCGACGTCGAATGCGCAAGATAAAGTGCTCAATCTTTACTCCGCGCGCCACTACTCGACTGACGAAGCGCTCTACACCAACTTCACCAAAGCCACCGGTATCAAGATCAATCGTATTGAAGCCGGCGAAGATGCGTTACTTCAGCGCATCAAGGCCGAAGGCGCGAATTCGCCTGCCGATGTGTTCTTGACTGTCGATGCAGGACGCTTATGGATTGCTGAACAGGACGGCGTGTTCGCGCCGGTGCAGTCGAAGCTTCTCAACGACAGAATCCCAGCGGCGTATCGTCTCGCAAGCGGCACATGGTATGGCTTTTCGACGCGTGCACGGGTGATGGTCGTTGATCGCCTGAAAGTGAAAGCGGGCGACATCAACACCTACGAGGACTTGGCTGATGCAAAATGGAAAGGTCAAATCTGCGCGCGATCCGGTTCGCATGTCTACATGCTCTCGTTGTTATCCTCGATCATCGAACACAACGGCGCGGCGAAAGCCGAGGAGTGGGCGAAGGGCGTGGTTGCGAACCTCGCACGGCAACCCAAAGGCGGCGACACCGACCAGTTGAAAGCGGTCGCCGCAGGCGAATGCAGCATCGCGCTTTCCAATACGTATTACATCGCGCGGCTTATCAAGTCCGACAAGCCGGATGATCGTGCCGTTATGGAAAAGCTGCGCGTCGTGTGGCCTAACACGAACGCTCGCGGCGTGCACATGAACGTCTCGGGCGGCGGCATGGTGAAGACCGCGCCGAACAAAGAAAACGCGATTAAATTCCTCGAATACCTCGCAAGCGACGAAGCGCAGGTTTACTTCGCCGACGGCAACAATGAATGGCCGGTCGTGAAATCCGCCGTTACCAAAAATGCCGCGCTTGATTCGATGGGCAAATTCAAAGCCGACGAGATCAATATGATCGCGCTTGGTAAGAATCAGCGCCTCGCACAGGAAATTGTCAATCGCGTGGGCTGGAAGTAGCTATGCACGCTTTGCGTGCGAGGACGTCGCTTCGCTAAGACGTCGCACTTCGTGCTAGGACGACGCTCCCGTTGGTCGCTAGGACGAGATTGAAAAAATGAGAGCCGCATTCGCGGCTCTTTTTTATGGGGTGCGCTTTTAACGCACCTCACATCTTCTTCACGAGCTCGATCAATTCGGCGAGCTTCGCATGCGCTTCACGTGGGCTCAAGTCGTCGGCGTCGAGCGCGCGCAATGCGTCGAGTGCGGGCGATGCAATCGGCGTTTCTTCGACGACGCTCGCTTGTGCGGCGAACAGATCTGCTTGTGGCTTTGTATGCGTACGCTCTTTCTCCAGTCGCTCCAACTCGCGTCGCGCGTCGCGGATGACTTCCGACGGAAGCCCTGCTAGTTTCGCCACATCGATTCCATAGCTGCGGCTCGCAGGCCCGGCTTTTACTTCGTGCAAAAACACAACTTTGTCGCCATGCTCGACGACGCTTACATGCTGATTTACGCAGTTCGCGTGATCATTCGCGAGTTCGGTGAGTTCGAAGTAATGTGTTGCGAAGAGCGTGAGGCTTTGTGCTTTCGCGATGAGTCGTCGCGCGATGGCAGTCGCTAGCGCGAGACCGTCGAAGGTTGATGTGCCACGACCGATTTCGTCGACGATCACGAATGAATTAAGTGTCGCGCGCTGCAAAATTGCGGCGGCTTCGGTCATTTCCACCATAAAAGTCGATCGACCACTTGCGAGATCGTCGCTCGCGCCGATGCGTGTGAGCACGCGATCAATCGGACCGATAGTCGCTGCATTTGCGGCAACGAAACATCCGGCGTAGGCCATGATGATTGCGAGCGCCGCTTGCCGCATGTACGTACTTTTACCGCCCATGTTCGGCCCGGTGAGCACGACACAGGAGCGCTTCGTATCGAGCCGAAGATCGTTTGGAATGAATTGATCGACGAGCGACTCGATGACTGGGTGTCGCGCTGCACTTAATTCGACGCATGGCACCGAGGTGAACGCCGGGCGAGCGAGTTTCAATGTTTCTGCCCGTTCCGCGAAATTCGAGAGCACATCGAGTTCGGAGAGCGCGGCTCCCGCTTTTCGGAATAGATCGAGCGCTGGCATGAGCAATTGCAATAGTTCTTCGAATAATCGCTTTTCGAGCGCGAGCGCGCGATCGTTCGCTGCGAGCGCGTTGTCCTCGAACACTTTGAGCTCCGGCGTGATGTAACGCTCTGCATTCTTGAGCGTTTGCCGACGTTTGTATTCGACGGGTACTTTGTCGATGTAGCTCGGCGTGACCTCGATGTAGAAGCCGTGAACTTTGTTGTATTCGACGCGCAAATTTGGAATGCCTGTTCGCTCGCGCTCGGTCGCTTCCATTTTCGCGAGGAAAGCGCCGCTGTCGGTTTGAATGGCGCGGAGTTCGTCG
Source organism: Betaproteobacteria bacterium (assembly GCA_013298045.1). Lineage (GTDB taxonomy): Bacteria > Pseudomonadota > Gammaproteobacteria > Burkholderiales > Casimicrobiaceae > Casimicrobium. The sequence goes on from JAAFJI010000020.1 coordinate 5,289, forward strand.
AGATCGAGGTTGTAGCCATTTGCGATTACGCCACCGTCACGAACGACGAGTGCAGGCTCTTCGGCGACTGCATGTTTGAGTAATTCGTACCACCGCGCGTCGACGTTGATCGTATCCGCAATGGCGCGCAGCGTCGCATTTGGAGAACCACGAAGGGCGCTCGCAAGCCCTGGCAGCGCCGCAAGCGTCGTGCGCAGACCGGCAAGCTCACGCGGACGCACGCTCGCGACTGCGATCCGCGTGGCAACGCGTTCAATGTCGGAGAGACCACGCAGAGCATCTTGCACTCGTGTGAAATCGAGCGCGGAATTTTGTGTCGCACTCGCGCGCGCGAGCGAAGCAACCGCGTCGTGGCGCGATGCGGCGCGCGTTTGATCGCGCGGCGGCTCGGTCAGTAGGGCGCGCAACAATCGCGAGCCTGCTGCGGTCTCGCAACGATCAAGTAGCGAAAACAGCGTTGGCGAATCGGCACCCGAAAGCGTTTGCGTGATTTCGAGATTGCGCAGCGTGGATGCATCCATCTCAAGCGCTTCGCTGGCGCGCTCGACGTTCACTGTCGAAATCGGCAATCGACTGTTGCCGTTTACGAGCCGGGTGAAGGCAAGCGCAGCACCAGAGGCGTTCAGCGCGAGCGGTACGCGTTCCAAATCGAGGTGACCGATGGTCGCTGTACCGAGCGCTTGGGTGAGTTCATCGCTCGCGCGAACGCTCGTGAATTCGTAGTCAGGTCGCGGACGCAGCGTGAACGACGAAAGCGATGTTTGCACAAGCATTTCGCGCATCGCGCGTTCGTTCGATTCGCTACAGACGAACTCCGCTGGGTCTTTGCGCAGCAAATAGGCGATCAACTCGCTGGTTTGCAAATCACGCAGCGAAACACCTCCTGCCGATGCGTTCACGAGCGCCACACCCGCGCGCGCGCCATCGATCACGACCGCAGCAAGTAAGGTTTCTTTTCGTGCATCGACGAGATTCGCATCGGTAACCGTTCCTGGAGTGACGATGCGAACAATCTTCCTCTCAACGGGGCCTTTCGTTAAACCGGGAACGCCAACTTGCTCGGCAATGGCGACGGTTTCCCCTGCGCGCACGAGCTTCGCGAGATAACCATCGATCGAATGAAACGGCACGCCTGCGAGCGGAATCGGCGTCCCCGACGATTCACCGCGCTGCGTAAGCGTGATATCGAGCATCTTCGCGGCGCGTTTCGCGTCGTCAAAGAAAAGCTCGTAGAAATCGCCCATCCGAAAAAACACAAACTTGTCCGGGTGCTCGGCTTTGAGCGCCAGGTACTGTTGCATCATGGGGGTGTGGCTCATCGGGAGCTTGCTCCCGATGAAGGACGACGCTCAGCATTGTTGGTGCGCTTCGCGCGGTACGAAGCTTCGCTAGGACGACGCTTCGCTAGGACGACGCTCCCGTTGGTCGCTAGGACGCAAAGCAAAGCGGAGCCGTGTTTGGCGATCGGTCGGCTTGGCTTTCTGAGGGTCACGACGTGAAGCATACGATCGAGAAAGAGTGGTTTCAACTTGAACAACGAAGTCGGAAAAGCTTTGCGTCCTAGCGACCAACGGGAGCGTCGTCCTAGCACGAAGTGCGTCGTCTTAGGCGCGCAGCGCCGACGTCCTTACTCAAGATTTTGCTTGCAAAGTCTTGAGCAATTCCGGAAATATTTTTGGTGTACCTGCCACGATCGATCCGCTTTGCATGTACGTGTCTTCGCCATCGATGCCAGTTACGAGACCGCCCGCTTCTTGAATCAATAGCGCCCCCGCGGCCATGTCCCACTGGTTCAATTTCATTTCCCAGAAGCCGTCGAAGTAACCTGCGGCGACGTACGCGAGATCAAGTGCGGCCGCGCCGGGGCGGCGCAAGCCCGCGCACTTCGGCATGATGTTTCTAAGTTGCACGAGGTACTCTTCGAACGCCGCGCCGTCGCGAAATGGAAAACCGGTGCCGATCAGACTGTCGCGCAGTTTGAGTTGTTTCGACACGCGGATGCGGCGATTGTTCATGAACGCGCCGGCGCCGCGTGTCGCAGTAAAGAGATCGTTTTTGCTTGGGTCGTAGATGACACCCTGCGTCAACACGCCCTTCACGGAAAGCGCGATCGAGACGCAATATTGCGGCACACCGTGCAAGAAATTGGTCGTGCCATCGAGTGGGTCGATGATCCAAACGTAGTCGCTGTTGGGATCGCCGCGCGAGGCGCCGCTGCCTTCTTCGCCGATGATGCCGTGATTCGGGAATGCGGCGAGCAACACATCGACAATCGCCTTCTCGGCGTTGCGATCGATTTCGCTCACGTAGTCGCCCGGTCCTTTGTTGTCGATGGTGAGTCGATCGAGATTTCGCGCGCCGTATTGAATAATGTCGGCAGCCTCACGCGCGGCTTTCACCGCGATGTTGAGCATCGGATGCATAAAAAGGACCTTGGTTTGTGTCAAAGAGCAATGTAAGCCACGATTTTACCGAGACGGAAGTAGCGCGGCTCGCGGACGTCTGCGTCGTACTCTCGCACACCTCGCATCCCGGCAATATCGGTGCTGCGGCGCGCGCAATGAAGACGATGGGCATCGCCGATTTACGATTGGTGAATCCCGATGTGTTTCCGAGCGAGATCGCGACCGCACGTGCGAGCGGCGCGACCGATGTGCTCGACGGCGCAAAGGTATACGAAACGCTCGAAGCGGCGATTGCCGATTGCGTGTTCGTCGTTGGCTCGTCGGCGCGCGGGCGTGATTTTGTTGGCGAAACTAAAGATGTGCGCAGCGCGTGCGTCGATGCCATCGCGAAAAGCGCACAAGGCAAGGTCGCAATCGTGTTCGGTTGCGAAATGAGCGGGATGACGAATGCGGAGGTGGCGCTCTGTCAGACGCTCGCCTACATTCCTGCGAACGACGCGTATTCGTCGTTAAATCTTGGCAGCGCCGTGCAGGTGTTCTCGTACGAATTACGAATGGCTGCAGGACTCACGCAGGGCTACGAAGCCCCTGAATTTCAGCTCGCTACGCAAGCGGACATTGAGCGGATGTTTTCGCATATGGAACAGGCGTTGACGGTTTCCGGTTTCTTCAATCCCGAGAATCCGAAACGACTTTTTCCGCGACTTCGCCGACTCTTCAATCGCACGCGACTCGAGAAAGAAGAGGTCGATATTTTTCGCGGTATGTTTCGTAGTATTGAAGAGAACGCGGCGCGCGGGCGCGATGGATCGAGTTGAGTGAAGGCGCTTGGTGGGCAACGAGGTTAGTGAGTGACTTCGTTCTACAGCATATTCGTGTAATGCCCTATAAAAAACAGAACGTACGTTAGTTAAGTTATTTGTCAACATAACTTAATAATTTTATTTAAAGTATGTTTCATCGGGCTATAGAGAGGTAAGGCGTTGAATTTCTTCCTCGCCTGAATGCTGCGGATAAACGGATAGCGACGAGCGTCGCTCCTACTGTGCATAACGTTCGAGCGGCTCCGGCCGCGATCACAGCGCTACTTTTTCGATTGCACAACGCGTCGCGTGCGACCTTGCCAGCGGTAGCCTTGCTCGCGCGCACGCGCGAGTCGCGCCGATTTCGCGTCTGCAGTCACTGCGCGATAGAGTTCGATGCGGTCGCCGTCATGAAGTAGCGTACTAGCGAGCGCGCGCCGACCCCAAAGTCCGACATTGCTGTCCGCGACGTGATCGGTGCGCGTCAATTCGCCGAGCGCGCGTTTCGCCGATTCGCTCGTGCAAACGCTCAGCGCGTCGCGCACGCACGCGCCTGCAGGCACGCGAACCGTTTCGCGTTCTACGCGATCTGCGAACGCTTCGACAATCTCGACCGCAATCGTCACCGGTTCAGACATCGAGTTGATCCGCGCGCTTCACAAACGCATCGACGAAGGTCGCCGCAATCCGATCAAACACTGGGGCGACGAGCACTTCGAGCAAGCCTTCGAATGCGTAATGCAATTCGAATTCCACCTTGCTACCCGCATCGCCCAACTGCGTGAACCGCCACTCGCCTGTGAGTTTGGAGAACGGCCCGCTCACGAGTTTCAACCCGATTTTCTTGTTGTGCTCTAGGGCGTTATCCGTTGTGAAACTTTGATGCAAACCGAGATACGCGATATCGACGCGCGCCTTCATTTCCGACTCGCTGTGCGAAAGAATTTCCGCGCCGCCGCACCACGGTAGAAAATTTGGGTACGAGGGAACATCGTTCACTAGCGCGTACATTTTTGCGGCGCTGTGCGGAACAAGAATCGAGCGAATGACGTGTTTCACAACGGGGATTATTTCATTTGTGCCGTCGCGACTTCGGGCGCGCTCTAAAATTAGGCGATGTCAATTGTCGATAACAAAAAAGCTTTTTTCGATTACTTCATCGAAGATCGGTACGAGGCCGGGCTCGAACTTGAAGGCTGGGAGGTCAAGGCCATTCGAGCCGGGCGCGTGCACATCAAAGAAGCCTATGTTCGAGTGATGCGGTCGCAAGTCTATTTGATTGGCGCAACGATTTCGCCTTTGCCGAGCGCGTCTACGCACGTGAAACCTGATCCGACGCGGTCGCGTCGCTGCTTGCTACATCGCACCGAGATCAACAAACTGATTGGCAAAGTCAAGGAGCGCGGCTACACGTTGGCGCCGATCAATTTGCACTGGAAGGGCAGCAATGTGAAGCTTGAGATTGGGCTTGCGAAGGGCAAAAAGGATCACGACAAGCGATCATCGATCAAGGATCGCGAGGGCGCGCGAGAGGCACAGGCGGCGATGAAGAAGTCGAAGCGGGAAGAGTGAGGGGCGATGTGATTGATCGCGTACACGCACTCGCGATTTGAAATGCGCTTCACTGAGTTTACGTTGCAGTGACGCGGTTGATACGACCGCTCCTGGCGCGTTCATAATGCGCCTTAGGGTGGGAGCTTTTGTTCGAATTGGATTTGACCCAATGCCTTCTTAAATGTCCCTCGGACATTTAAGAAGGCATTGGTGCCCGGGACGGGACTTGAACCCGTACGCTCCTTATGCAGGTAGGCGGCGGATTTTAAGTCCGCTGTGTATACCAATTTCACCACCCGGGCTACGAGTGCTTTCCAGAATTCTATGTGTTCTCGCGCACGCACCTGCGTAGGCGCGGGCTTGACCGCGCTTTGGTCGCTACTAGGACGGAGCTGTGATGCAGCGCAGCGACGTCAAGCCGTCGCCTACACGCGTTGCTAGATCGCGAATCGTCCCAACAAAAAGAGTGCTGGCGCCTTGCCTGCGACGCTTTCAGCGTCTTTGGTATTCCACGTGCCGACGGGTTTCGCGGTCACACGTTCCCCCTCGCTCGCAAGATTCTGCGCAACGCAGAGCACCACGTCGCCAGCGACGCTTCTACGGATCGCCTCAATGATCGCAGCATTACGATAGGGCGTTTCGATGAATGCTTGTGTTGCGCTGCTTGTTTTGACCGCGCGTTCGAGTTGTTTTAGTGCAGCGTCGCGGGCATCGGTCTTTGCAGGTAAATATCCGTGGAACGTAACGTGTTGTCCATTTAAGCCGCTCGCCATGAGACCGAGTAAGAGCGAAGACGGGCCAACGAGCGGAACGACGGCGATGTTCGCTTGATGGGCTGCGGCGACGAACACGGCACCCGGATCGGCCATGCCGGGACAGCCCGCGTCGGAGATCACGCCCACGTCATGACCGACTTTAAGCCATGCGTTGCATTGGGCGATTGAATCGGCGTCCGTGCACGCGCGCATGTGCACGTCTGTGATCACCCGCTCGGGCGAGAGCGTTTTGAGGAAAGCGCGCGCGAGCTTGGGGGTTTCAACAATGAAGTGATTGATACGTTTCGCCTGCGCGATCGTGCGCGCGGGGAGCACGTCTTCGGGCGCGGCGACCCCTAAGAGGTTGGGGATTAAGTAGAGCGTGCCGGACATATGTCCTTACCTAAATCGTTCCGAGCTCGCGCAAAAAATCAACCAGGCGAATCAACGGCAGGCCGATAATGGCCGTGGGATCGTCGCTTCGTACGGCGGAGAGCAGAGCAATGCCCGAGGTCTCGACTTTCACTGCGCCCGCCGCGTCGAACGGTTTTTCGCGTTCGAGATACGCGCGCAGTTCGTCGTCGGGCAGATTGCGGTATGCAATCGTCGTCGGCACGACATCGACGCGCGGTGCTTCATTCGGCGCAACAACCGCGAGCGCCGTGTAGCAAATCAGTTCGCGACCTTGGCAGCGCTTTAGCTGCGTGAACGCGGCGTCGAAACCGCCGGGCTTCGAGAGCGCTTCACCATCCAAATCGAGCACCTGATCCGAGCCGATGACAACAGCGTTCGGGTGCATGCGCGCAACGTGTTGTGATTTTTCGAGCGCGAGGCGGCGACAGTTGGCAAGCGGCGATTCGTTTGCGTGCTGCGTCTCGTCGATGTTCGGCGCGACGCATTCGAACGAAACACCGAGTCGCGCGAGCAGTTCGCGACGGTACTTCGAGGTTGAGGCGAGAATCAGCACGTCGGACGCAGGGAAACGGTTAACTCATCAACTTTGCCAGCTAATGCCCAATATTTTTGGACGATTCGCGAAGAAACTGCAATTTTCGAAAAATACAAATATTCAACGAATGTTATTATTTTATTTGGCAATCGTTTTTGATGCTGAAATAAATTGAGCATTTCACTCGAAACGGGACAAAGATGCTGCAAATACGCATTGCGGGCTATAATACTAGGCTTTCCCAAAGCATTGCTAAACCTTTGTTAGCAGGGCGAACCGATGCAAACGAGCGCAGCGGACGACGCAAAAGCGGCCGACTGGAAATTTCGGCAAACGGCAGGTCAGTTTGCGCGAGCGGGTTATGCGATTCGCGGTGCGCTCGATGCAAGTCTGCTGGCGCGAGTTGCTGAAGACGGCAACACGGCAAGTGACGTGTACGGCTCGATCGAAGCCGTGATCGCGAATGACAAATCGCGACCGGGTTTTACGGTGAAGGTCGCGGGGCAATTGGGGCTCACATGTCAATCCTGCGGCGCGGGATTTACGTGGCCGGTAGACGCGATGACGACGATTTACGTCGCACGCGACGCGGCAGAGCTGGATGCTTGGGAAGACGAGAGTTTCGAAAGCCTCGAGGCGAATGAAAAAACCTCGGCGCTTGAGTTGGTAGAAGACGAATTGTTGTTGGCGATTCCGTACGTCCCGCGCTGCGAAAAATGCAGTGCTGACAGCGCGCCGAAGACGATCGAGTTCAACTGACAAAGCAGTTTGTGAATTTAATTGAGTAACGATTAGTTAGGAGCCCATCATGGCCGTTCAACAGAACAAAAAATCTCCATCGAAGCGCGGAATGCATCGTGCACACGACTTCATCAAGCCTTCGTTCCTGGCGGTTGAGCCAACGACGGGCGAGACGCATCGTCGTCACCACATCAGTCCATCGGGTTACTACCGCGGCAAGAAAGTGGTTGAAACCAAGGCTGGCGAATAAGTTTTCGTTGGATCGAGCGTCGGGCACAAATCGAATCAGCGGCTTGATGCCTGTCCCGTTCGTGGGTTGCATGTTGAGCGGCATACGCACAACGGGACGATCAATTTTCGCCACGTAGGAGGCTTCTGTGTCCGCAGCGGTTACGGCAGCCACTCTGGCTGCGACTACAGCGGCGAACGCTGCAATCATTGCAGCTAAGAACGCGTCTACAGTCGAATCTTTCTCTGGCTCGCGCATACGCATCGCAATCGACGTCGATGGCGGCGATCACGGCGCGTCGGTCACGCTCGCTGCGGCGAACGATTTCCTGAAGGATCACACGGACGTTGAGCTCGTTGTGGTCGGGCTCGACACCTCGCTCGCCCGTGTCGATTCGACAATCTCCTCGGAACATAGATCGCGAGTTGTCAAAATCGTCGCAACCGAAGTCGTCGCGATGGACGAGTCGCCCTCGCTCGCGCTCAAGAACAAAAAACAATCCTCGATGCGGCTCGCGATCAACGCGGTCAAAGAAGGCGCAGCCGACGCGTGCGTCAGCGCTGGGAACACCGGCGCGTTGATGGCTACCGCGCGTTTCGTTCTTAAAACGCTTCCGGGCATTGACCGTCCCGCCATCGCATCGGTCATGCCGACACACACCGGCGATAGTGCGGCTGGAGACGGCGGCGCAGTAATGCTCGATCTCGGCGCGAATGCCGATTGCTCGCCGGAACACTTGCGCCAGTTCGCCATCATGGGCGCGGCCCTGTCATCGGCGTTGACCGGCAAACAGCGCCCCACAGTTGGTCTGCTCAATATCGGCGAAGAGGACATGAAAGGCAACGAGCTCGTCAAAGCCGCCGCCGAATTGATCCGCGCGACCGATTTGAATTTCATCGGCAACGTCGAGGGCACCGACGTCTACAAAGGCAAGGCCGATGTCGTTGTTTGTGACGGTTTTGTCGGAAACATTGCGCTTAAATCGTCCGAAGGCGCGGTGAAACTCATGGTGCAAATGCTGCGTGAAGAGCTCACGCGCGATTGGGCATCAAAGCTGATAGCCGCAATTGCGATGCCAGTGTTGAAGCGTTTCAAAAAGCGGGTGGATCCTTCGCGCTACAACGGCGCGACCTTGCTCGGTCTGCGCGGGATCGTCGTGAAAAGCCACGGCGGTGCCGACGTGCTTGGCTTCAAAACCGCAATCGAGCGTGCGTATACCGAGGCGAGCCACAAGCTGATCGCTGAGTTGTCGGAGCGCGTTGAACTGCTCAATCGCGAATAGCGATTTTGTTGGCGGCGGAGCGTGATCGCTTCGTCGCGCCGCTAAGAAACGAAAACAGCGTTTGCGGGTGCGCGCCGACAAGTCCGGGTATCGGCGAACCGCTTGGGCTGCCAAAGTCGCGTCCGAGCGCGAAGATCCGAAGCGCGCCCGAAATCGCGCCCACACTTTGGCGGGCAAGCTCGTTCAGATTTGTGCGGCTAAGCTTGCTTCCCGCTCAGCGCCCACACGCTTACTGCACGCCGTATTTATTCGGCAGACGCACGTTTTCTTTCATGTATTGGTTCATCGGCAGTTTGAAGGTGCCGGATTCGAACCACTTTGCGTAGATTTTCATGATCTCGCCGCTTGCGAATAGTTTGCCGATAGCTTTGTCGACGATCGCCGCGAACGCGGGGTCGTCTTTGCGGAGCATGATGCCGTACGGTTCAACCGAAAGAAATTTACCCACGAATCCGAATACCGCCGGATCCTTCGATTTCGCGGCGAGACCGAGCAGTAGCGCGTCGTCGTTCGCAACCGCATCGACCGCACCGGATTCCATTTTTGAGAACGCTTCCGCGTGGTCTTTCGCGGAAACGAGTTTGATGTTGATGTTGCGCTCGCGAATCATCTGCGTGATTACGCGCTCGGTCGTAGTTTTTTCGGTAACGACAACTGATTTTCCGGACATCTTTTCAATGTCTTCTAAATTAGCCGACTTTTTTGCGAGCACTCGCGCGCCAGCGACGAATGTCGTGTAGCTGAAGGCGACGTCTTTCTGGCGCGCGGCGGTGTTGGTGGTCGATCCGCATTCGACGTCGATACGCCCGTCTTTGACCGCGCCGATGCGATCGGCCGGCTTCACTGCGACAAATTTCACTTTCAGGTCGCGCATCTTCAGGTCTTCTTTCACCTGGTCGAAGATCCGCATGCAGATGTCGACCGAGTATCCGGCTGCACTCGTACCGTCAGAAATAAATGAAAACGGTGACGAGCTTTCGCGGTGTCCGAGCACGAATTCTCCGGACTTGCGAATCTTTGCAATTGTGTCGGCATGCGCTGATGCAAAAAACGCAAGCGCTGCCAACAGCACCACGATGCCATGCCGTGGTGAAAAGCCGATACTCATATTTAACCTCCAATACTTCGACCCAGATGGTGACGATCACGGGCGGTTTCGCACGGCTTGCTCGAGCGTAGATCGGGCTTGCCTGCTGCGATGAAACCGTTTTTTTATCGAAATCGCCGATTTGCCAATGTAGCTGCACATTGCATGCCTGTCATGGCTTTTTTGCATAGTCTACGACGGCAAAAGCATTGGCGGAAGCATGGGAAACTACCTACATTGCGGGCTTCGCAATGACTTGAACGCCCGCAAGACGGGCTACAACATGAATACGAGCAAATCCGCGCTCTCCTACGTCCCGAATAATCCCTCAAGCCCTTGGCAGGTTTATCTGCAACAGGTCGATCGTGTTGCTCCACATCTGGGACATCTCCAACGGTGGGTGGAAACCCTCAAACGCTGCAAGCGCATCCTCGCAGTGGACATTCCGATTAATCGCGACGACGGCACCGTGGCTCACTACGAAGGCTTCCGCGCGCAGCACAATCTCTCGCGCGGTCCCGGCAAGGGCGGTGTGCGGTTTCATCCGGACGTCACGATCGACGAGGTAATGGCGCTTTCGGCCTGGATGACGGTGAAAAACGCGGCACTGAATCTGCCGTACGGTGGTGCGAAGGGTGGTATTCGAGTCGATCCAAAAACGCTCACGCGCCCCGAACTGGAGCGTCTGACGCGTCGCTACACAAGCGAAATCGGACTCATCATCGGACCGGACAAAGACATTCCAGCCCCCGACGTCAATACGAACGACCAGATCATGGCGTGGATGATGGATACGTACTCGATGAACGTGGGTGCGACCGCAACCGGCGTTGTCACCGGGAAGCCGATCGCGCTTGGCGGCTCGCTTGGACGCAAAGAGGCTACTGGTCGCGGCGTTTACATCGCGGCGCGCGAAACAGCGCGTGCGATGAAAATGGACATCACCGGCTCACGCGTGGTCGTGCAGGGTTTCGGCAACGTTGGCGGCATCGGTGCGCGATTATTCCGCGATGCAGGCGCAACGATCGTAGGCTTACAAGATGCGAGTGGCTCGATCGGCAATGAAGCCGGTATCGATGTTGACGCCGCACTCGCGCATGTTGCAGCCGGCGGAAAACTCACCGAATTCAAAGGCGCGAGCATGATTTCGGAGAACGATTTCTGGGCGCTCAAGAGCGATATCTTCGTTCCCGCCGCACTTGAAAATCAAATCACCGCAGAGCGTGCCGAAAAGCTCTCGACCCGACTTGTGGTCGAAGGCGCTAATGGTCCCACCACACCGCAGGCTGACGACATTCTTCACGATCGTGGCATTCAAGTTGTACCCGACGTTATTGCCAACGCGGGCGGCGTGACCGTCAGCTATTTTGAGTGGGTGCAAGATTTTTCGAGCTTCTTCTGGACCGAGTCCGAGATCAACGATCGGCTGGAGCGGATCATGGTTGAGGCGCTCAAAGCGGTGGTTCACACTGCCGAGAAAAACAAAGTGTCGCTGCGCACTGCAGCGTTCATCATCGCTTGCACCCGGGTGCTGGCGGCGCGCGAGTTGCGCGGGCTCTACCCCTAAGCCCGAGCAGCCAACTGCGCTACGCCGTTTTCGAGAGGAAACGGCGTACGCCAGAGCGAATGGCTCGCGCAAGCTTCAATTGGTGGTCGGCGCTTGCAAGTTTTCTCTCTTCTTCCGGGTTCGAGATAAACGCAGTCTCGATCAAAATGGAGGGCACATCTGGCGAGCGAAGCACCGCAAAGTTTGCAAGCTCCAGGCGGTCTTTATGCATACGGTTGACCTGCTTTATTTCCGCTAGCATGCCGCTGCCGAGTTTGGCGGAGTCGGCGTTGGTGATCGACTGACTCATCTCCAGGATCATTTTTGCAAGTGCCGGGTCGCGTCCTTGCAACCGCACGCCGCCAATTAAGTCCGACTGATTTTCCTTGTCTGCGATCCAGCGCGCCGCAGCGCTGGACGCTCCGCGCTCCGAGAGGGCGTACACCGACGAGCCGCGCGCGTCCGGGCGGGTGAACGCATCGGCGTGAATCGAAACAAATACGTCGGCGTTAACGCCGCGTGCTTTCCGAACCCGATCGGCGAGTGGGATGAACACATCCTCATCGCGTGTCATAAAGACAACAATGCGTTTGTCCTGTTCGAGCAGAAGCTTGGTCTTCTGCGCGATCGCGAGGACAACCGTTTTCTCGTAGGTGCCACCGGGGCCAATTGCGCCCGGGTCTTCACCACCGTGGCCTGGATCAAGCACAACAACCCACGGTTTTATCGCGCGTGGCGCGGGCTTCGCGGGCGGCGTGGTCGCTGGTGGCTTCGGGGTCGTATTGGTGGGCGACGAGGGCGGTGGTGCTGCGGCGGGTACCGTCGGGACACGCTTGGTCGGCACATCTTTGTTCGCCTCCGTTTGCATCGCATCGAGTTGCGATTCACGCTCCGTGAGGCGCGCAAGAAACTCAGCGATCGGATCGTCGGCGTCAACCGGTGTCAGATCGATCACCAAACGATATTGATATTGTCCGACCGGCGGCAGCACGAACGCGGCGGTCTCTGCGCGCGCCTTGAGATCGAGTACGAGGCGTGCGGCGTCCGGTCTAAACTGACCAATTCGGGCGCGACTCACAATGCCCGTCTCAGTCTTTAGCGCTTCAATTGCCTGTTGGAATGCTTGATCGGCGCGCACGTCATTGATGTCAACGACTGCGCGATCCGGGTTGGCGAGCGTGTTTATCAGGAAGCGCAGCTCTTGATCGGATTCGATAGTGACCCTCGTGTAGGCTTTCGCGGGCCACGCTCGGACGGCGCGAATGCGAGGTGCTGTGTACGCGAGTGAGGCTGCACCGCTTGCGACCAACGCGGCGAGCGTGCGTAGCGCGTCGCGTCGATTCATGAGCGCCGATTCTCGCCAAGATGGTCAACTTCGACGCGGCGTCCGGTGCCTTCGAAGCTGAAGCGAACGATGCGATCAAATACCACAGAGTCTTCTAGGTTTTCGGGCCATTCGACGAACCGGATGGAATCGGTGGCAAAGTATTCGAAGCCGCCACGCGAAAGGAAATCGTCCCGTCCGTCAATCCGATAGGCATCGAAGTGATGGACTTCGCCGATTGCCGTGTCGTAGCTCTCGACCAGTGCGTAGGTCGGGCTTTTGATTGAGCCTACGACGCCCAGTGCTCGCAAAACACCGCGAACGAAGGTCGTTTTTCCAGAGCCGAGCTCGCCAATAAGCGCGACGCTACAAGGCGCGACCAACGTCTTCGCATAGCTGGCCGCAAACGCAAGCGTTGCGGCCTCGTCGGGCAAATCGGCGGAGCTTTCTACAATCGAGCTCATGTCAGACTACATTCCCGTTGTCACGCCGGTGTCCGAGACGCTCTCTAGTCGAGCGGACGTTACTCAACAAATCATCGCACTGGGTCGGCGCATTGGTTTCGCCGACGTGGGCATTGCCGATATCGACTTGAGCGACGAGGCGGCGGGCTTTCAGGCGTGGATCGATTCGGGTTCGCATGGCGAAATGGAGTATATGGCGCGTCATGGAGAAAAGCGCTGGAAGCCAGATGTGCTTGAGCCGGGTACGCAATCGGTGATTTGCGTACTACTCGAATATTGGCCCAGACAGGCGGCAGACGCCGCATCGGTGCTTGCCGATGCCGAGCGCGCTTATGTGTCGCGCTACGCGCTCGGGCGCGACTATCACAAGCTCATGCGCAACAAATTGCAATCTTTTGCCGAGGCAATTGCGCGTGAGGTCGCGCCGCACCAGTATCGTGTGTTTACCGATTCGGCACCGGTGCTTGAAATCCCGCTTGCGGTGAAAGCGGGTCTCGGTTGGCGCGGCAAACACACGTTGTTGCTTAACCGCGAGCGCGGCTCGCTGTTCTTTATCGGCGAAATCTATACGTCGCTCAAGCTCGCGACCGACAGCTCGCCTTCCGTCGATCACTGCGGGAGCTGCCGCGCCTGTATCGACATCTGCCCGACCCAGGCGATTACGTCAGCACATCGGCTGGATGCGCGACGTTGCATCAGCTATCTCACCATCGAGCTTAAAGGCGCGATCCCGATCGAGTTTCGCAAAGCGATTGGCAACCGCGTGTATGGCTGCGACGACTGCCAACTCATCTGTCCCTGGAACAAGTTTGCGCAATTCACACGAACCTCAGAATTTGAGCCGAGACACAGACTGGACACAGCGCAATTGGTCGAACTTTTCGGGTGGGACGAAGCCGCGTTTTTGAAGAACACCGAAGGCAGTGCAATTCGTCGGATCGGCCACGAGCGCTGGCTTCGCAATCTGGCGGTTGCGTTGGGTAACGCGCCGACTTCGCCGGGGGTCGTTGCGGCGCTGCGCTCGCGCTTAAACCATGCGAGCTCGCTGGTTCGCGAACATGTGATTTGGGCATTGGCGCAACATGGTGCCGAGCCGATCGGTTGATCCGAACCGCTCGCGGCGGACGGCGATTACAAAACGCCTAGCGCGAGTCCCGTTGCGAGTGCCGCTCCCATCTCTCTCGCTGTCGCAAGATCGCTAGCACTCAGGCTCCCCTTCGAAGACCCGGCTTCGCCGCCGATGCGTCTGGCGATGAGTGCCGGGAGCGCTTGCCGCATACGCCACCCGGTCACGATTCGCTCGATACTTTGCAGCGCACCGCTGCCGTCGTTGCCCGCGCAAATCAGCACGCAATAGGCGCGACCGGCAAGCAAGCTGTCAGTGCCCCCGCCTTCGGACGAGGTGTCAGCCATACAGCGATAGAACAACCGATCGAACATCGCCTTCACGCTGCCTGCCATGTAGCCAAAGTTTTCCGGTGAGGCGAACACAAGGGCGTCGCTCGCGAGCAAATCGTCCTGTCCGCACGCCTCTGCGCTTCGCGTGACGATTCTCACCTGCTCGGGCTCAGCCGATCGCGCGCCCTCGGCAAACGCTTCAACCAAGGCTTTCGTGCCACCGCTTGCGCTGTGGTGAACTACGGTAATTCGCTTGAAGTTACCCATCTCTCGATTATCGTCGCAAGCGGTTGTGGGCTGTGCAGTCGCACGCAAACCTCGCGAATGAAAAAGGGTCGCCGAAGCGACCCTCTTTTCTCCTACCCGGTTCACCTTTGCGGTGCACCGTTATGGCTGCTAGCGCATTGCTAGAACGGATCAGTGATGGTGACCGTCGCGGTTGCGCTACCGCCTTTACCGTCGCTGATGGTGTAAGTGAAGTTGGTACGGGTGAAGCAGCGTCCGTTGCTGTACTGCAAGGTTTTTCCGTCCGCCGCGATCGCGACTGTGCCGACGGCCGGTTGTGTGACCGAGGTGATGGTGAGTGTGTCGTTGTCGGCGTCGGTGTCGTTGGCCAATACGTTGAAGGTGCTCGACCCCGAGCAGCCAACGATGTATTGATCGTCGCGAGCCACGGGCGGATTGTTCGGCACCGGCGCCGGTGAGAGCGCCACGTTGACTGCGGCCGAGGCGACCCCGCCTTTGCCATCGCTAATCGAATAGTTGAATGTATCTGTGCCGGTGCAGCTTGCGCCTGCGCTCGGTGTATACACCACGCGGTTGCCGGAGATGACCGCGCTGCCTTTACCCGGCGCGGTGACCGATGTAATGGTGAGCGCGTCGCCGTCCGGATCGCTGTCGTTGCCAAGCACGTTGATTGTGATCGGTGTGCCGCAGGTTGCAGCCGTGTTGTCGGTCGCTGCAACCGGACCGCGGTTGAGATAGGTCTTCGTGGTGAGCGTCGTTGTTTGCGTTGCGGCCGACCAGGTGTAGGTGTCGACGTAGGTTTTGTGGGGCACCGAGTTCCGCAGTGCGCGCGCGACCCACGGATCGGGTTGATCTTCGATGACCTCGCGACTGACCTGGCGGTCGATCATTGGGCGCACCGCAGGCGCAGGCGCAACTGCCGGTGTGGCAGGCGTTGCAACGCTTGGCGCCGCAACCGGCACGCGAACCTGTTCGCTCTTTTCTTTCACGATGATCACGTCGGTATCGGCGCGACGATTGCGGAAGCTCTGCCCCTTCACTTCCGGGTACTTCGGTGATTTTCCTGCCTTCGCATCGGTTGCGATGAGATCGGCCGGAACGCCTTTCGAAACCAGATAGGCCTTGACCGCGTCAGCGCGCTTTTGCGAAAGCGGGAAGTTATTGCGATCCGATCCGGTCGGGCAGGTGTGGCCGACGACCCGAACTTTAAGTTCGACGTAGGGCTGTTGCGCCGCAATTCGTGCCACCAGTGCATCGAGTTCCTTCATCGCGGCGGGTTTGAGTTTTGCCGAACCGAGATCGAAGTACGTTTCCTGCGCGTCGTTGGTGTCGAAGCGCGAGGTACGCGTTTCCATGCGGAACTGCGGCGGCGTTGGCGCGGCGGGGGCAGCTGCCGCAACCGGGGCAGGCGCGGGCGGCGGCGTCCAGTTAGGATCGGGCACGCGCTCAGTGCTCATCACGGTTTTGGTGAGCTTGCTCGGACGGAAATTCGATTTCGGAGCGCCAAATTCGTAGCGCAACATGGCATAGCCGCGCACGTCGTTGCGATCGTCCACCAATTGACCCTTGCGACGAAGCGCTTCGCCTTGCAGGGCGACTGAGAATCCGCTGCCTTCAAAAAACTTCTCGGCGCCGAGTGAGACGGTGGTCTGGGTTGGCGTGCCGCCAAGTCCGGTTGCGCTGACGCAGCTTGGCGGTTGTACGCTCGCGCCCAAGACATTGACGTTGTTACAGCTGCGCGTCGAGCGCGCTTTTCCCCATTCGTAGTCGAGACCGGCGGTGATCCGAAGTAGCGCGGTCGGATAGAAATGACCGACACGAACGCCGGTACCCCAATCGAACGCGCGGGTGAAGAGCTTGGCGTTGTTGGTCACGGTGTAGTCTTGGCGGAAGTCGCCACCGGCGTCGGTGCCAGTCGTCGACCCCGTCGCGCTCACTGTCACGTCGGTGAGCAATTGGTCGCCACCGCTTGCATGGCTCACGTAGGCGTTCCAGTACCAATTTCTGTACTCACGCCCCGCACCCAGGGTCACTTTGCGATAGTCGCTGTCGGTAATGTCGAACGCACCGAAGACTTTGGTCACCGCGCTTTTGTCCGAATTTGCCCAGTTGTGGGAAAGCTTCAAGCCGCCGGAGCGCTTTGCCGCCCAAAGCTCGCCGAGCGTGGCGGAGGTGTCGCTGCTCTGCAACACCTGGAAAATTTCGCCGCGTGCGTCGAGCTCGCTGTCGATACCGACGCCGATTCGCGTATCGGCACCGTGGTAGTTGAGCGCTGCGCCGGGTGTTGGTTTGCCGGGATCCACGGCCGCAGTTTGCGCAAGCGAGGGCGTCACGATCAGTGCGCCGCTGAAGAGAATGGCGAGCGCTGGGTTCGCGTATTTATTGTTCATGTAAATCCCCTGGAAAAGTCTTTCCAAAAAGAAGGAGGAAAGTAGCCGCCGAGTCTAGCAAAATCGTCACAAAAATACGAATTTTCAATGATTTACGCCACATTTGACGACGCAAAATAGGACTTGTCAGGTGGGCAACAGCACAATCAATTGATCGAGTCCACCCTGGTTGATCGCCACCGCAACCTGCTCGCGCACCTTGGGTTTTGCGTGACAGGCAACGCCGAGTGTGGCCGCGTGCAGCATAGGTAGGTCATTTGCACCATCGCCGAGGGCAACCGTGGCGCTACGGCCAGGCGGCAAAGTGCTGGTAAGAAACTTGAGCATTCGCGCTTTTTCTGTCGCGTCGACGATTGCGCCGCACACGCCGCCGGTCAGCTTCCCGTCGTGTTCGCCAAGTGCATTGGCGCGGGTGTAGGTGTAGCCGAAGCGCGTGCGCATGCGCTCGGTGAAATAGGTAAATCCGCCTGAAATCAGCAGCGTTTTGACGTCGTGACGATGAGCATGCGCCATGAGATCGGCGAGCCCGTCGGTGGGCTTGAGCCGCGCGTCGTAGACCTCGCGAAGCACGTTCACCGAAAGCCCTTCGAGGCAAGCGACGCGTCGGCGCAAGCTTTCCTGAAAATCCAATTCGCCACGCATCGCGGCAGCGGTTATCGCGCTCACTTCGCTTTTAACGCCAGCGAAATCGGCGATTTCGTCAATGCATTCGATCGTGATCGCGGTCGAATCCATGTCCATCGCGATCAATCCCAGTTGTGCGATGGGAATGGCTCGGTCGAGAGGCAGACGATTCGGTTCGGGGAATGACATGGAGGAAGGAAAGCGAATTTCGTTGTGAAAACTCGATGTTATCTACCACTAAATCGGCTTTTCACGATTTTGCCGCAATGGATATACAGTTTACTGAAACGAAAAGAATTATAGACAATATATAAAACTGCTGAAAATATGATATTTAACGAGGCGTTACGGGCAATCGTCAATATCAGGGCGTCACATTGGATGTGCTGTATAAAAAATTGCCCGCTACGCGCACCTTGTCCGCGCGCAGCGCCTCTGCAAGCAACCAGTCGGCAAACGCGTCATCGCTCATTCTGAAAAACAACGCGTTGTAATCGCGATGCACGCCAACACTGCCGACATACTCGGTCAGTGCGCTGCGTTCAAGCTGACCGCGCCACATCATCGAATAAATGAACATGCCTTTGACCACGTTGCGAGCGATCTTCATGTCGTCTTGCGCGAAGGCTTCGAGTTTTTCGCTTGCGCGTTTGAGCGAGCCGGTGAAGTCGGTGAACATCCGTCCGTGCCCGGGAATCACCAGCGCGACGTCAAGTTCGGTCAAGCGCTTAAACGTTGCGCGCTGTGCCGCAAGTGGCTTCGGGTCGATCGCTCGCGGGACGACGAAACCAAATCCGTTTTCCCACAGCGCGTCGGCGGAAATCAAAATCCGCCGTCGCTGGCAATAGAGCACGATCGATCCCATATCGTGGCCGGGCGTTGCAATTACTTCCCATGTCTCGCCTCCCAACCGCAAGTGTTCGCCAGGCTCAATCGTGCGATCCCATGCAAAGCGATTGGCGTGTTGATCTGCGTAGCTGAGCATCTGCTCCGGCAAATCCCACGCCTGGAGCATCGCCTCTTCGGCGGCCGGAATGGCGAGCGAGGCACCCGGGTGCGACTGCTGCAATGCGAGGTTACCGCCGATATGATCGCTGTGAATGTGAGTGTTCACAATGCGAACCAGCGGGCAGTTCCATGCTTCGAGCGCTTGATCGACGCGCGCGAGCGTCGTTTCGGCAAATTTGACGTAGCCAGTATCGACGATGGTTGCCCCATCGTCGTCGCGAAAAAGAATGTGATTCGCCGACAGCCAGTCGCGTTCGACAAACCGAATTGACTCTGGCAGCGTCATTCAGAGCTGCCGAGTAAATGCCCCTCGAAGTCGTGTGCGGTAAGCTCTCTCAACAGCTCACTCACGTGTTCGCGATCGCGCGTTTCAAGCGTGAGCTCAATCTCGGTGGACTTCACGCTAAACACGCCGAACAGACGCTGATGTTCGAGGTCGACGATGTTTCCGCCCGCGTCGCCGACGACCTTGGTGAGCTTCGCAAGCGAGCCAGCGACGTCGGGCACGCGAACCCGAACACGAACCAGACGGCCCTCGCGCACCAGATTTCTCATCAAGATCGAGGCCAAGATCCGCGAATCGATATTGCCGCCACAAAGCACAACGCCGACACGCTTGCCTTTGAATTTTTCTTTGTGCTGCAAGAGCGCAGCGATGCCGGTTGCGCCCGCTCCTTCGGTCACCGTTTTCTCGATCTCGATTAAGAGCGCGATGGCCTCTTCGATTGTGGATTCGTCTACCAAAAGCACGTCTTCGACCAGCGCCTTCACAATTGCAAGCGGCATCTCCCCAATGTCGCGCACCGCCAGCCCTTCGGCGATGGTTTCGCTTCCGACTTTCACCTGCTCGCCATGCAGGCGCTGCGCCATCGCGGGAAACGTGGTCGATTCCACGCCACAGATCTCGATTGCCGGTTTGATCGCTTTGGCGGCGACCGCGCATCCCGCAATCAAGCCGCCCCCACCCACCGGGATCAAGAGCACTTCGAGATCGGGAGCCGCCTCTAGCATTTCGACGGCGACTGTGCCCTGCCCGGCGATGATGTGCGGGTCGTCAAACGGATGCACGAACACGTAGCCGTCTTTGGCCGCAAGTTCGCGGGCGTGCGCCGACGCCTCGGCAAGCGTGTTGCCGCGAAGCACGACCTTCGCGCCGTGACTCTCGGTATTGCGCACTTTCACGAATGGGGTGTAGGCCGGCATTACGATGGTCGCTGGAATGCCAAGACGGCCAGCGTGCCGCGCCACACCCTGCGCGTGGTTGCCTGCGCTCATGGCAATGACACCGCGCGCACGCTCAGCCTGGGTAAGCGAGAGCAGTTTGTTCAACGCGCCTCGCTCTTTAAAGCTCGCAGTAAACTGCAGATTCTCGAACTTAAGCCAGAGCTCGCAGCCGAAAATGCGAGAGAGCGTTTTGGAGTGCAGGCAGGGTGTGTTCTCAACCGCACCTGCGATTTTGTCGCGCGCGACCAGAACGTCTTGAAATTCGACGGGTAGTGTTTTCATGCGACGATTTTAGTGACAGCCGTTGTGCGCAGCACGGTTGAAATTTATCGCCACTGGATTAGCATGAAGGGTAGGTCACCACTGCGAGGATCACGATGAAACCAGTTTCCGAGCTTCTGAAGAAACGCGAAAGAGCGCTTTGGCATGTCCGTCCGCAGGACACGGTGTTCGACGCGCTTAAACTGCTCGCCGAACATGAAGTTGGTGCGCTGATGGTGATGGAAGCGGGCAAGCTGGTAGGTGTCGTTTCCGAGCGCGACTACACGCGCAAAGTCGCGCTGCTTGGTCAGAATTCAAAAGACACCAAGGTCGCCGACATCATGAGCAAACAGGTGTTCGTTGTCGCACCGACTACGCGCACGCGCGATTGCATGGCGCTCATGAGTGAGAAGCGCATTCGCCACCTTCCAGTGGTAGACGGTGACACGGTGATCGGCATGATTTCGATTCGCGACATCATGGACGACATCATCGCCGATCACGAATTGACGATATCGCAGCTCGAGGCCTACATCCACCAGTAGCGCGACACCGGCACGCCGCGCGTGCTTGCTCCTTTGCTGCGCAGGCGAAGCGGCGAAGCGTGGAAGGTCGCCGCTACGTGCGACGGTGCGCTGCCCGCGCCGCCGTGCTCGGTCCGGCGCGGCGGTGACGATTATTTCGATTGCGCCAGAACGTCTGCGAGTAGTCGCTCAAGTTCGGCAGCGTTATTCTTTCTTGCTTCTTCGTACACGCTCGCGGTTGCCGCCTTAAACGGCGCGATGTTCGGGCGCGCGACGATGGCTCCACGAGTTGTCATCAAATTGAGCAAACGAGCTTCATTGTCGCGTACCGCCTTACGCGAGAAATCGGCAGCGGCAGCGGCAGCGCGCTGAAACACCTGACGGTCTCGATCCGGAATCTTCGCCCAGGTCTGCTCCGAAATCACCACTGGCAGCGGGCTGTAGACGTGCTGGGTGAGGGTAATGTGCGGCGCGACCTCGAAGAACCGCAGGGCGAAGATCGTGTCGATCGGATTTTCTTGTCCGACTACTTTGCCTTCTTGGATCGAGCGATAAACCTCCGGGACGGGAATGACTTGCGTGGTGAATCCAATGGATTCCATGATCGATTTGATCATTGGATTGGGAAATATGCGTATCGCCTTACCTTTCGCGGCGGACGGATCAGGCAGCGGCGTTTTGCTCGTAAAGTTGCGAAAGCCCGCCTCCCAGGTCGAAATGACGCGTAGCCCCTTTGGCTGCAACGATGCGAACTGGTCTTTTAACCACTTGGACTGATCGTAGAAACGCCAACCGTGCTCATAGCCATCGAAAAGAAACGGCAGCGCGGTGAGATTGAGTGTTGGTTGCATCGACGCGTAGCTACCGGTTGCCGAAATCGTGAAATCGAGTTTGCCTTTAGAGACAAGCTCAATCGATTTTGGATCGTTGCCGAGTTGCCCGGAATGGAACACGATCACTTGGTAGCGACCTTGCGTTCCTTCGGCGATCCTGTCGGCAAACAACTCGGCAGCGCGGTGGCGAGTGCCGGACGGCGTGTCGGTGTGATTTAGCTTGAGGAACGTCTGCGCCTGCGCGGCCGCTGCAAGGAAAGCCATCGCGAGCGCGGCACACGATAGACGCGTGTTTGTGTGTTGGCTCAACGCGTTCATTGCAGAACCTTTCCATCGCGACCAATCAGCGCGAGATCGGCCAGCACCACGCGGTTGCGCCGCCCTTCGCTCAGATCGATCGTGTAGCCACCCAGATCGAGTTTTGTTTTTGAGTTGAGCAGGCGCTGCAAC
>JAAFJI010000200.1:0-1213 GCA_013298045.1 Betaproteobacteria bacterium
TATAAGAATTACTGCCACTCCATCTGAGGGTACGTCAGGAGCATTAAGCTACTCGCTAGAAAATCGAGACGATTCCAAGCCTTACACGTTGGAGCTAAAGCCAGAAGAAGGTGTGGACATCGACGAGCCCATCGAAGCAATTGCCTCAAACACCTTTGCAGCATCATTTGCCAAATGCTTGCCACAATTTGTCTTGTTTACAGAGGTTGCAAGCACTTTGCCGTCTGAAATCACGCTAAACCAGTTGCAAAACACTGGCGATGGCCCACCAGGCAAAGCTGGCGCACTCAACTTTATCAAGGTAGCTGGACTAGATCTAACACGGCTGCAATCTAGCACTCCGCAAGCACGCAAACGTGAGCTTGACAATGCGAACGCGAAAGTCACGCAAGCGTTTCATGTGTTCTGGAATCAACAGCTTGGAAAGGCCGGCAAGGTGTCGCTTGAGCTAGAGATAAACGAAGTTGTGAAGCAGTCAGGCGAGCAAAAAGTCAGAGACTTAACTTTTAACTTTTTCGTTAAGGACGGAGACGGGCCATTGTTCCCCGCGCAGCGAAGTAGTGGGTTACGTTGGTATTTGTCGTTCTTTCTTTACTTCAGCGCAGCGATGAACTCCGCGGGAAGCATATATATGCTGGACGAACCAGCGTCGAACCTGCACATGCGAGCGCAAGAAGACGCTCTAAGGTTCTTAGAGAAAATATCAGAAAAACACGACGTGCTTTACACGACTCATTCACCGTCGATGATCAATCCCGACTGCACGTACAGAATTCTTGCTGCTCACCGAGGTGACGGGGCAGACAGCCGCGGCCCGACAGAGCTTTTGCCATTGCATATGCTTTCAGAATCGGCGCTAGATACGTTAACGCCGATTTATCAATGTATGGGTGCGGCGGTGCTCAGCCATGGAATAGGTCACGTAAAAAACAATCTCCTTTTGGAGGAACTCAGCGCGCTTTATTACATCCAGGCTGCACGATTACTTTTGAAGGACGAACGCGAGCTACATGCTATGGCTTGTACTGGAGCAAGTAACGTTGTGGTCTACGCAAACTTGTTATCGCTTTGGAGAATCGACTTCGTCGCCTTATTCGATAACGACAACGCAGGGCGTACCGCTGAAAAGGAAGTACGCGCACTGTACCCGCATGATAATGCGCGAGCAGAGAAGCATACATTTCGAACTCAACACGCTGACTTTGAAAACCAT
>JAAFJI010000200.1:1223-6448 GCA_013298045.1 Betaproteobacteria bacterium
CGAAGGCTGCAATAGCCGCGCAATTTTTGGCTGACGTGCGTATCGAGAAAATAGGCGTTACGGACTTATCGGAAACAACGGTTAAGCAACTCGCAACTCTACTCGATCAAATTCACGAACATTTGGATCGATTCAATAACGCGTAAGGCGCGCTTCGACGCAAATGTGAACGTCCGACGTAGGGTGCGTTCTTAACGCACCTCGTACGGACGCGAAGCGTCCCTCCGCGTGTAAGCTCACTTCTTCAATCCACACTAGTCCGAATCATTGCGTGCGCTAAAGCCAAACCATCACATTGCCGATCACTTCTTTACGTTGCCGCCTTGCGTAGTGATGGTCCCCGTACCAATAACCCCCGCCAATCCGTCCTTCTGAATCGCCGCCTTGGCCGAGTCATTCAATGGTGCTGTGAGCACATTTTTAAGCTTGATTTTGATTGTGTTCGACTTGTCGGCTGATGAATCCTT
Source organism: Betaproteobacteria bacterium (assembly GCA_013298045.1). Taxonomy (GTDB): domain Bacteria; phylum Pseudomonadota; class Gammaproteobacteria; order Burkholderiales; family Casimicrobiaceae; genus Casimicrobium. The sequence continues at coordinate 1,691 of JAAFJI010000200.1, forward strand.
GCTCATCTCGCCTTTAAGCGATGCCGTAACGCTTGGCAAAGTTCGACCAACATCGAGTGCGAGCTTTGACCCGTCCTTAGCACTTACACCGAGCTTGAGCTCGATATCAATTTCGTCCGCCAGTAGTCCGAAGTTGTAGTCGCTTGCAACGAGATTTTTCTTCATAGATACCAATCCATTAGCAATGTCGTTAAGTGCGTTTTCCACCGTGATTTCGGATGGTTTCGCAATGTCGACGGGGGCGTAACTTGCGCACCCACCCAATACGCTTAGGGCTGCAAAAGTAGCAATTGTAGATTTCACTTGAGGCTCCGGTTTTGCGACCGCGACTGCGATCATCGAAGCGTAGCGTAGTGAACACTTGCACATACATCACTACGCGACCGCGTGGGAGTTCGCGCAACGTCAACACTAACCGGGCAAGAGGAAAACGGCAAAAACGGGGTCATTGAAATCGCCTAGCGCAAGATACACCTCGTCATACATTGATGTACGGTGCGTTCCGAACGCACCTCGCGCGCACGCGAAGCGTCCCTCGTCATGAAGCGCATTTCTTCAATCCACAATTGTTGGTATCAATTTGTGGTGCAGTAAGATTGACCCCACGACTCGTCACGAATCGCTTCGCGAGAACGCTCGCGCACACGCGCTCTCGATTTAATTTGCTCGCGTGCCGCTCACTCATTTCACGCTGCAATTCACATTGGCGTTGCGCACCATCGTCGCTCTGAACCCGCATGAGGTTGCGACCATTGCTTCGATTCGAATTTGACCAAATCGCTCCCGTGGTCGCGATTTGTATCAAATTGCGGAGCGTTGAGAACGTACCCTACGATCCCTTACGAACGCTTCGCGGGTTACTCGAAGTCTTGTTCACCGCGTCCTCGCCGAGGGTACATCGTGGTGAAACGTCGCTGCGTCGAACCCGGTGGAACGCGCGCGGGTTCGCTCGGCGGAAATATCTACTACTGCCTCTGTTTTATTAACCTATCCGACATATTGCTAATAACTCAGTAATTGCATTTTTGTCGCAAAATTAACATAAACGTGGGCATCTGTTGAAAATTACATATTACTTGCGCGGATCATTGAACCGATCGGCTCCGTCGACCGACTCATCTTGCGTCTACGTTCTATTCAGTTGATCGCCCACCATGCAAAACATCAACAAATCCACCTTCGCAATCGTCTCGGCTTTAATCGCTGCAGCGTCTATTGCCTCTGCGGTACACGCCGCCAACCCGATCGGACCCAAGCCTCAGTGTCCGCTTCGACAGCTCGCTCAAGTCGAAAACGGTGCGTGGAAATGCAAAGCGCCGACGATTGCGCCGAAGCCAGAGCAAGATGCCGAAGGCCGAGCCAAAAATCGCCGGGTAGAGGTCAAACTCTCCTACTGATATTGCCTTCGCAACACGCCCGCCGCGCGTTGAATTCGCAGCGGGCGTCGTTGTCGCTGGGGCATCGCCGCATCTTCCACGCCGCACGAGCTATGCACGTGGCGGCGTTTGGGATGGTGCCAGGCCAACCCTGTGCCTTCTTCCGAAAAGTCTCCGGTGCAGCCGTCCACGCCTGCCATGTGGTGCGGCACACGGATCATGACCAACGCCATCTCGCTGCGCCGGGCAAACAAGCTTATCGACATTGAGACGCGCAGAAAAGACGCAGACGCATCGAGTTACACGCTGGGGCGCGCTCTCGCAGATGCGATCAACTATCACGGGGCTTGCAGCCTTGTAGCCGGTCTTGAAGAAGCTCACAAGGCGGTTTCCACGATCGAAACTCTGACTGGAATAAATAAGCTCGAACGGGTCATGCAAGGCATTGACAAACTGCGCAGCCTGGGAGCGCAAGGTGCTGGCAATTAGCGAGCCAGGCAATGCGAACAGCGTAGACGAGAGTCGTCGCGACCGCCATGGGTTTGAAAAATCGCCGCAGCGTCTCGCAATACCTCACCACCGGTCGCGCCGCACGCGTGGGGGTCACGAGGCTGTTACAAATCGACTGCTGCGCCTGCGCGATGCTCAAAGCGCGGTCACCGTAACATTGCATCGCGTACACCCCCCGCCGCACCCATCGCAACTTCCATGACGACTAACCCCGACACCCCGGCCGATCAGGCCACTCGCATTCAAACGCCGACGCTTTGGTGCGACGATGGCTGGACGGCTACCGTGATCAAGAACGAGGACGATGAAGGTTGGGCGGTGGCGATGACGGCGGACGGTGCGCGCGAACCTGCGCTCGTTGGTCCGTGGACGATGGGGCGCAACAAGAAGGACCCGAAACCGCTCGATGCGTTTGCGTTCAGCACGCTGGTTAAAACCGTCACCGAATTCGTCGGGCGGCAGCGGCAACAACAGCATGCGGCGCTTAACAAAAGTTTCACCATTGACACTGGGGCGGGTCGCGTCGCGATCGTTCATGCGATCACGCCCGATGACGACAACCCAACGGCAACGCTGAGCGCGACCAACGAATTGGGCGAGCTGCTCGCCGAGGTGAAGGTTTCGCCCGCCTTCCGACTGACCCGCGCAAGCGCCGCCGATTGGGTAGCGCAGTCGTACGCGAGGCCGAGGACTGCCGAGTAGGAGGCATTGATCGTCTGCCTTTTCGCGCGATGGGGGCGTGAGTCGCGGGAGCAGGGGGGGCACCCGGGGCGCGCGGGTCTGTGGCGAGCATGATTCACGAAATCTTCGCCAGAACAGCTAACGATTGCCCTATTCAATAAGTGACATAGGCAGTTATTTATATTTATCGAAAATAGTCGAATATCTCGCGAATGCCATATTTAATAGGGCAATAAATAATAATGTTTATTGCCGAAATCGACGCGCAAGTTGACGCGTTGTTGATGAGCCGCAGCACCTCTTCGATCGTCTCTTCGATCCTTCGCACACGCACGTTCCCGATTTGAAATGTTCGCGCGGCTCGCGGATTTCACGTTGCAGTTCACTCCGGCGTTGTGCGACATCGCTGCGTTCTGAACGTACATGCATCACGACCCTGGATTCGATTTGAACTAGACCAAATCCATTCCGTGCTCGCGAGTTGTTGCTCACGTGCTGTCCTACAAAAAACGGTGCGCCCGCAACGGTAACGGAACTCGACGAAAAGCCGTCCGGCGCAGCAACCGCGTCTTTGAAGATCGCTGAGCGACCGTTCGGCTTAGATTGGCTGGTGGCTACAATTCACGCTTGAATCGAAATTAAGGCGTGCCTCGCACCTCGACGCTTCGTGTCTCTTCTCGCAGATCTTCTCGCCCCGGAAAACGTCTTGTTGAATGTCGATGCGACAAACAAGCGGCGTTTGTTCGAAATCATCGCGCTGGAGTCGGAGCTTCGCTACGACCTGGTGCCGACGGTGACGATTGATAGTTTGCTCGCCCGCGAGAAGCTCGGCTCGACCGGACTCGGGCAGGGCATTGCCATTCCGCACGGTCGAATTCGCGGTCTGGAGCGCTCAATCGGCTACTTCGCGCGCCCGAAAGAGCCGATCGCGTTTCAGTCGCCGGACGGTTTGCCGGTGAAAGATATCTTTGTGCTTCTGGTGCCGGAGGCAGCGACCGACGCTCATTTGCAGATTCTCTCCGAGCTGGCGCAGCGTTTCTCCAATCGCGCGTTTCGCGATGCGCTTGCGGCGGCAAACGACCCGCAGACCGTCTACGCACTGTTTGCAAACTAGCGGCTTGTTTCGTCGTGCGCACCGTCGAAATCTCAAAGCTGGTTTCCGATAACCAGGATCGCCTCGGCATCGAATGGGTCGCCGGGCGCGACGGCGGTTCGCGCGCCCTGTCCCGCGACACGACGCAGCAAGCGCATGTCGGTTTAGTCGGGCACATGAACTTTATCCACCCGTTTCGCGTGCAGGTGGTCGGCCCCGCTGAAATTGCCTATCTGAAAACACTGGCGGATGCGGATCGGGTCGCGACCTTTGGTCGGCTGTTGGTCGATGAGGTTGGCGCGATTCTGCTGTGCGGTATCGGCGACGCGCCGGAGTACATGATTGCTTCGTGCAGCGCTTCGCACGTGCCGCTGTTGATCTGTGCGCATCCGAGCCCGCATGTGGTGGATGTTTTGCGGCTCTACCTCTCGCGCGTGCTTGCCGCGAGCACCACGCTGCATGGCGTGTTTCTCGACGTGCTTGAGATGGGGGTGCTGATCACGGGTGCCTCGGCCATCGGCAAAAGCGAGCTTGCGCTGGAGCTCATCACGCGCGGGCATGGTTTGATTGCCGACGACATCGTCGAAGTCGATCGTGTGTCGCCTGACTTAATCGAGGGGCGCTGCCCAGATGTGCTCAAGGATTTTCTCGAAGTCCGTGGCATCGGCATCTTGAATATTCGTACTACGTTCGGTGAAACGGCGGTGCGACCCAGGAAATCGCTCAAACTGATTGTGCATCTGGAGGATTTGAGCGACGAGCAGTTCAAGCGGCTTGACCGAATGAGTGTGAACGCGAGCTTTCAAGAAGTGCTTGGGGTGAAGATACGCAAAGTTGTGATCCCGGTCGCTGCGGGTCGAAACCTCGCCGTGCTCGTTGAAACCGCTGTGCGCAACTTCGTGTTGAATCTTCGCGGAATCGATTCAACGCGCGAATTCATCGAACGTCAGGCGAAGTTGATGGAGAGCGGCGAATGAGCGAAATCGCCACCGAAATCGAGATTCAGGATGAGTTCGCCAATCGCGAACTAGTCCTCGTGCTCGGGGTGTCGGGCGCCGGAAAGAACGTGGCGCTTGGTGCGCTTGAGGATTCCGGCTT
>JAAFJI010000201.1 GCA_013298045.1 Betaproteobacteria bacterium
CGCTCAGAATCGTCCCTCGCGTTCGTCGTGGTGGGCGCTTCCCACGGACTACCCGCAATCACCGCGAGCGCAGTGAGTTCCGGCGCAGACACTCCGTCTATTGGCGTAACTAGCTCGGTAGTTGCGTAAGACTCGATCGTGCGCTCGCTTTCAAGCTGTGCCTTCAATCGGGCTGTCAATTCCCTACCAAAACTCTCGAAATCACTTGGCGATTCGCTCTTGTAGATCAAGATGTTTTTGTGCTGGATGTCGAATGGAAAACTCTGCGTGCCTCGTTCTGCGGAACAGACTATTACGACTGGACGATCAGAAGCAAATGCATAGCCAAGTTCGTACCAAACATTAGGTTTGTCTAGCGTGATTTCCGCGAAGCAAATCCTCGCGTTCCGTATTCCGCGCTCGATGGACTCTATCGGCACCGTTACCGACGGATCTTTGTCTACGCGATACGGCTCGACTCCGGCTGCTCGAATCGCAGGTTCGTACACATCAGCGTATCTCTTGTCGAATTTGCCGCCATCAAACGGTTGAATAACGAAGCATGTTTCCATACTGAGGATCGTAACTTAAACGACCTCAAACACCCCAGCCGCCCCCATCCCACCACCAATACACATCGTCGCGCAAACGAGTTTCGCGCCGCGACGTTTGCCTTCGATGAGCGCGTGGCCGACCAAGCGCTGACCGCTCATGCCGTACGGATGGCCGACCGCAATCGCGCCGCCGTTGACATTCAATTTGTCCATCGGAATGCCAAGCTTGTCGGCGCAGTAAAGCACTTGCACAGCAAACGCTTCGTTCAACTCCCAGAGATCAATGTCTGAGACTTTGAGACCCAAGCGCGCGAGCACTTTCGGCACAGCGAACACGGGGCCGATGCCCATCTCATCCGGTTCACAACCGGCGACTGCGAAGCCGCGGAAGATGCCGAGCGGCTTCAAACCCTTCTGTTCCGCAACCTTCGAATTCATCACCACGCAAGCGCCTGCACCATCGCTGAATTGAGAGGCATTACCTGCGGAGATCACACCGCCAGGCACCGCCGTGCGCAAGCCGCTGATCGCTTCGTAGGTCGTGCCGTCGCGCAAACCTTCGTCGTGCTCAACCGTGATTTGTTTGGTCATCATGCCGAGCTTGGGGTCAGCCACACCTGCGGTGACGGTGATCGGCGCGATCTCGTCGGCGAATTTGCCCGCTGCTTTTGCGGCGCAAGCCTTCTGCTGGCTTTCTGCGCCGAAACGATCCATGCGCTCGCGCGAGATGTTGTAGCGCTTGGCGACGTTTTCCGCCGTCTGCATCATGTTCCAGTAAATCGTTGGCTTGTTTTTGTCGAGCCACGATTCTTTGAACATGTGCAAGTTCATTTCTTGCTGCACACAGGAGATCGATTCGAGACCGCCCGCGACGTACACATCGCCCTCGCCCGCGATCACGCGTTGCGCGGCCATCGCGATGGTTTGCAGGCCTGATGAACAGAAGCGATTCACCGTGACGCCACTCACCGTCACTGGCAAGCCTGCGCGCAACGCCGACTGCCGCGCAATGTTCCAGCCGTTAGCGCCTTCAGGGTTCGCGCAGCCCATGATGACGTCTTCAACTTCTGCGCCTTCGATACCTGCGCGCTTCAACGCGTGTTCAATCACGTGACCCCCGATCGTCGCGCCGTGGGTCATGTTCATTGCGCCCTTCCAGCTTTTGCAGAGGGGGGTGCGGGCTGTGCTTACGATTACTGCGTCTACCATTTTCAATTCCTTTTTCTGTCATTCCCACGGAAGCGAGAATCCAGTGAGTATTCAAATAGCTATCTTTCCCGGTCTGGGTCCCCGCCTTCGCGGGGATGACAGCGTTTAGGCGAACGATTTGCCCTCGGCAATCAACTTTTTGATCAACGGCGCCGGCTCCCAAAACTTCGCATCATCCAGTGGGTTCTGCGCGAACTTCTTCATCATTTGTGCGACGGTGAAGAGGCCGAGCTCATTCGCATAGTTCATCGGCCCGCCGCGATGCGGTGGGAAGCCGTAGCCGTAGATGTAGACGATATCGATATCACTTGCTTTATTCGCAATGCCTTCTTCGAGAATGTGCGCGGCTTCGTTCACGAGCGAGAGCACGAGGCGATGAACAATTTCATCGTCTGAAATTTTTCGTGGTGTGATGCCCAAGCTCTCGCGATGTTTCGCGATCATCGCTTCTACATCGGCATTCGGAATTGCGTCGCGCTTGCCGGGCACGTAGTCGTACCAGCCTTTGCCGACCTTTTGACCGAAACGACCTTGCTCGCACAGCAAATCGGCCGTCTTCGAATAGCGCATGTTCGGTTTTTCGCCATAGCGACGTTTGCGAATCGCCCAGCCGATGTCGTTACCCGCGAGGTCGCCCATACGGAACGGCCCCATCGCGAAACCGAATTTTTCAACCGCGCGATCCACTTGCTGCGGCGTGCAACCCTCGTCGAGCAGGAAACCGCCTTGACGACCGTATTGCTCGATCATGCGATTGCCGATGAAGCCGTCGCACACGCCCGAGATCACCGCCGTCTTCTTGATCTTCTTCGAGATCGCCATGACGGTCGCGAGCACGTCTTTCGCAGTCTTTTCGCCGCGAACGACTTCCAGCAACTTCATCACATTGGCGGGCGAGAAGAAATGCATGCCCACGACGTCTTGTGGACGTTTGGTGAAACTCGCAATTTTGTTCACATCGAGCGTCGAAGTATTCGTCGCGAGGATCGCGCCGGGTTTCGCCACAGCATCGATGGCGCCCATCACTTTTTCTTTGACGCCAATCTCTTCGAACACCGCTTCGATGATGAGATCGCAATCTTTCAAGTCGTCGTAGGAAAGCGTTGACGACAACAAACCCATGCGCTGATCGAGTTTGTCTTGTTTGAGCTTGCCTTTTTTGACTTGACTGTCGTAATTGCCCTTGATGACGCCGAAGCCTTTGTCGATCGCTTCTTGCTTCATCTCAAGCACGATCACTGGAACGCCTGCGTTCAGGAAATTCATCGCGATGCCGCCGCCCATCGTGCCTGCGCCGATGATGCCGACTTTTTTGATATCGCGCGTTTTGGTGTCTTCGGGCACATCGGGGATCTTCGATGCAGCGCGTTCTGCGAAGAACAAATGGCGCAGCGATTTCGATTCCGGCGTGAACATCAAATTCACGAAGATTTCGCGCTCGGCGGCGAGCGCATCGTCGAACTTCATCTTCGTTGCGTTTTGCACGGCGTCCACGCACTTTGCAGGCGCGGGGAAATTCTTCGCCATTGCTTTCGCGGTATTGCGCGCGAATTGGAAGTAACCGTCCGCTTCGGGGTGACCGACTTTCAGATCGCGCACCAGCGGCAACGGACGCACATCGGCTTTTTCTTTCGCGAACGCAATCGCGCCTTCGAGCAAATCGCCTTGAACCAATTTGTCGAACAATTTTTGACCCGGTGCCATCGCGAGCATGTCGCTTGGCACGGGTTCGCCGGAAACGATCATCGAAGTCGCCGCTTCAACGCCAAGCACACGCGGCAAACGCACCGTGCCACCCGCACCAGGAATCAAACCGAGTTTCACTTCAGGCAACGCGATGTTCGCGCCAGGCGACACGACGCGGTAGTGGCAACCCAGTGCCAATTCCAAACCGCCGCCCATGCACGTCGTGTGAATCGCAGCGACCACGGGTTTGTTGCTCATCTCGGTCATGCGAATGATCGAGCCGAGATTCGGCTCGGCGAGCGCTTTCGGTGAACCGAACTCTTTGATGTCTGCGCCGCCCGAGAAAGCTTTGCCTGCGCCAGTGACGACGATGGCTTTCACCGAGGCGTCTGCGTTGGCCTTTTCGAGCCCTTCCGCGTAAGCGACGCGCACCGCGTGCGAGAGGCCGTTTACCGGCGCGTTATCGAGCGTGAGGATCGCGATACTGTCGCGTACTTCGTAGCGTGTGGTCATAGTGTGTGACGCTCTCAAAAAGTGTGTCGAAACGAATCTGCGCAGTGTACGTTTCTGCGCGAATCAAAACATGTAGATGACTGGCTTTCGAGTGATTGTTCCAATCGGGTCGCGACGCAAATGCGGCTGCGAGTGTCGCTCACGATTCGCTGCCAACAACAAGGTGTGCAGTTAACTTGAAATTCGAAACGTCATTGAAAAGCTAAGCTTCCACACGTAAACAACATATTTCACCATCGCCCTATAAAATAATGTAATAAAGCAATTTTACGAATTCGTTGAAAACGTATTTTTCGTAGCTAATCGCCCTATTTAGTTGGGCGATGAATAGCGTAGCTGGAACTAAACCTCCAACCATTCCTTGCGAATATTCGCATCGGACTTGAGCTCCGCTGGCGTGCCTTCAAACACGATCCTGCGATCACCCATCACGTACACACGATCGGAAATCTGCATCGCGATTGCTAGCTTTTGTTCGATGAGCACGACACTGATGCCACGACGTTTGAGTTCGCGCAGATACTCGGCAACGAGTTGCACAATCGCAGGCGCGAGCCCTTCGGTCGGCTCATCGATCAAAATCAAATCGGGATCGCCCATGAGAGTGCGGCAGAGCGTCAACATCTGTTGCTCGCCGCCCGAGAGCACGCCTGCTTCGGTATGTTGCCGCTCTTTGAGGCGCGGGAACATTTTGTACATGTCGTCGAATCTCCAACGACTGTTTGCCTTCGTACCCTTCTCGCCCAACATCAGGTTTTGATGCACCGTGAGCTTAGGGAAAATGTCGCGCGATTCGGGCACGTAGCCGACGCCTTTGTGCGCGACTTCGTACGCCTTGAGCCCAGCGATATTTTCACCGCGCCAAAGAATTTCGCCTTTGGTATCGACCATGCCCATGATCGCTTTCGCAGTCGTCGAGCGCCCTGCGCCATTGCGACCGAGCAACGCGACGATTTCGCCCTCTTTCACATTCAAGTTCACGCCTTGCAAGATATGGCTCTTGCCATAGAAGGCTTGCAGGTCTTTGACTTCAAGTGCGATCTTATTCATCATGCAGCCCCTTGGGCGTGCGAGTCCGACCCTTGGGCGTATGTATCGGCCTCAAGCACTGCGCCTAAATATGCCTCTTGCACTTTCGGATCGGCACGCACTTTATCCGGCGTATCGAACGCGATTACCTCGCCGTAGACTAGCACCGCGATGCGATCCGCGAGCCCGAACACAACGCCCATGTCGTGCTCAACGGTCAAGAGGGTTTTACCTTCGGTGACTTTACGAATCAATTCAACGAAGCGATCCGTTTCGGAGTGGCTCATCCCAGCGGTTGGTTCATCGAGTAAGACCACATCACCGCCACCGGCAATTGTGATGCCGATTTCAAGCGCGCGTTGCTCCGAGTATGTCAGCGACATTGCGGGCACATCGCGGCGACGCTTGAGTTCAATCGACGCCATTAGCGCCTCGGTGCGATCGTTGAATTCTTCCAGTTTTGAGAGCGGTTTCCAGAAAGAATATTTTTGTCCGCTTGCGAAAAGTCCAGCGCAGCGAAGATTTTCAAAGACTGTGAGTTTCGGAAAGATATTGGTGATTTGGAAGCTGCGAGCCAGACCGCGACGATTGATTTCAAAGGGGCGCTGGCCCACGATTTCTTCGCCTTTGAGTTTGATGGAACCGCTTGAGGGTTCAAAGCGTCCACTGATGAGATTAAACAGCGTACTCTTGCCCGCACCGTTCGGACCGATCACGGCGATACGTTCGCCCTTTTTCGCGGCGAGATTCACGCCGCGAATGATTTCGGTCTTACCAAAGGACTTTTTGACGTTGATGAGTTCGAGTGCGTAGGTCATACGATCGCTGCCTCAGCTTTCTTGATCGCCTCGGCAATTCGCGCTTCGCCTGCGTCCCACACAGCCGCGAACTTGCGCCGCCAATACTCAAAACCGACCGCGCCGAAAGCGAGTACCGCAAGCGCGATCAACCACGACGCAATCGACTGACAGTTAAGCGCGATCATCATCACGGTCACCTTCGCGCCTGAACCTTCGACGACTTTGAGTTGATACGCCATTTCAATCATCGCCGCAATTCCCCAGAGGCCGAAGAGACCGAAGAAAAACATGCCCGCGTAGGGCCAGCGCATCTTTCGCCATTCGCCATATTTCACGCGACGCAAATTCAGCATGATGAGCGCCGAGAAACCGCCAGGCGCGTACACCACCATGATGAGGAAGACCACGCCTACGTAGAGTTGCCAGGCCTTGGTGAATTCCGAGAGGAGGAACAACGAGAACACGAGCAGCACAGCACCAAGAATAGGGCCGAAGAAAAACGCGACGCCGCCCAAGAACGTGAAGAGCAGATAACCCCCGGAGCGAACCGCGTGCAAAAGCTCTGCGCTCGCTGCCTCGATATTGACCGCACTCAACCCACCCGCGACACCT
>JAAFJI010000202.1 GCA_013298045.1 Betaproteobacteria bacterium
TTTTGGGTGGTAGCGGTCTGCTGTTCGCGTGACACATGCCGCGCGCGCCGGAAATGCGATTTGTGGCGGTGGTCGACGTGGAATTTTTGTTGCGCCGCCCCGCGTCTGGGTGCTTGCGAGCCACAAATTCGGTCGCTATTCGTCGGAGCGCCTGGTGTCGCTTTTGAGGTGTCTCGTGTGGGATTTGCAGATCGTCGTGAAAAGAGCGCAGAACTTTCGCGGTAGGTCGCTTCGCGCGAATACGTTGCCAAGTTCAGCTGCACGAGGGCGTCGTTTGCACCTGCGAAAGTGCACTCGCACGCTTGTATCGCTCGCGCTGTGCCCCCTCAGTGGTGTCGTTGCTGCGTCTCTCCCTATAATTTTCCTCTGTGAGAATTCTTATTTCCAACGACGACGGTTACGCCGCACCCGGAATTGAGGCGCTTTATGCGGCGCTTTCGCCGATTGCCGAGGTGACCGTTATCGCCCCTTCGCGCGACCGCTCTGCGACTTCCAATTCGATTACCGTGCATCGCGCGTTGACGATTGAGCGTGCGGCGAATGGTTTTTACTTTGTCGATGGCAAGCCAGCCGACTGCGTGCATATCGCGGTCACGGGCTTTCTCGGTTTCAAACCGGATTTGATCGTCTCGGGCATCAACAACGGCGCGAATTTGGGCGACGACACGATTTATTCGGGCACAGTGGCCGCTGCGATGGAGGGCTTTCTGCTCGGCATTCCCGGTATTGCGGTGTCGTGCGTGAACAAACCTGCGAAGCATTTCGACACCGCGGCGCGCGTGGCGCGCGAGTTGGTGGAGCATGTGCAGCTCTCGAAACCGGCGACGCCGTGGTTGCTCAATGTGAACGTGCCGGATGTGCCGTGGCGCGAGTTTCGCGGGCTGCGCACCGTGCGACTTGGCAAGCGACATCAGGCTGAGCCGGTCGAGAAAGTTACGAATGCCGAGGGGCGCGAGCAGTGGCGAATCGGCGCGGTTGGCGCGGCGGCGGACGCGGGACCGGACACTGACTTTGGCGCAGTTGCGGACGGGTTTGCTTCGGTCACACCGCTCACAGTCGATTTGACCCAATATGCGCAGCTTCGCGCGGTTGCCTCCTGGCTTGAGGTGCGCACGTGATCGGCAAGAAGGCGGACGAGCCGCTCGCAACGGCAAAGCAATTGCCCTCGGGCGCGGCCAGAACCGCGCAGGGCAGCGGCATGACGTCCGAGCGCACCCGGCTGCGCATGGTGGTGCGACTGCGCGAGCAGGGCATCGCCGATGAGGTGGTGCTCGCGGCGATGAGCGCGGTGCCACGTCACCTCTTCGTCGATGAGGCGCTTGCCACGCGTTCCTACGAAGACACGGCGCTTCCGATCGGGTTCGGACAAACGATTTCGCAGCCGTGGGTCGTGGCGCGCTCAGCGGAACTAGCAAGGGCGGGACGAGCGTTATCCTTGGTTCTCGAAATCGGTGCAGGCTGTGGCTACCAAGCCGCAATTCTTGGGCGTTTAGCCAAAGAGGTGTATACCATTGAGCGCATTGGCGCGCTCGCGGCGAAAGCACGGCAGACCCTGTCGGCCATTGGCGCAAACAACGTGAAGGTGCGTAACGCCGACGGGCAGGAGGCAACTTCGAATGTGGTGCAGTTCGATGCGATTGTGGTTGCCGCTGGCGCGCCTTCGGTGCCGCCGAATCTGCCGCTGTTGCTTGCCGAGGGCGGGCGTCTGGTCATTCCCGTGGGCGCACCGGACCGACAACGCTTAACGCTAGTCACGCGTTCTGGGGATAGTTTTTCGCAACAGGCATTTGAGGACGTGGTCTTCGTGCCGCTGAAGTCAGGGCAGGAATGATGATGACCAAACGTTCAACGAATGTCGCGCGTTTGCGACGTGTTTGCCCGCCGATCACTGGGTGCGCGCTTATTCTGGTGCTGGCAGCATGTACGACAAATACGCCAGCTCCGATTGTGGAGCGCGGGGAGCGACCGATCCGCGTCGCCGCGCAAGAGCCGCGTCCACTGCCACCGCCTTCGCCTGCTGTGGGCACCACCGCGACGGCGGCACCGGCTGCGGTTGTCACCGGTGCCGCGCCGGCCGCGCCGATCATCGAGCGCTCGGCACCGCCCTCTGGCGCTGCGGCTCAGCCCGGCAATACGCCCGGTTCCGCCTTTCACGTAGTTCAACGCGGCGAGACGCTCTATCGCATCGCGCTCAACAATGGCGTGAGTGTCGAGGCGCTGTCTGCGTGGAATAACCTCGCGGCTGGACAATCGATTCGCGAAGGTCAGGTGCTTAGATTGCGCCCGCCGGATGGTGCGATCGCCAGCGTGACGCCAATTGTCAATCCGCCGCTCGGCGCTACCGTTTCGAGCGGCGATCCACGCTCCGCACCGCCTGCGAGCGTGGGCAACCCGGTCGTCGCTCCAGACGCGGCTGGAATGCAGCCGACGCCTCCGGCTGCCGCCGCGCCGCTCAAAACCGAGCCGCGTGCGCAGCGCGTGCCCTACAGCGATCCGGCACTCGCGCAGCTACAGCGAAGTGACGCCAATTCGCCGCCTGCTGTGGGCACTGGACCCGCAGCGATCGGCGCGGCAGGCGCAGGCAGTACCGCCGCGTCGGCTGCAAGCGCCGCAGCGGCGAACGCATCCGACGCCGACGTACGCCCAGGCAATGGCGTCGAGCGCGACGGTGTTGTCTGGACCTGGCCGACCACCGGTCGCCTTGCCAGCAAGTTCAACGAGCGCGCACCGATGAAGGGTGTCGATATTGCGGCAAAGGCAGGCACTGCGGTGGTCGCCGCCGCAGCCGGCAAGGTGATTTACGTCGGCAAAGAACCGCGCGGGTACGGGCAGATGATTGTGGTGCGCCACGCCAAGGAAACCGTCAGCGTCTATTTCCACGCCGACAAGGTGCTGGTCAAAGAGGAGCAGCGCGTCACGCTTGGACAGCGCATCGCCTCGGTGTCCGAAGGAAACGAAAACAAAATGCACTTTGAGGTGCGTCGGCAGGGGCGACCGCTTGATCCGCTCACCCTGATGCCCGCGCGATAGGTTCGTTTTGCAGCTTTGCCTGCTTATGCCCCAATAAAAATGGGGCGTAGCGTTAAAAAATTGACTATTTACTTAACCGTAAAAGTTCCATGAAGCATTATTTTAATGGGCATACCTTTCAATAGCTAACGGCGAAATTGAAATCGCGCACACGCGCGGTCGTCGTCAGGTTGCAAGTGAACAACACCCAGAGCGTTTGAACTTTCGACGGTTTTTCAGGCGCGCAACAAGTCTCGTGTTCCGTGCCACAATCGAGCGCAACAGGAATTCAAAAGGTGCGTGCATCAGTGCGCGCCGCACAAATTTAGGAGGACTCATGAAATCGCAACCCCGCCATTTCCGCCGCTCTGCGCTCGCCGCAGCGCTTGCTTCGGTCGCGCTCGCCGCACCACAAACGTTCGCGCAATCGGCCAACGTCACGCTCTACGGCATTGTTGACGTCGGCGTCCAACACGTCAGCGGCGTCAAAGGTGGCAGCGTCACCCAGGTCGCCAGCGGCATCATGGAAGGCTCGCGCTTCGGCATTCGCGGCACCGAAGATCTCGGTAACGGGCTAAAGGCGATCTTCACGGTCGAAGCACGTTTTGAGGGTGATACAGGCCTCGTAGGCAATCGTCCGGTCACCGGCACGCAACTGCCTGACCGTCTGACCGCTGGCTTGCCGCCCGCCGTACAAGCCGCGCTTACAAACGTTGCGATTGGCCCGACCCTCGGCGTAAATGTGCCCGGGCGGTTGTTCGACCGTCAGATCTTCGTCGGACTCATCACGCCAGTGGGCGCGGTGCTTGCCGGTCGCCAGTACACGCCTGCTTTCGAGATTACGAACCGTTTTGACGCGTTCGCCAACGCAACTGGCGCCTCGCCCGGGCAGCTTCTCGCAGTGCCGGCCGGCGTCGATATTCGTATCGACAACGCGCTTCAATATCGCATCGAAAAAGACGGCATGTTCGGCAGCGCAATGTATGCCGCCGGTGAACTAGCCTCCGGCACCAAAAACGGGTCGCTCCTTGGCATCAACGTTGGTTATCAGGGCGGGCGTTTCGGCGCTGGCATTGGCTACAACGAGAAGCGCAACAGCGCGGGTCAGAAAGCACTCAACACGCTCGCGATCGGTGCGAACTTCAATGCCGGCTTTGCGAACTTCTTCGCCCTCGGCGCTCAAGTGAAAGAGCCGAATCCGTCGTCAGGTCCCGAGCTTCGCGCTGGTCTTGTCGGCGCGGGCGTTCCCGGGATTCTGGTTGACACCGGGATCCTGCCGCGACTGCAACAAGACGCCCGTCTGTATCACGTCGGTGCTCGCATCGGTTTGGGTGTTGGCACGCTCGCGCTCGGTTATTCGAAGGTCGATGACCGTCGCAACACCGATGCCGACGTGCAATCGTTCGGCGCAGCGTACACCTATCCTTTGTCCAAGCGTACCGACATCAACCTCGCGTTCACACAGGTCAACAACGACAAGAACGCGCAGGTACTACCAGGCGGCAACGGCTTCCTCGGCGGCGTGACCGCGTTCGCAGGCAAAGACGCTCAGGCGATTCAGTTTTCTGTCCGGCATCGTTTCTAGATTCGCGCACGACTCCTAAGCTTTAAAAAAGGCACACGACTGACCGCTCACCTTGAGCGGTCTTTTTTTTGCGATCACGGCGTTCGCGGTCGCGAAGGTGCCGTTGATGCGCCTCGTACAATTGATCGATGGATCAATTCATCTACACGCTCGCCGTCAACGCGATTCCGTTTTTACTTGCGATCACGTTGCATGAGGCGGCGCATGGTTATGCGGCGAAGCTGTTCGGCGATCGCACCGCGGAAATGCTCGGGCGCATCACGCTCAACCCAATCAAGCACATTGACTGGATCGGCACTGTGCTCGTGCCGTCGCTCACGCTTTTGATCGGTGGTGTGTTTTTCGGCTGGGCGAAGCCCGTTCCGGTGAATTCACGAAATCTGCGCAATGAGAAAACCGACATGATTTGGGTCGCGGCGGCCGGACCGTTTGCGAATCTCATCATGGCAATCGGGTGGGCCTTTCTGTTTAAGTTTTCCGAATCGAGCGCGATTGATGCGATTGCGCGCGCGGGCATGCTGTGGAACGTCGGCTTGATGGCACTAAATTTATTGCCGATTCTGCCCCTCGACGGCGGCCGGATCGTTGCGGGACTACTGCCCGGTCCACTCTCTTACAAGTTTTCGCGACTCGAACCTTACGGGCTGTTCATCGTGCTCGGACTCGCCGTTGCGGGCGTGCTCGGCACGATTTTGGGCCCGCTCTACAACCTTGGTTTTTCTTTTTTGCGCGCCCTGATCGGCGCTTGATTCGGTCCATTCAATGTTCAAAGACCGCGTTCTCTCCGGCATGCGCCCGACTGGGTACATGCATATCGGCCACTACCACGGCGCACTCAAAAACTGGGTTGCGCTGCAATCGCAGTACGAGTGTTTCTATTTCATTGCCGATTGGCATGCGCTGACGACCAATTACGAAGATCCACGTGTCGTCGCGAAATCGACCTTCGAAACGGTCGCCGATTGGCTGGCCGCCGGGCTCGATCCGAATCAATGCACGATCTTTTTGCAAAGCCAAGTGCCGCAACATGCGGAATTGTCGTTATTGCTCGGCATGATCACGCCGCTCGGTTGGTTGGAGCGCGTGCCGACGTACAAAGAGCAGCAAGAAAATCTCTCGGAGAAAGACTTAACGACCTACGGCTTCCTCGGTTATCCGCTCATGCAAACGGCGGACATCATCGTCTACCGCGCCAACAAAGTGCCGGTCGGTGAAGATCAGGTCTCGCACTTGGAAATTTCGCGCGAAATCGCGCGACGCTTCAATCACATTTATGGTCGCGAACCCGGCTTCGAAGAGAAGGCAGCAGCTGCGATTAAGAAACTCTCAAAAGATCAGGGCAAGCTCTACGAATCGTACAAACTTGCGTACAACCAAAATGGCGACCAAGCTGCCATTGAATTGGGCAAAGCGCTCGTAAGCTCGGCGGGCTCTTTGTCGAATAACGACAAAGAACTGCTCCATGGTTTTCTCACTGGTGCTCGCAAAACGATCCTGCCGGAGCCGCAAGCGCTCTTGACCAAAATCCCGAAAGTCACCGGCCTCGACGGTCGCAAGATGAGCAAGAGCTATGGCAACGCGATCGATCTGCGCGAGCCGCCCGAATCGGTCGAGAAAAAAATTCGCGCGATGAAAACCGATCCCAAGCGCGCGCGGCGAACCGAT
>JAAFJI010000203.1 GCA_013298045.1 Betaproteobacteria bacterium
CGCAAAGTTCAATCTCATGAGATTCGGATCTCGTGGAAAACCGAAATAAAAGCGCCGCTCGAGGATTTGTTCGACGGTGACGCATTGAAACCGATCGTTGATCGCATGAAGGCGATCCACAAAGACGTGCTTCGCGCGCGCACATGGGTTGCGCTACACATGCATGCGGGCGATGGCAATGTTCATACGAACATTCCGGTGAATAGCGACAACTACGAGATGTTGCAAGAGGCGAATCACGCGGTAGAGCGCATCATGACGCTTGCGCGTCGTTTGGATGGCGTGATTTCGGGCGAGCACGGTATCGGCATCACCAAACTCGAATTCTTGACCGACGATGAGATTGCGCCGTTCCAGCGCTACAAGCAGAAGGTCGATCCGAATGGTCGATTCAATGCCGGCAAGTTGTTACCCGGTGGCGATTTGCGCCGCGCGTACACGCCTTCATTCGGTTTGCTCGGCGCAGAATCTTTGATTCTTGAGCAATCCGATATTGGCGCGATCAGCGATTCGATTAAAGATTGCTTGCGCTGCGGCAAATGCAAACCGGTGTGCGCGACGCATGTGCCGCGCGCGAACTTGCTTTATTCGCCGCGCAACAAAATTCTTGCAACTGGCTTGCTCGTCGAAGCCTTCCTCTACGAAGAGCAAACGCGTCGAGGCGTGTCGCTCAAACATTGGGATGAACTCTCGGACGTTGCCGATCATTGCACGGTGTGCCACAAGTGCGTGAATCCGTGCCCCGTCGATATCGATTTCGGCGAAGTGTCGATGGCGATGCGCAATTTGCTGCGCAAAGAAGGCAAGAAGAAATTCAATCCAGGCACGGCGATGGCGATGACTTTGCTCAACGCCAAAGATCCCGCGACCGTGAATTTCCTCAAAGCCACCGTGATGAACACGGGCTATAAAGCGCAACGCTTCGCGCATGGGCTTGCGAAGCGCTTCGGCTTGATCGGCGATCAGACAAAGCGTCCGCCCGCAACGACAGGTAGCAAGCCACCGATCAAAGCGCAGGTGATTCACTTCATCAACAAACCAATGCCCGGTGGTTTGCCGAAGCAAACCGCGCGCAAGTTGCTCGATGTTGAAGACGACAAGATCGTGCCGATCATTCGCAATCCGAAGTTAAGCGCGGATGAGCAAGAAGCGGTGTTCTATTTCCCCGGCTGCGGCTCGGAGCGTTTGTTTTCGCAAGTCGGTTTAGCGACGCAAGCGATGCTCTGGCATGTCGGCGCGCAGACGGTCTTGCCGCCCGGCTATCTCTGCTGCGGCTATCCGCAAACGGCAAGCGGCAATCACGACAAAGGCCAGGGGATCATCACGGACAATCGCGTGCTTTTCCATCGCGTCGCGAATACGCTTAACTATCTCGATATCAAAACCGTGATCGTTTCCTGCGGCACCTGCATGGATCAATTGCAGAAGTACGAGTTCGAAAAGATTTTCCCCGGCTGCCGCCTGCTCGATATCCACGAATACTTGATGGAAAAAGGTGTGAAGCTGGAGAACATCACGGGTACGCGCTACATGTATCACGACCCGTGCCACACGCCGATGAAAACCTATCAACCGACCAAGGTCGTGAATGAATTGATGGGGCAAAAAGTCGATTTGAACGAGCGTTGCTGTGGTGAGTCCGGCACGCTCGCGGTCACGCGCCCGGACATCTCAACGCAAGTGCGCTTCCGCAAAGAAGAAGAGATGCGCAAAGGCGCGGATAAGCTGCGTGCGATTCCTGTGAAAGCGGCGGACGGCACGTCAACCGTATTCAAAGGCGACGTAAAGATTCTCACGAGCTGCCCGAGCTGCTTGCAAGGGCTCTCGCGCTACGACAACGATAGCGACACCAAAGCCGATTACATCGTCGTCGAAATCGCGAAGCATGTGCTTGGTGAGAAGTGGTTGCCGGAGTATGTGGAGAAAGCGCGTTCAGGTGGGATTGAGAGGGTGTTGGTGTGAGTTCGACCGTTTTCTTTGCCGCCTGGCTACAAGAACGAGTCCGGTCGGCACGAAAGTTTCGGTTGAGAAACTCGGTTCGCGCCGTTCATGAATACAAAGTGAATCATGGTCCTCGTTGGTCATACGCAAAAGTGAGTATCGCGGCGCAGCCTGCCGACGAGTTCGCATTCTCGTCTGCGGGGGCGTGGAATTCGGAGGCAGAGAGAGCCGAGTATGAGCCGTTTGTTTTGGACGCTATCGCGCTGAGCTTGTTGGATTGGCCGTCTGGGGTCGTGGTTGGCATTCGGGTGCATTTGGAGAACGCGCTCGTTGACGAGGTTAACTCGAACGGCAACGCTTTCCACCGCGTCACGCTACAAGCGATGAACGAAATCTTGGATCGTGACGCGCACTTTGCGTACAACGCTGAACCGATCGCTTGAACTCGTAGCCCGGATGCTCGCATCCGGGTTCCTCTTGCTGACGAAGTCAAATTAACCCGATCGCCTCGCGATGTGTTGAACGAGAACCTGGATGCGAGCATCCAGGCTACGAGTTTCCGCGTATTGTGCGATTTCACCGCGCCCACATTCATTGACACAACGCAAACTCCACCCGAAGTTTTCGCCGCACAATACCTCCATCTCACAGCAGGAGGCCGCCATGAAAGTTCTTCTCGCCGTCGACGGCAGCAAACACACAAAGAAGATGCTCGCGTATCTTTCGACGCACGAAGGGTTGCTGGGCACGAACCCCGATTACGTTGTACTCCATGTGCAGTTACCGATTCCGCCGCGTGCGGCGAGAGCCGTGGGCAAAGAGATCGTCGCGAGCTTTCATCGCGTTGAATCGGAAGCGGTGATGAATCCAGTATGCAAGTTTCTCGACATGCACAGCGCAAACTACAAAGCGCGTTCGGTCATCGGCAATGCGGCGGAAGAGATTTTGAAGGCGACGAAGAAAGACAAAGTCGATCTCATCGTGATGGGCTCGCGCGGGCACGGCAGCCTCGCCTCGATGCTGATCGGCTCGGTGGCGCAGAAGGTGCTCACACAGAGCGAAGTGCCAGTGATGGTGGTTCGCTAGCGACCACGACGTTACTGCGGCTGTGAACTTTCAGCCGTCGAATCGAAGTACGATTCGATGCTAGGCCAGACATGCCACGCGCCCGGATTGGCGCGAATTTCGCGCTCTAGACGCGAGATGTAGCGCGCGATCGCCTCCTCCGCTGGGACGCCGATGTCGGCGAGCATTTCAATTCGCAGCTCGGGACGAAGGCTCGCTTCGTTCCACCCGCCGAGGAAAAGATAGACCGGCACCCGCGCCGCGTGGGCGATTGAAAACACGGCGCTTGGAACACGGGCACTGCGTCCAAAAAACCGGACCGTTTCGGCGCGATCAGTCGCGGCGGCTGGCAGATCGGAGAGCGCAATGACGCTCACGCCGCTGCGCCACGCGGCTCGCATTTTGAGCGCGGCGCTCGATTCGTTCGACCAGATGAGCGGCGCACGCACCCACTTTGCGAAGCGTTCATTGCGAAAAATGCCGATGCGCAAACACAGCCGCTGGATCAAGTTGCCACTAACTGTTGGACGGCGAATCAAGAGGTTTGCGGTGAGCGATTTTCGATGAAAGTAGGAGGTGATCCACCAACCTGCGCCGTGATGAAACGTGACCCAGAGCGCGCGCGGATTGATTTCAAGCGCTGGGTCGATTTGAACTACTGGCACGTGGTGTGGTGCTCGACGGAACCAGGAAATCCAGAAGTCGGAAAGATCGGTCAAACGGTTAAGGCGATAGCGCTCGGCAAATTTCGCTGGCGCGACCTCGGGAAGATAGCGCAGCATGGAGGCGACGCTTGCTTCGGCTTCGGCACGAAACAACCACCGCCAACCAATCGCAGCGCGAAGCAACGGACGGCGCAAAACGGACGGCAGTATGCCGATCAACATCGGCAAAGCGAGTTGTTCCGCAAACGTGCGCGCGGAGCCGCGCAGTCGCGCGAGCCCGTCGGCGGGTGCGCTGACGAGCGCAGTGCCGACCAAGACAAGCGCCATGCCGAGCAACATGTTTGCGGTGATCGGTTCATCCAGAAAAAGCCAACCCCAAAACGCAGCGAACGCTGGGAACAAAAACGCGACGCTTGATGCGCGCTGCGGCCCAATCGTTTTGATCAGATGGAAAAAGAGCACGTAGGCGGCGGCCGTGCAGCCGAGCGCGAGGAAGGCGAGCGCAAACCACGCTTTGCCCGATGGCAGCGCGGCAGGCGCGGCGAAAAGCGAGGGCAACACGAGCCAGAGCGTCGCGCCCCAGACCATGCCGGTGGCACCGACAATGCCGGGGATGTCGGAGAGATATCGCTTAATCAGGAAACTCGCGGTGGCATACATCGACGCCGCGAGCAGGCAGGCGACCATGCCCGCGACCACCAGCGGCGTGACGCCGACCGGTTTGAGCCCAACCAGTGCGATGACGCCTGCGAACGCAAAAACCACGCCGAACCATTTTGCAGCACCCAGCTTATCCTTAAACCAAAACGAGGCGATCAATGCGCCCCAGATTGGCGTCGTGGAATTTGCAATAGCGCTGTAGCCCGAGGGAATGTGTAGCGCGGCAAAGCAATAGGCGGCAAACGGCACGGCGGTGTTGATCGCGCCGACCACCGCATATTTCTTCCAGTGCGTTGCAAAGCGCATCGATTCGCGAAGCGCGTAGACGATTGCGAGCATCGCGACACAAGCGAGCACCACGCGCGCACCTGCGAGACCTACCGCGCCGAATTCTGGCGCGGCGATCCGCATGAACATAAACGCCGCGCCCCAGAGCGCCCCCAACACCAACAGTTGCCCGAAGGCGCGTGAGTTCATTCAGCCATGTTCCGTATCGCCCCATTAAATGGTTGATTTAGCGATTTCTAATTAACTATCAATAAACGGCTCTGTAGCGCCACAACTCTTTTTTTATTGGGCAAAACGCAAAAAAGCTTTTCCCGGATGAGCGAGCGCATCGCGATGCGCTGCGGTAGCGCTATTTTTTTGCCTTCGCAACTTCTGCGGCAAGTTCCGCGCCGGTTTTGTAGTGTGCGACCTTGGCGACGGTGGTGCGCTTTGTGCGGTGGACGAGTGCGTTGCTGCCGCTGACTTCTTCTTTCCAGTATTTGTCGGCAAGCGCGACGTTTTTCTGCGGATCGAGCATGAAAGCGTCGCGCGAGCCGCGTCCGCCGAACATGTAGAGTTTGCCGCCGATCATCTCGTAGGCGTCGGCGTCGCCGCCCCAGGGGATGCTGTAGACAATGCCGTTGCTGCAATAGCCGCCATACTGCGGCAAGTACTTCTCAGGCTCTTTATCGAACAGCGCCTTGTTTTCCGCCGTCGAGAAATAGAACGTGATGTTTTCGTAGGTCGATTTGATCGACGGGTTGCCCTGCTTATAGCCGCCACCGGGAAGCCAGTACGCAACGACGTCGGCTCCTTTCAGCATCACGCGATCGTTGCCGTCCATCGAGTGAACGTTCGCAGGTGAAATTTTGCCGCCCGGGTTTTGCGTGACAAGCGGCGCACAGGCACCGAGCGCAAGCGTGGCGACGCCTGCGAGCAACAACGCGATTGTCTTGATTGGTTTCATCGTCGATCCTCTTTGCATTTGCGACGCCGCAGCGGCGTGCGAGCCTCGTTAATCGAGGCAGACGCGATTATCGCAAGTGCGAGAGGGTCGGCGCCGACATCTGGGAAATGCGCGGCTCTGGGATCAAGTCTGGCAGCAGCGTTCGGAGCGCTCGCTTAATTCGGCCAGTTGTAGACAAACCACTGGCAGTTGTTCGATTCGTTTAGCTCGACGATCGCGCCGGGGCCGTCGGCACATACCTGAAAGCGCAACCCTTGCATTTGCAGGGCGGGCACCGTTTTGATGTTGAGGCTAAACGTGGTGAACCCGGTGCCCGCGTCTAGCCCGCCCGTCGGCA
This sequence comes from Betaproteobacteria bacterium, assembly GCA_013298045.1. Classification (GTDB taxonomy): domain Bacteria; phylum Pseudomonadota; class Gammaproteobacteria; order Burkholderiales; family Casimicrobiaceae; genus Casimicrobium. Next base: position 5,903 of record JAAFJI010000203.1, read on the forward strand.
CGTTCCAGACATTGCTGCCCGCCTTGGTCGTACCCGGCGGCAGCACAACGTTCGGCAACACGACGTAGTGCGTCCCCTCAACGCAGCGCTCGGTCGGTGGGCCATTGGTATTGGTGTAGCACATGACACGCGTGATCGAGGCGGGCGAGTTCGCGGTGCCGATGTTTCGTACGCGGAAGAGAAACTGTGGGCCCATCGACTCGCCGACGAGATCCGGGCGCTTCACCAGATGCGGGGTATGTGTTGGTGCATGCGTCGCAGTCGGCGCGTTGCCGGTCGCGGTCACTGTGGGAGCCGCAGATGCAACGGGTGCGAGCGCCAGGCTCGAAAAAATGCCAACGACAAGCACGGCGCG
>JAAFJI010000204.1 GCA_013298045.1 Betaproteobacteria bacterium
CCTGCTGATCGATCAATGACGCGTCGCCACTCGTGCCGCGACCCGGATGAATCTTCGTTGGTTTCATCGCGCGAATTTCGTCGAGTCGTGCGAGCCAATCGCCAACGAAACCAAGCTCAAGCCATGCGTGATTTGTTGGATTGATGAGATCGCCGACGAACACGTGATCGCGGTGTTGCACGACAACGTGACCAGCGCTTGCCCCTCTACCGAGCACGTGGAGCGTGAGTGGCAAGCCTGCAATCGTGAGCGTTGTCGTTTTGTCGCCGAAGGCTTCTGGCTTTGCCGCGTCCTTCGGATAATCGGGTGCATATTCCTCGCCAAACCATCCCCAGCGAATTGTGTGTACACCAGGGATCGCTTCGAGTACTTGCTTCGAGGTGATCACCCGAATTCCACGAGCTTGATACGCAGCGGTGCCGTTGAACTTGTCAGGATTCGGGTGTAATACGATTGCCGTCGTGACTTTCTTGCCGGTCGTTTTCTCTGCAAGTTCGAGCGCTTGTATGCCCTCTTTCGGAAGGAACTGCGTGTCGATCATCACGACGCCGTCCGTGCCTTCGATCCAGTACGACGCGGTCGAAAAAGTGCGCGTGGGCGAAGTGAAGACGCCGATATCGCCGACCGCGGCATGAATCGACATTGATGCAACCAACAAGAGACCGGCGATGAGGCGTATCATTTCGTTTCTTTTTACGCGACGGTTTAGCGAATCACTTCCAGGCGGCGACATTGTCATTCACGAATGCAGCGAACGTGCGCGGCTTGCGACCGAGAATGTTCTCCACATCCGGCGAAACGCCCGTCGCATAACCGGCCGAGACGATTTGATTGAGCGAATCCATGAGATCGATCAACCACGCGGGTAGTTGCCACCCCTTCATTGTTGCAACTGCGGCCTCTGTTGAAACGCTCGCATGCGAAACCGTCTTTCCCAGTGCTTTCGAGATGATTTCGGCCGCTTCATTGCCGGTGAAATCCGCACCGCCGGTGAGCATGTATGCCTTGCCCGCGTGCGCGCCAGGATTTGTCAGAACGCGCGCAGCGATCGCCGCGATGTCGCGCGTGTCGATCAAGGCCTGCGCTTTGCCGCCATCGGCCATGTAGATGGTGCCGTCTTTGATCGCTTGCGAATGATAGGTCAGGTAGTTTTGCATGAAACCGCCCGGACGCAAGAAGGTTGTTGGAATACCTGTCGCTTTCAGCAGCTCATCGATTTGACCTTGCAGTTTCGGCAACGCAAAGGCGGCGTTTGCGTCCGCGCCTGCGCCGCTCGAACGAACGATGTGTTTCACGCCCGCTGCAACGGCTGCTTCCGCTGCGTTCTTCGCGAGTTGCACTTTGTTTTCGACAAGCGGAAACAAGAGAAACAAGGTGTCGATGCCAGCGAACGCTTTTTTGAGTGACGCGACGTCGTTGAAGTCGGCGACCCGAACGTTGGCGATCGATTGCGGCTTGCTGCTCATGATGTCGAAGTCCGCGCCGAGTGCTTTGAGCTCCGCGACCAGCGGTTTGCCGATATTGCCAGAGGCGCTGGTGACGAGAATTTTGTTTGCCATGATCCGTACTCCTGAGAATGTTGCGAAGCAATTCGCGATGGGTGAATTCTTGAGGATTTGAATCAAAAGAAAAATGGATGAAAAGTTGATTTATTTACAATACGATACTGTAAATAAACATCGCTCCCTATGGATAATTTGCGAGGCACGGTTGCTTTCATTGCGACCGCACAGGCGGGTAGCTTTACTCGCGCGGCGCGCAAGCTCGATCTCTCGCCGCAAGCGGTTGCCGCAAGCGTCGCGCGCCTTGAAAACGCGCTTGATGTGCGTCTTTTCAACCGCACGACGCGCTCAATCGCGCTCACTGACGAGGGGGCGACTTTTTTGGCGCTGGTTGAGCCGGGGCTTCGCACGCTGCAAGAGGCGGCGCAAGCGGTGCGCGATCACAGTGCGGCACCGAGTGGTCTGGTGCGAGTGAGCTGTGGTGCCGCATTTGGGCGACGCTATTTGATGCCGCTGTTGCCCGGACTGGTCGAGCGCTACCCGGAGCTGCGTCTCGATCTGTCGTTCGACGACCGCAAGGTCGATCTGGTTCGCGACGGCTACGACATCGCGATTCGTGGTGGAGCCATTGCTGATTCGTCGCTGGTTTCGCGGCGCATTTGCGCACTCTCGGGCGTGCTGGTTGCAAGTCCCGGGTACTTGGAGCGCAACGGGATTCCCACATCAATTGAGGCACTCGAATCGCATCGCATCATTCAGCTGCGGTTTGCTTCAGGCGCGAGCGTGCCTTGGGAGTTTCGATGGCGTGGCCGCGCGGTGCAGTTCGAGCCGAAATCTCCGGCGCTCGTGCTCTCGGACACCGAGGGAGTTGGCGACGCGGCAGTGCTGGGGCTCGGCATCGCCCGTGTTTCGTTGCATTTCGCGTGGCCGCATCTTCAAGCGGGGCGGTTAAAAGTCGTGCTGGGTCGCTACAACGATCCTGGTCGGCGAGAAATGGTCATCCATTACGCACACCGCACGCATCTCGCACCCCGCATTCGCGCGGTCGTCGACTACCTGATGGAAAATCTGCAAACCGACCGCAGCTTACAGGCGTCGGCGTCTGCGCTTGCGGCGTTCGCCGCTTGAACGTCGCAGACGATTGTTTCTCTTAGACAAAGGGTTTTCATGGACGGCAACGTTTTGATGTGGATATTGGCAATTGCGCTTATGCTCATCGGTCTGCTCGGCACTGTCTTGCCGGCGCTCCCGGGCGTGGTGCTCGTGCTCGCTGGCGTCATCGTTGGCGCTTGGATCGATGACTTCGCGAAGGTGCCGGTGTGGGTGGTGGTGCTGATCGGCGTGCTAGCTGCGATCGCGTGGGTCACCGATTACGTCGCGACGATGCTTGGCGCAAAAAAAGCGGGTGCCAGCACGCTCGCCCTGATCGGCGCGGCCGTCGGTACGATCCTTGGCATCTTCATGGGCTTGATCGGCGTGCTGTTCATGCCGCTCATCGGTGCCGCGCTCGGGCAGTATTTGAGCGAGAGGAATTCCGGAAAAGCTGCCAAAGTAGGGATCGCGACCTGGCTCGGTTTACTTGTGGGGACGGTGGTGAAACTCGCGATCGTGTTTGTGATGCTCGGCGTTTTTTGGGTGAGCTACGTGTGGTAGCGCTTGGCTCGTTCACACGGTCGCGCAGCTAAGCCTTTATGGCGTTTGCGACATATGCCCCATGAAATATGGATAATTCTGCAATCACACGTATAATCAATAGCACTTCAAAAAAACAAAAAGCCCCGAGCGAGCGGGGCTTTTCGTGAACAATTTGTGATTGCGGGTTTCGTGGGGCGCCGCAATCTCCACCCAAGCGCGTGGCGAAGCGCGCTATTTAAATCTAGCGTCTACGCGGCTTTCTTGCGCAGTGTCATTGACATCATCGACGACGGGAAGGAGTCGACCCACGCGTCGTCGCTATCGGATTCAATCCATTCCGGGTTGCGCTTTGGCTCAACACGCTTGATGTCGCCTTCGGTGAGACCACCTTCGGCAACCAGGTACTTATAGGCGCGCAGCTTGCCTGAGGCAACTCCTTCTTTTCCCACCGTCATCACGCCGTGCACTTGCAGCGTGCCTTCGAAGCGCCCCCGGATTTCCGCTTCGCCGACGCGCGCGACGCTCTTGACCACGGCTCCGGCTTCAACGATCAACTTCTGCGCAAACACCGGCGCGTCGAGCGTGCCAATGACACGCAGCACGCGGCACTGAATGATGTCGGTGCTGACCAGCTCTGCATTGGCACCGACGGTGAGTTCGCCATCAAGGCAAGAGGCCGCATTCGACGCTCTGCTTCCACGGCTCTCCATAAACTCGTTAACCGATGCCCACTCAGCGGCGCTAAGCGCCACCGAATAATCGCGAATTCTTGGTTTTTTCTCGCTATTCGGCGGCGCTGTCTCGTTGCGCGCTGGTTCCATCAGGCTGGGTTTAGTACCGCCTTTGACAGCGGAGAGTTTGCGCGTGAACCACTCGTCAATCATGCCCATTTGCCTGTCCCTCGGTTAACACCGTTTGAACCTGTACCGCAAAGGACGTGCCAGCCTCAAAAACGACGCCGACTTCGTTTTTTGACGGGTTTTCCCGTTAAAAACTGACGCAATTCGTCATCGTCGTGCGCGCTTAGTACACGCTAACGTCATACCGGTGTTTTCGAGCATCAGTCCGCATGAAAATGCTGCGACGCGGCACAAGTGAAGGTGATCTTTAGCAAAGAAAAAGCCCGCGTAGCGCGGGCTTTTTGTAGTCACCGAGTCAGACGGCTATTTCGCGAGCTCGGACATCGTCGGACCGTCAAGCTGTCCGTTAATGGTCAGGCGGCGATCGCGCTGGAATGCGCGCAGTTGATCCACGGTGCGCTTTCCGAGCTGACCGTCGGGTGTTCCGACGCTGTAGCCCAGCTGATTCAGTTTTGCTTGGGCGTCGCGGACCGACATGGTGGCACCCGTGGGGCCAGCGGCTTTGCTAGAGGCTACTGAGGCGCCGTTTGGCTGCGACGCGCCTTCGACCGCCAGTCGGCCCCCGGTGCCCATGCCGCGATCGCCCATCGATTGCGGCGAATAGTTTTTCACCGCATTAATGATGTTGTTGTAGGCATCGGTAAATGCCGCCGAGACAACCTTGCCCTGCGGTGTATTGGTGTAGCCACCGGCACCGCCCACACCGGAGGAGCCGACGAGTACCGCGCCCAAACTGAAATCGGTATTCGACGATGAGCCCTCGGCCGCTGCAACCTGTACCCCAGAGCGGTTGTCGACCAGTGTCAACATTACAGCTGCTTCGTTGGTTTGAATGCCCCCGGCGACCGCGCCGAGCAGACCGAGCCGTCCGCCCATTCCGGCGAGTCCCGCGCCGAGGCCGCTGGTGCCGCGCGCGCTGATGAGCACTTCCGGCGTGAGCGAATAGTCCGCCGAAACCATTTGACCTTTGCCAAAGTTCGAGTTGTTGCGCAGCTCGCCCGATTGTTGAAGCGCGCGCTCTTGCTGCATATTGGCCATCGCGCGACCGCGCTCGACGACGATGAAGCAGTTCGATTGCTGGATCAGCAATCGCAGCACTGGCGTGGTCGAACCGAGGCGATACTTGTCGAGGTAAGCGCGATACCAGTCAAGGCTCGTGTCCTCCACGAGCGCGATGGTGCCGGCTGGTCGATCGCAGCGACCGAGCTTGGAATTCACGTTCTGCGCGGACGCGCCGCCTGCGGAACCGGTCGCCGTCGTCTTCGCGCTCTCAGACCCCATTTTTGGCGCGGACGCTTCGCAACCCACGAGCGCGACGGCTGCCGCCACAAGGCTCATGGTTAAAAGTTTGGACATACTGTTTCTCCTGTAATTGACTGTGCCTGCGACAATCTCAGATAAAGACGTTGCCGGCGCGTATTGTGCGCCAGCTCGCCAATAAAAGCGACTGAAGCGCATGAATGGCTCATCGACGTTGACGCTACTAAGTCGTAATAATAGTGATATTGGTTCAATTCCTCGTAGAGAAAACGCTCGCGTAGCCCGACAATGCCTCACCCTCAATTGCAGTTAGCCAAGTCGCGGCGCACTCGATGAGTTTCGCGCTTCGTTTCGCCCGACTTTTTTGCAAGCTCGTCTGGGGGCTCTGGGTCTCGGTCACCAGCTTCCGACGAGCCGACCGGCCGCTTCGCCGACAGATTATTCGTAGCTGGTCGGCGGAGCTCCTCCACTTGGCCGGGATCGAAATTCGCGCGCTCGATTTTCCGCCGGACGCGCGCCGGGCTGTGACCTTAGTGGCCAACCACGTCTCCTGGAGTGACATCTTCGCGCTCAATTCTCAGCGCGCCTGCCACTTTATAGCTAAATCGGAGCTTCGCGCTTGGCCCCTCGCGGGGCGTTTGCTGGACAACGTTGGCACGATTTTCATCAACCGTAGCGATCGCAAGGAAACCCATCGCCTCGGCGGTGTGGTGCGGGAGCTGATGGCCGCCGGCGAAACCGTCGCGGTGTTTCCCGAGGGAACCACGAGCGACGGGCGCGACGTGCTTAAGTTCCACGCGTCCCTGCTCGAACCGGTCGTCGCCGCCGAGGGCGAGGTGTGGGTGGTCGCTATTCGATACTTCTGTGGGGCTGACCGGACGCTCGCGGCGAGCTACATCGGCGACACCACGTTGTTGCAATCGCTCAAACAAATCCACCGTGCTGCACCGATCACCGCCGAGCTCCGTTTCCTGC
>JAAFJI010000205.1 GCA_013298045.1 Betaproteobacteria bacterium
TCCACCGTCATTGTGTTGTTGATCGGATCGACATTTCGAACACGGTTGAGCCGCGCGAGCGACAGCACGACGGCGTCTCCCGTCGCGTCCGGTGTTGCCGCGCCTGACATGCCAGTGTTGCCGCCTTGCGGGACGATCGGGCGACGATGGGCAATACACCAGCGCACTATCTTCGCCACATCTTCGGTCGTATCCGGCTGCGCGACCGCGAACGCACGCCCCGTCCATTTTCCGCGCCAGTCGGTCACGAATGGCGCGACGTCGGCGTCAGCGGTGTAGAACCGACCCGAAAACGCTTCGGCGAGTGAAGTTGTGGTCATAGTGTTTTGCCTTCGATTCACATGCTATCCAAGCTTGTCGCTGCGTCGCCTCGTAATAACATCCCAGCTCTACGCTTCTTCGGTTCACGAACGCCATGATGCACTTTCCCGATCCCCACGAAACACGTTCGCGCGAACAGCGTGAAGCCGATCTGTTCGCGCGACTGCCCGCGCAGATCGCGCACGCACAGGCACACGCACCGGCGGTTGCGAAAGCGCTCGCAAATGTCGATGCATCGAAAATCACGTCGCGGACGGCGCTCGCGCAGCTCCCCGTGTTTCGCAAAAGCGAACTCTTCGAAGCGCAAAAAGCGAATCGACCGTTCGGCGGTAATTCGACAATCGGTTGGGGCAATGCTGCGCGACGCGCCGAACGTGTGTTCGCCTCGCCCGGCCCGATCTACGAACCCGAAGGTCGTGGCGGCGCGCATTACGCACGTGCAGCGCGGGCGCTCTACGCAGCAGGCTTTCGCCCAGGTGACCTCGTGCACAATACTTTCGCGTATCACATGACGCCGGGTGGCTGGATTATGGATGCTGCGGCGATCGCGCTCGGTTGCACCGTGTTTCCGGCAGGTGTGGGTAATACCGAACAACAAATCGCGGCGATGCTCGATTTGCAGCCAAACGCGTACACCGGAACGCCCTCGTTCCTTCGCATCTTGCTCGAAAAAGCTGACGAACTCGGCACGCCGATCACGACTTTGAAAAAGGCGTCGGTCTCTGGCGAATATTTCGCGCCGCAGTTGCGCGAACTATTCAAAGCGCGAGGTATCGCTGGCACACAAAGCTACGCGACCGCCGAGCTCGGCCTCGTCGCCTACGAAGCGCCCGACGCTAGCGGCAATGTGTCGGGCATGGTCGTCGATGAGGACGTAATCCTCGAAATCGTACGACCGGGAACCAACGAGCCGCTGCTAGACGGGGAAGTCGGCGAAATCGTGGTCACCGTGTTCAACCCCGACTATCCGCTGATTCGTTTCGGCACCGGCGATTTGTCGGCCGTGATGAGCGGTCAATGTCCGAGCGGACGCACCAACGCACGCATCAAAGGCTGGATGGGCCGTGCCGATCAAACGGCGAAAGTGAAGGGCATGTTCGTGCGCCCGGAGCAAATCGCGCAAGTCGCAAAAAGGTTTCCCGAGCTGGGTCGCGTGCGACTCGTGCTCAGCAACCCCGATCAACGCGATGCGATGGTGTTGCATGCCGAATGCGCTTCGCCAAGCGACGCACTCAAAGCGAAAATCGTTGAGGCACTGCGCGATGCAACGAAACTCGGCGGTGAGGTTGTGTTTGCGGCAATCGGAACGCTCGCAAACGATGGCAAGGTGATTGATGACACGAGGAAATATGACTGAGAACTGGCCGCCCGAGACTACGTTAGAGCGCAATGGCATCCGCCTTGAGCCGCTCACGCTCGCGCACGAGGCGGGCTTGCGTGAAGCGGCTGCCGACGGCGAGCTGTGGAAGCTGTGGGTCACCTCGGTGCCGGAGCCGGAGAACACGCGCGCCTACATTGAGGCGGCACAAAAGGCGCGCGAAGACGGTCATCGCCTTGCATTTGCGGTGATCGACTCGACAACCAACACCGTACTCGGGTCAACCAGCTATCACGACATCGTTGCCAACATCAAGCGCGTCGAAATCGGCTACACCTGGTATCGCAAAAGCCTGCAACGTTCGCAGGTCAACACCACGTGCAAGCTGATGCTCATGCAACACGCTTTCGAGACGCTGCATTGCCCGGTCGTCGGTTGGCGCACCGATATTTTCAACTTCGCGTCACAACGCGCGATTGAAAAGCTCGGTGCAAAACGCGATGGCGTCATTCGTTATCATGCGATTCGGCGTGACGGCACCGTGCGCGACACGGTGATCTATTCGATGCTCGCAAGCGAATGGCCAGCCGCGAAAGAAAAGCTCGAAGCGCGGCTCAAAGCGGGTGGCTTCGCGTCCCAGGGCTATCCGGCACCGAACGCGGTTCGCTTGGTGGAGGTCACGTCCGATCACTTGATTCCACTCTATCGTTTAAACCCCGGGGCTGTTGGTTCGCGTATGGTCGCGCCGAACGCAATGTCAATCGCCCAGGGACGCTTCAGCCCGAACGCTTGGTTTCGCGCAATTTACGCGGGAGACACCCCGGTCGGGTTTGTGATGCTCTTCGATCCCGCGCGCGATCTTGCGAACGCGGAGAAGGAGCGGCATCCGCCGGACGCGCTCTACCTGTGGCGTTTAATGATTGACTTTGCGCATCAGGGTCGCGGCTACGGCGAGGCGGCGGTGCAGGCTGTCTGGCGCTATGCACTTGCTCATCCGAGCATCAAGCGCGTTTCCGTCAGCTACGTACAGGGCGACGGAAACGCATCCCCCTTCTACCGCAAGCTCGGCTTCGTTGAGACGGGCGAGGTCGATGAAGATGAAATCGTGATGTCGATTTCGCTCGAAGAAGTTCGCAGGCGCTACGACGGTAGCTCGCCTGCGTAACAACCCGCTACACACTGCAGTCATCGACAGCGACAATCGCCGGCATCTCGCTCCACCTCAAGAGGAACCCATGAACTCAAATCGTCGTCAATTTACACAATCAGCTGCGGCAATTGCCGCGCTCGGCTCGCTTGGAATCGCGTCGCGCGGCTTCGCTCAAACCGGCGTCGCACCGATTGAATCGCTCAAAGTGGTGGTGGGTTTCGCCGCAGGCGGCACCGCAGACGCCACGTCGCGTCGCATCGCCTCGAAGCTCTCGCCCGGCTACGCGAAAAACGCCGTGGTTGAAAACCGCACCGGTGCTGGCGGACAAATCGCAATTCAAGCGCTTAAAGGTCAGCCGGCCGACGGCTCGCTTATGGTGCTCACGCCAATGTCGATCTTAGGCATCTATCCACACACCTACAAAAAGCTGCCGTACGATCCGGTCGCCGATTGTCAGCCGGTCTCCATCGGCGCGGTGTTTGAATACGGTCTCGCGGTCGGCCCTGCGGTGCCTGCGAGTGTGACCAGTCTCGAGCAGTTTGCAGCGTGGTGCAAGGCCAACCCAGACAAAGCGAACTACGGCTCGCCCGCAGCGGGCTCGCAACCTCACTTCGTTGCGGCGCTTTGGGGGCGCGCAATCGGCATCGATTTCAAGCACGTGCCCTATCGCGGCACGCAACCGGCAGTCGTCGATTTACTTGGCGGCAATATCGCAAGTGTGAGCGGTCCGGTGGGTGACTTTTTGCAACACTTGCCAACCGGGCGCATCCGTATTCTCGCGACCTCCGGCAAAGTGCGCAGCCGATTCGTGCCGAACGTTGCGACCTATATCGAGCAGGGTCATAAAGACTTTGATTTCACCGAGTGGTTTGGATTCTTCACGGTCGCGGGCACGCCCGCTCCGCTCGTACAACGCATGAGCGCCGCAGTGCGCGAAGCCGCTGCATCGAAAGATGTGGTTGACGGCTTCGCCACCTTCGGTCTCGAAGCACGCGGCTCTACCCCGGAGCAACTCGCGGCGATTCTCAAGTCCGATACAGACAAATGGGCACCGCTCGTGAAGCAGATTGGCTTCACCGCCGACGCGTAGATCGAAAAATCGATCGAAAATACGAAAGGAGCCATTGGCTCCTTTTCTTTTTGTCGCGGTTTTTATATGTTCTCAGAATATTAATTTATATATCGCTTTTTATAATTTTATCGATAAACGTCATTTTCTAATGGGCTATTCGTTTCAGAGTTTTTTACAGGAATGAGCCAAATCGCAGAACAACTGCGTTCTTCTGTGACACAGTCGCACAAAATACCCACGCGCCATCATGTCCTTCGCACTCTCGCTCCTCTACGCGTTTCTGATGCTGCTTCTGCCGCTCGCGGAAGCGATCTACAACCAGCGCTCGCCCGGTGCGCTTTTGTATCTCTACTGGGTTGAATCGTTTGCGCTGTTGATCCTGCATCCCGCGCGCATTGTGTTGCATCAAATGTGGACGAATGCAACCGGGCATCGCATCAGCGCGGGCTTAACCGATGACCGCTCGAAGCGGCGCAAACCAACGCCGAAAGTTTCGCCGAACGCATCGCGATTTACCTACCTTTGGAGTTTCATCCCGATCGTTGCGCTGTTCACCGTGGTACATGGACTGTTCATTTTGCTGCTGGTGTTCGTGTTCGAGGCGCTCGGCCCGGTCAATCCGAAAGACATCTACGCTGCGACGGTCTGGGGCGCGGGTGTGCCGATTGGGGCGTTCATCATCGATCTGCTGACGCTCAGGCGCTGGCCGTTTACCCGTTTGCAAAACACCGTGGGCTCCCTGGGTCTTCGGCTCATCGTGACGCAATTCGGCATCATCTTTGGCATGCTCGCCACGGCGATCACAAAATCACCGTGGGGCGTCATCGCGGTGTTCTTTGTTTTCCGCGTGTTGACTGACGCGCTGGTCGATTGGGGGAAACGAACGAAAGGCCGAATGGGCTTGCCGAACTGGTTCGCTCGAATGGTTGCCAAGAAAGAAAACAAAACGGTGGAGCAAGTGCGCGCCGAATTCGACATAGCGATGAAAACCGAAGCAGTGCCGGTTGATTTGCTCAACGCGCCGTTCGAATCCAAAACCGAGAAACGAAACGCGTAGCGCTTGATCGTGGGAGCGCGCTTGCGCGCGAATGCCTGATCTCCAGCAAACGGTCAGCATGAGCTGGCGTTGTGATTCGCGCACAAGCGCGCTCCTACCACCAGAGCCGCGCTACCATACGCAAATGCTGCTAGATTTTTTCTATCACCTGCGCCATCGCGGCGTGAAGCCTTCGACACGTGAGTTTTTGACGCTGCTTGAAGCGCTCAGAGCCGACGTGATTTCGCCTTCGATTGACGACTTCTATTTTTTGTCGAAAGCGACACTTGTGAAGGACGAAACGAAGTTTGATCGATTCGATTTCGCGTTCGCGGAGTACTTTAAAGGCGTCTCCGAGCTCGTCGATTTGAAAACGGCGATTCCCGAAGATTGGCTCAAAAAGATCGTCGAAAAAATGCTCTCGCCAGAGGAGCGCGCCAAGCTCGAAGCGATGGATTTCGAGACGTTGATGGAAACGCTCAAAAAGCGCCTTGAAGAACAGCAAGGTCGTCATCAAGGCGGAAACAAATGGATCGGCACCGGCGGCACGTCTCCATTCGGTGCCTATGGCGACAACCCTGCGGGCGTGCGCATTGGGCAAAAAGAAAGCCGCATGCGCAGCGCCGTGAAAGTGTGGGACGAGCGGCAATTTCGCGATTACGACGACAACGTCGACTTCAATACGAGGAATATCAAAGTCGCGCTACGTCGTTTGCGTCGCTTCGCACGCGAGGGTGCGGTCGATGAACTCGATCTACCGCACACACTCGAAGAAACCGGCAAGAACGCTGGGATGCTTTCGATTCAAATGCGGCCCGAGCGACGCAATGCGGTGAAGGTGTTGCTCTTGCTCGATATCGGCGGCTCGATGGATGACCACATCGAACAAGTCGAAGCGCTCTTCTCTGCCGCGAAAAGCGAATTCAAGCGGCTCGAACACTTTTATTTTCACAATTGCCTCTACGATTTCGTCTGGAAAACCAATCGCCGCCGCTCCACCGAGCGCACGCTCACGATGGATTTGCTTCACAAATACGGACCCGACTATCGAGTGATCTTCGTGGGCGATGCCGCAATGAGCCCCTACGAAATCGAAATGGACGGCGGCAGCGTCGAATACATGAACAGCGAATCCGGCCGCGTGTGGCTGGGCCGCGTGGTGAATCACTTCAAGCGCGTCGCGTGGTTGAACCCGATGCCTGAGCGCAGTTGGGAGTAC
>JAAFJI010000206.1 GCA_013298045.1 Betaproteobacteria bacterium
TGACATTTGTCTAGTCTGGTTTGAATTGACAGCGATGCTATTTTTCATGGGGCATACGTGTCAAGTGCTGAACTAATTGACCGCCTTTCTTCAAAAGAGACGCGCGCGAGCTTCGCCGACGGCGAGGTTGAGATCGTCTACCGTATCACTTCGCACACCAGCACAAGCAAGCCCACGGGTCTGCCAATCGTGTTTCTGCATGGCCTGGCGAGCAACATGACGCGTTGGAGCGAGTTTGTCGCGCACACCTCGCTCGCGGCGTCGCATCGCTTGATTCGGCTCGATCTGCGCGGGCACGGCGAATCGATGACGCGGCGGGGTTTCACACTTTCCCAGTGGACGCGCGACCTCGCAACGCTTTTGCAACATGAAAATGCGCCGCGCGCGATTGTGATCGGTCATAGTCTGGGTGCGCAGACGGCGCTGCATTTTGCGACGACGCACCCAGAAAAACTCGCGGGACTGGTACTGATCGATCCAATTTTTCGCGAGGCCGTGCTGCCCGCAAAGCGCAGCTTCGTGCGCAACGGTCCGCTCTACGCCCTGGCGGCGAAGATCATTCGCGGCCTAAACGCGGTCGGGCTCCATCGCGGCGCGCTGCCGCGGCTCGATCTGCATGCGCTCGACCTGAAGGCGCGCGAAGCGCTCGCCTCAGACAATCCGGAAGCCATGGCGCGCTTCGTCGCGCAATACAGTTCGGCACGCGCCGACTTAAAACACATTCCCCATGCGAATTACCTGCAAGACATGGTGGAGATGTTTCGAGCGCTGCCCTCGCTTGCGAGCATCGAATGTCCGACGCTCGCGCTGCGATCAACGGTCGCAGGCTATCAAGACGACGCGGTCGTCGAGCGGCGCTTGCGCGAAATTGCGCAAGTCGACATTGAACCGATCGATTGTCATCACTGGCCGCTCACCGAGAGACCAGCCGAGGTGCGAACCGCGATCGAGCGATGGATCGGAGCGAATTTCGAGGCAAACCCGCCCGCGCGGATTGCGGCGCAGTGAGCCGTTTGGCAAGCCTGCCCGTAGATCGACGCGGCCTCTCGACGACGAACAATAGACGCGACCCTGCGCCGAGCCCTAGAAGACTGCTACATGGATTTCACACCCGCCGAACTACGCCGCATCGAAGAAATTTCACAGAACGCGTCGCGCCCGGAGCGCGGCGTGATGGTTGACGGCTGGGCGGTCGGTCTGTCGCCGTCGAAGGCGAAGCGATCGCGCTCGGTCAACGCGTTCTACGCCGGCACCCGCAGCTTCGAGCAAAACCTCGCCACCGTGCGCGCGCTCTACAAAGCGGCAGAGTTGCCCTGCGTATTCCGCCTCACACGATTCGTCGCCGACGCAACGCTCGACGCACGGCTTGCGGCGCTCGGCTCCGATGCTTTCGATCGAACATTGGTACAACTTTGCCATCTATCGCCGCTTATATTATCGAAAGCGTGCGCATTTACACTACCTAACGCTATTTCATTACAAATCAGCAGTTTGCCTGATTCTATTGGGCATATCGTTCAAGAGTTGCGCGGCGATTCCGATGAGGAGATTCACGCGCTGATCGAGCGGTGGAAAACGCTGCCCCTTCCGATCAGCTCCTACACCGCGCGAGACGACGCGAGCGGTCAGGCGCTCGCCCATGTGCTCACCATTGCCGAGGACGATTGCGTCGGCGTTTTTGATGTCGTCACCCGCGCCACGCACCGCGGGCGAGGGCTTGCGAGCGCGCTCATTGCCCGCGCGTTAGTGAGCGCACACGCAAACGGCGCGCGCGCGGCGTACCTGCAAGTCATGGCAACCAACCCCGCCGTCGCGGTCTACGAACGATTCGGGTTTCGCACCGCCTACGACTATTGGTATCGTGAAGTGCGCTGAGTTCGCACGACCGCGACGCGGCCGGCAAAAAAACAGATTGAACCGCTCCTTCGACCGCAACGACTCAGGTTGCAATCGCTGCTTTTGCGGCGTGTCAGTTCCAATCAACGAAGGAGTTCATCATGAAATCAGCATACTCAGTTCGCCGCGTCGCAGCCGCGCTCCTCGCCGCCTGCGTCGCCTCGACCACACTCGTATCCACCGCCTCTGCCGAGGCAGTACCGACACCCGCCACCGGCTACATCCCCTTGATCCCGATCATCTTTCCAATCTACCCAATCATCAAGCCGGTTCAATCCACCTGTGCTCTTCGTGACGACAGCGCCGGCACCAACTGGTTTGTCTCGCGCGACATCCGCATCACCGGCTACAACGGCTGGTCGGTCGACAGCGCCGCAGTTCGCTACGAGGCGAGCGTCAGCGGCAACTACAAATTTCGCATGGTGCTTCGGCACACAAACCGCGACGGCGACATCATCACCAAATCCGAAGTCAAGACCATCGCGATGACCGCTGGCGTGCAGAAAAACGTCACCACGTACTTCGGCAACTCCTACGTCGGCAATGCGCTCTCACTCTCGATTTCGCACGAAGAAGTAACCGGTCCCGGCATTCTCTACATGGTCAACGCAGCAGGCAGCTGCACGAACACGACGACATCCGACGTGGACGGCTCGGCAGGCACCGCATCGGACATCGGCTTCGAGCTGCGCGGCGATTCATCGCACGCAACCAACACGGTCGTTGAATACTTCGTCGTATCGCTGAACAAATTTTTCGTCACCGCGTACGCAAGCGATCAGGCCGCGCTCGACGCCCTGCCGGATTTCCAGCGCACGGGACGCACATTCCGGGTCCCCGCAAAATCGACTTACGGCAACGTGACGGACGTCTATCGCTTCTTCTCGCCGGACGCTGTGTCGCACGTCTACGTCGATAAATCCGGTCACGACATCATTGTTGCCAATCCTGCGTTTAACTTAAACGACGAAGGCATCGACTTCGGATCGGTAAAACCGGACGCGGCTGGCGTATGCCCAAGCTGGGCACCGGTGAAGATTTACCGCTCGTACAACAATGCGCCAACGGTTAATCAACGCAACCATCGCTACACCAACAATGTCCCCGACTACGCGTCGATGACGAGCATCGGCTGGCTTGGCGAGGGTCCGGCGTTCTGCGCCTACAGCGCGACCAACCCGTTCTAGCGCAGGCGCACTGAAACTGAAAACGGCTCGCTTCGGCGAGCCGTTTTCGTTGTGCGCTACGAAGTGCGAACGCTCGGCTGGCGTTGGCGAACGCCCGGCTTGCATTGGTAATTGCAAAGTTGCACTGCGTTTGCACATTGACGCTTCAATCGGACTCAATATAAAACGCACGCTGCGACGGGGAGGTCGTAGACGCGAGCCGCGGGGGCAGTTACACAGCCGGCAAGCGCTACTTTTCGACGGTGGTTAGAGCGACCTAGATTTGCTACCCGCTCGCTTCTCTGCACGCGCTGTTCGGCGTGTTTTCATCGTATTGGCTTTGCTTAGCATTATCGAAAAAAGGGGATGAAATGCAGTGGACGTTTTTGCGCTCCGATCTATTGAGCGTCACTAGGAAGAATATGAAGCGGTTCGCCGTGGCAGGCGGCATCGCGGTGGCAGCAATTGCAAGCGTTGCAGTTGCGACCAACTACTCGCTTTGGATCAACGGCCGCACCGGCGGCGGACAAATCGGCAACTACAACGACTTCACCTACTGGGGGCCGGCCTCGACCAGCGCCGGGGTCAACAAGAAAGCGGTGAATTGGGACGGCTATAACTCGATCTCAAACCAAAATGGCATCGTGCGCAACGCGCTAGATTGCTATTGCACCGGCAACAATTGGTGTTACGTCGCCGCGCACAGCGCAGGCAATTTGCAGATCGGTTATTCGCTTGCGCTCTACGGCGGCTCGTCGCGCACGATCACGAATGCCACACCGAATGCATCGGGCGTTTGCAGCGCATCCGGCGCAGGCACGCAGACCGGCTGGAACATCAAATTCGTCGATGTGGCAGGTGGCGCAGCCGGTGGCTCCGAACTCTCCGACGCGGGTGATTGGGCAATTTCGGAGCCACTCGTCTCGGATTTGAAAACTTCGACCTCGCGTGCGATGTACGACCACAATCAAACGCGCGGAAAAATCTTCTACATGTTTGCCGGCGCAAAAGGCACGCTGTACTCGTTCATACTGCCAGGACAGGACGACGAGGCAATTGCCTATCACTCCTCTGGCGGTGTGTCTGGTTCAGGTGGCGCGGGGTATTGCAACCCCGGGGATTGGTTTTGTAACGACTTGACGACCGGCAGCGGCGCGGTTGAAGGCGGGCGCGCAAAGTGGACTAATCACAACGTGAAATTCCGCGACAACGGCGAGAGCTACAACCACTACGCAAGCGGCAACTGGGCGGGCATCATCTCGCGCGCGGTCGCCGATATGGTGGCCAACGCGCAGTAGCGCGGTACGCGCGATGAAACGCGCCACTTCGCTGTACGCGCGATGAAACGCGCTCTGGCGACCATCGTGGTCATCGCCGTCGTTCTGCTTGCAGTACAAGCAGGCGGCGGCTGGCGAGCGCTCGGACGCGTCATCGGTGACTGGCTCGACGGTCGCAGCACGCACGCGAACGAGCTCGCTCCCGCACGAGCACGTGACGTCGGCGCAGGCTTCGCCGTTCAGCCGCGCGCGCAAGGCGCGATGCTTGCGCTCGGTGCGAGCGGTGCCAGGTCGTCAAATATCGACGCGCTCAACAGCGATCCGAAAGCGCAGCTCGCGCTCTGGCAGGAGCGCTACGATCGCGCCAAAGAAATCTACGACAACTATCGCAAGCAAACTGCGTATCCGTTCGATTCGCGCCCCGCGCGCGAGCATCCCGATCAGATGTACCCGAATCAGCCGATTGTCGAGGATCGGAAACTCAAAAATCCGGGACAACGAGCCTCGCAAAACATTCGCCTCAAGACGTCGCAGGAGCGCGTGCATGTGGCGGGCAAAGAAACGGTTCTTTTCACCGTTGCCGCGTTCGATGAAAACAACACCGCGCTTCCAATTTCGTTTACTCGCGCAATCGCATTCGATCCACCGCGCGACGGCAAGCCATCGCAGCGAAATCCAATCCCCATCGCCATAAACGATAACGGCTTTGGCGGCGATTTAATTGTTGACGATTTAACCTATTCTGTTCGTTTCTCTCCATTTGAACAGGGCTTTGCGAGCCATAGCGGTTTGATCAGAATCGAACTCAACCTCGCGGTTGCCGAACAAACCGGTTTTCTCTTTTTCGACGCCTACTACTCGCCGGAAGCACCCGCCGTCTGGGCCGGCAAAGTGCGCGAGGCGCTCGAACGCGGATCGCTCAACTTTTACTTGCCCGTCGAGGTGCGACGCGAAGGCCGCTACGTCGTCACCGGGCGAATCGACGACGCGAAGGGACAGCCGTTCGCGCTCGTCACCTTTAACGACGAACTCGGCAAAGGCATGCGCGAAATCAAACTGAATCTGTTCGGCAAACTGCTGGTGGACGAAGCGCCGACATTTCCGCTCACGCTACGCGATATCGATGGTTTCCTGCTGATCCCGGACGCCGATCCCGATCGCGCACTCATGCAACGCTTGCAGGGCACGCAACACACGACGCGAAGCTACGCACTCACCGCATTTTCGGAAGCGGAATGGGACAGCGAGGAGCGACGTCGCTATCTAGACGAATACGGCCGCGATCTCGAATCAGCACGCGCACACCTCGAACACATTCGGCGTTCGATGAAATCGGGTTCGTAGATTCGGGGAGCGTCGCAATAGAGCAGGCACCGGTCATCGCGGATCGAACCGATGCGCCGCAAGCGGTTATTTGCGATTTACGTTGACAGCGCCGCGCGGGGAAACGAGAGCTTCGGCGCTACAAAAAAGGGGCTCCGCACGGCTCGTTAGGCGCGATCCTCCAACTATCTGCGGCATCGACATAAGACGTCAGACGTAGCCCGGATGCTCGCATCCGGGTTCCCGTGATCACTCGACGAAGTCATTCTTCTTCAACAAGATTCGGCTCTGCTGCCCAATCGATGGGAACAATTCCATCCCGCACGAACCGATGAAACGAAGAATGCGGCCAGTCGCGCGGCGCTTTTGCGTGACCGTATTTTACCGGGTTGTAGTGGATGTAATTGACGTGATTTTCGAAATCGCGATCATCACGGATTGTGTGTTCCC
>JAAFJI010000207.1 GCA_013298045.1 Betaproteobacteria bacterium
CGCCCGAGATAGCCGCAGACGAGATCGCGAATATCTGCCTCGTCGTCAACGATCGCAACGCTGAGCATAGAAACAGAATCGGCTTGAGCCACGCAGTCACGTCTTTCGATGGAAGTTAGCGAAAGTGTAGCGCTCAGGCGCGCGATCGTTGCGATGCGATCTTACTGGCGGTTTCTTGTTGCGCCTGGCACGCAAGACAACGCGTCGCCGAAGGGTGCGCGAGAAGGCGGGCATATCCGATTGCCGCACCACATGATTCGCATTTACCGTACTCGTCGCGATCGATACGTGCAAGCGCGCGCGACACGGCATTGAGTTCGTTCTGGTCGCGCTCGACCCGCGTGAGCGCGAGATCGGCATCGACGTCGGCCGTGGTCCAATCGGCGTCCGAAGCAGCGGTGGCTTGCACTGCGTCGCTGCCGTCAGTATGAAGCTCGTTTCGCAGCATTTGCGTGAGCAGGCGATATCGCCGCAGCAACAACTCATGTAAATCGCGTTGCTGCTGATCGCTTAGCTGTTCTGCGGCCATCGTATCGATCCTCCATTGCGTGGAACAAAAGCTTCGCCGATGACGACGCGGCGTGAATTGACGTAAGTCAATACCAAGATTGATCGCACGCACTAACGTAGCGCATGTTCTCCGCCAGTCCGCCTCAGGATGCGCACGCAATTGCGCTCGATACGACGATCCGCGAGCGCGCGACGGAAACGCGCTCGTCGTTCGCGTTCGACGTGTACGACATGGATTGCGCCGCTTGCGCGCTGTTGATCGAAAACGACTTACGCAAGCTGCCTGGCGTGATCACGGCGCGCGTTCACTTCGCCACTCAGCGCGCTCATGTCGCCTTCGATGCGGAGCGTGTGGGCGAAGAAGCCATTGCCGCGAGAGTTACCTCTCTCGGCCACACGGCTGGCGGCAGCGCGCATGATCGCAAAAGCATCGCGCGAGGCATTCGGCGACGCTTTCAATGGCAAACCGGGCTCGCTGCGCTCTGCGCAATGCAAATCATGATGTTCAGCGTGCCCCGCTTCTTGGGTGGCGATGAGATCGAGCCCGAGCTCGCGCGGCTGATGGACGGCTCGGCATTGCTTCTGACGTTGCCGGTGCTCATGTTTTGCGCCGATAGCTTCATTCGCGGCGTCCGACGCGAATGGCGCTTGCGGCGATTGGGGATGGATAGCGCAATTGCGATTAGTTTGACGCTCGCGTTCGCGGGGTCGCTCTGGCACTTGTGGGTGGCAAGCGGCGCGCTTTACTTCGACTCGATCGCGATGTTCATTGCGCTTTTGCTGGGTGTGCGTTGGTTCGAGTGGGAGAAGCGCGAGCAAAATCGGGATTGGCTCGAACGCACAACACCGTATTCCTCTTCCAAAACGTACGCCCAATTAAACAAGGCAAATAACACGATTAATAGTTATATCGACAGCAAGAACGTTTGTGCTGGCGTATCATTAATTATTGGGCGTTACGAGGCAGTGCCAGTAGATGGAATCCTGGAACATGCAAATGCCGACCTGGACGAATCGATTCTGACCGGTGAATCGCGTCCGGTACATCGTTTTCGCGATGAACAGATTTGTGCTGGCGCGATCAACCTGGGCGAGCCGTTTGCGATGCGTGCGACCGCGAGCGCCAAACAAAGCACAACGCATCGATTGCTCGACTTAGCCGACCAGAGTGATCGACCCGATCATCGATCGCTGGCGGAACGAGTGTCACGGTTTTTTGTGCCGACTATGTTCTGTGTAGCCGCGCTCACGTTCGTTGCGTTCTTTCCGGACGGTCTCGCGCTCGCGATGGAGCGTGCGATCGCCGTGTTAATTGTGAGCTGTCCCTGCGCGCTCGCACTCGCGGCTCCAGCTGCCCGTGCGCGCGCGTTCGCGCAACTCGCTCGCGAAGGCATCGTCGTTCGCCGCAGCGACGCGCTAGATCGATTGGCACAAGCGAACGTTTTCGTATTCGACAAGACAGGCACGCTGACCGATCCGAGCAGTGTTCGCCTGACTCAAATTCGCAACGATCATTCGGAGGCAAAGGCTCGCGCCATCGTCGCCTCGCTAGAGAGGTTCGCCAATCACCCGCTCGCCGTTTCGATACGAAACGCCTTCGCCAATGCAGATTCGCTCGATGTGGTTGACGCAGCATGGCGACCCGGTCATGGCGTCGAAGGCGATATTGATGGCGTTCGGTATCGGCTGGGTAAACCGGATTTCTCACTCGCAGGCGAGCTGCGACCATCGAATACACGAGCCGCGCCAAACGCCTTTTCTCACGATACCGCACTCCTGTTGACCGATTCGCATGGCATCGTGTGCGCAATCGAATACGCCGAAACCTTGCGCAGCGGCGCATTCGAACTCATCGCCGCGCTCAACAGGCGAAACCGCGTTGAACTCCTAAGCGGCGATCGCCGCGAACGCGTCGAGCGCGTTGCAACACAATTGCACATCAAGTATGCACAGAGCGGCGTCACGGCGGCCGAGAAATCGGATTGCATTGACGCCTTGCAACGCGAGGGAGGCGTCGTCGCCATGATCGGCGACGGCTGGAACGATAGCGTCGCGTTCGCCAAGGCCGATGTCTCGATTGCGGCCAACGGTGCCGTCGATGCCGCCTTGCGGGGCGCTGATCTCGTCTGCGCCGCGAATACGCTGGACGCAGTCGATCTTGCAATCGACTACGCAAAACGCCTACGTCGCATCATTCGCGAAAACTATGTGTGGGCAATTGCGTATAACGCGCTCGCCGTGCCTGTCGCGGCGCTTGGATTCGTCGATCCGATCGTCGCTGCGATCGGCATGGCCGCCAGTTCGGCGTTCGTCGTGCTCAACACTACACGCCTTAACGTCAGGTAGCGCCGCGATGGAAACTCTCTTCATCTTGATTCCGCTCTCGCTCGTACTCGCCGTCATCATTGGCGGCGCATTTTGGTGGAGTGTCAACAGCGGTCAATTTGAAGACTTGGAGCAACACGGCGGGCAAATCGTTCGCGACAACGACCGCAGCGATTCGAGCGAGACTACCCCGAGCAAGCTTGATTTGGGTCAATGACGCAGCCCGATAGAGGCCCTATCGTTCATACAGCGCGCCAATGGCGTCGCAGCAGAGAAACGAGGGAATCAACGTGAGCGAAGCTCGATATTTCGACAACGAGACGTACAACTACAAGATCGTCTACCAGTTTTCATTGATGACGGTCGTATGGGGCATCGTAGGCATGGCGGTCGGCGTGCTGATCGCGGCGCAATTGGTCTGGCCCGATCTCAATTTCCATGAGTTCTTGAGTTACGGTCGATTGCGCCCGCTGCACACAAACGCGGTGATCTTCGCATTCGGTGGTTGCGCGCTGTTTGCGACCTCCTATTACGTTGTGCAACGCACGTGCCACGTACCGCTGTTTGCACCGAAGCTCGCCGCGTTCACGTTCTGGGGATGGCAACTCGTGATTCTGCTCGCTGCGATCACCTTGCCACTCGGATTCACAAGCGGCAAAGAGTACGCCGAACTCGAATGGCCCATCGACATCTTGATTGCGGTCGTGTGGGTTTCCTACGCAGTCGTTTTCTTCGGCACGCTCGCGAAGCGCAGAACCAGCCACATCTACGTCGCGAACTGGTTCTTCGGCGCATTCATTTTGACCGTTGCGCTCCTTCACATCGTTAACAGCGCCGCTGTGCCGGTGTCGCTCACGAAGTCGTACTCGGCGTATGCAGGCGTGCAAGACGCGATGATTCAGTGGTGGTACGGCCACAACGCGGTCGGCTTCTTCTTGACTGCTGGCTTCTTGGGGATCATGTACTACTTCGTGCCGAAACAGGCGGAGCGTCCGGTGTATTCGTATCGCCTCTCGGTCGTTCACTTTTGGGCCCTGATCTTTACCTACATGTGGGCCGGTCCGCATCATCTGCACTACACGGCCTTACCCGATTGGGCGCAGTCGCTCGGCATGCTGTTCTCGCTCGTGCTACTCGCGCCGTCGTGGGGCGGCATGATTAACGGCATCATGACGCTCTCGGGCGCGTGGCACAAGTTACGCGATGACCCGATTCTGAAATTCCTCGTGACCTCGCTCTCGTTCTACGGTATGGCCACGTTCGAGGGACCGATGATGTCAATCAAAACGGTGAATGCGCTCTCGCACTACACCGATTGGACGGTGGGTCATGTGCATTCAGGCGCGCTCGGTTGGGTCGCCTTCATCTCAATCGGTGCCGTGTACTACATGATTCCGCGTCTGGTTGGCAAAGAGCAGATGTACAGCAAGAAGTTGATCGAAATTCACTTCTGGGTGGCGACACTTGCCATCGTGCTCTACATCGCTGCGATGTGGATTTCGGGCGTGATGCAGGGGCTCATGTGGCGCGCGGTGAACCCGGACGGAACACTCACCTATAGCTTCGTTGAAGCGGTAAAGAGCAGCTATCCCTTCTGGTTCATTCGATTTCTAGGCGGGCTTCTCTACCTAAGCAGCATGTTCATCATGGCCTACAACGTCTACATGACAGTGCGCAAAGCGCCCGTGACGCGCGCGGCGGTGCCGATGCCTTTCGCCCCTGCGGTCGCTTGATCCAAAAGAAACAGCAACATGAAACTCACTCACGACACCATTGAGCGAAAGACTGGCCTCTTGATCATCCTGGTCATTCTCGTGGTCAGCATCGGCGGACTCGTTGAAATCGTTCCGCTCTTTTTTCAGAAAGATTTGATCGAGCCGGTAGCGGGACTCAAACCCTATGAGCCACTGCGTTTGATCGGTCGAGATATTTACGTGCGCGAAGGTTGCTACAACTGTCACTCGCAAATGATTCGACCGTTCCGCTCGGAAACAGAGCGTTACGGCCCTTACTCTGTTGCAGGCGAATTCGTCTATGACCGCCCGTTTCAATGGGGCAGTAAGCGCACGGGGCCGGATCTCGCGCGGGTCGGCGGTCGCTACAGCGATGAATGGCATCGCTTGCACTTCGAAGATCCTCGCTCGGTCGTGCCGGAATCGAACATGCCGAGCTACGCGTTCTTGAACCGCCAACTTGGCAATGTCGACATCAAAGGCCGAATGTCAGCGCTGAAGTTTCTGGGTCATCCGTATTCGGAGACAGAAATCGAAAACGCACCCGCCGCGCTCAAAGACAAAACCGAACTCGACGCCTTGATTGCATACCTGCAAGGGCTCGGCACGCAAATTAAAACCATCAAGAGCTAACCATGGAATCCGTTCGCATCGTATTCACCATTGTTTCGTTTGTCACGTTCGCGGGCATCGTGATTTGGGCGTTCAGTAAAGCCGGCAGGCGTTCTGCGACCGTAGCCAATGCCGATCTCATCGCCGACGATGATCGTGTGCGCAACGCGCGCACAGGAGCACAACAATGAACACGGCGGAAAACATGCTGCCGAGTGGTTGGGCTTGGTATGTCGCGATCCTCACGCTTCTGAGTTTGGCTTGGTGTATCTACGTCCTTGCGAGCAACAGCAAAAAAATCGAGAAGAAGGACGAGCCCGACCTGCATGGCCACAACGTGTGGGACGGTTTGCGCGAGTACGACAATCCACTGCCCAAGTGGTGGTCGAATCTCTTCTACATCACGGTGTTCTTCGCGCTCGGCTATCTCGCTCTGTTTCCAGGGCTTGCGGTGCTACCGGGGGCGTTGGGCTGGTCGTCGAGCGAACGCTACAGCAAAGAAGTCGCCGCGATCAATGCCGAGATCGATCCTATTTTCAACACCTATTTGAAACAGGACGTCGCAACCGTTGCGCAAGACAAAGGTGCCTTGCAAATCGGCGGGCGTCTCTTTCAAACCTATTGCGTGCAGTGCCACGGCAGCGACATGCGGGGTTCGAAAGGATTTCCGAATTTGGTCGACGCCGATTGGCTATACCCCGGCACGGCCGAGGCGATCAAGACGACGATCATGGACGGGCGCACAGGCGCAATGCCCGCGTTCGCCGAACAACTCAAACCTGAGCAAATCAAAGACGTTGCGCAATATGTGCTCACGCTTTCTGGACGCTCCGCATCGAAGGACGCGGCGGTTCGCGGCGAGGCGACATACAAGCAGATCTGCATCGCCTGTCACGGCCCAAC
>JAAFJI010000208.1 GCA_013298045.1 Betaproteobacteria bacterium
CGAGAGTTCGACTCGCGTCGTGTTCGCTTGTGCGTCGCGCGAGAGTACGCGCCAGCGCGTCAGCGACGGTTTGCCGACACTGTGATCGACGATCTGTCGCGGGCGGTTCGGCCAGTCGCAGATGAGCGGCAATGATATTTCACCGCTATCGCCCAATATTATTTGGGCAACAACCGCAATATATTGTTTATCGACTAATCTATTTTCGAACGTTTTTCCCATATTTGATTGGGCGATTGTGCTTCGAGCCAGGATCATCAATCCCGATGTTTCCATATCGAGTCGATGCACCGTTAGCGCGTCGGGGTAGATCGCTCGCGCGCGCGCGATCGCGCAATCGGCTTTCTCCGGCCCGCGACCGGGCACCGAGAGCATGCCGCTCGGTTTGTTGATGACGATGATCGCGTCGTCGGCGTGGAGGATGAAGTCGTTCGTCACGTTTGCCCGAGCTGTAGCAGCGCGCCTGCGCGCGAACGCTCGTCGCAAGCAAAACTACCTTTTGGGCGACCTACTTTTCGCGCGCAAGCGCGCTCCCACAGTTTGATACACACGGCACGCCGCAGATTAACTTTTCACTTCACCGACAACAAGATATTCAAGCAAGGCCTTCTGCGCATGCAAGCGATTCCACGCTTCTTCCCACACGACGCTTTGCGCGCCGTCGATCACGCCGGCGGTGACTTCTTCGCCGCGATGCGCGGGCAAGCAATGCATGAACACGGCGCGCGTGTCGGCAACGACCATCATTTCTTCATCGACACACCAATCGGCGAATGCTTTTTTTCGCGCTTCGGTTTCGGCCTCAAAGCCCATGCTCGTCCAGACGTCTGTGGTGACGAGATGCGCGCCGCGTGCCGCATCCATCGGATCGTCGAACACGCGTACGCTGCCTTTCGCGGCGGCAAGTGCGCTCGCATCCACTTCATAGCCTTTCGGCGTCGACACATGCATCGTGAAGCCGAGAATCGTCGCGGCTTGAATCCATGAATAAAGCATGTTGTTCGCGTCGCCGACCCAGGTGACGATCTTGCCTTTGATGTCGCCGCGTTGCTCAATGTAGGTGAAGATATCGGCGAGTACCTGACACGGATGTTGCTCGTCCGTGAGCCCGTTAATCACTGGCACTCGCGAGTATTCGGCGAAGCGCTCAACGTGCGCTTGCTTGAACGTGCGAATCATCACGACGTCCACCATGCCACTCACCACGCGCGCCAAATCTTCGATCGGTTCACCACGCGAAATTTGCGAGGTCTCGCTCGTCAAAAAAATCGCCGAACCGCCGAGCTGGTTCATGCCCGCTTCGAAGGAAATTCTTGTGCGCGTCGAATTTTTTTCGAACACCATCGCGAGCGTACGGTCGCGCAGCGGGTGATACAACTCGTATCGTTTGAAGCGATCTTTGATGATCTTGGTTCGTTCGAACAGGTAGGCGTATTCCTCGGCGGAGAAATCGCTCATTTGCAGGAAGTGACGAACTTTCGCGACCGGCGCGGTGGGTTTTAGGTTGTTCGCTGACGGCATAGCGTTTGCTTAGCTTCTAAAGAGACGAGTTTACTCGCCCTGGCTAAAATTCAGCTTCCCGCAACGCGCTTTCTACGAGGAAGCGCTTCTCCACTGGCAACCCATGAGCGTGTCACCCGCGCCCGAATCCGCTGCGTCCCATTTCGTCGAGAGCGACCTTGTGATCAAGGGGCTCACGCGCGAGGGGCAGCAATTTCGCCCAAGCGATTGGTCGGATCGGTTGTGTGGCGTAATGTCGGCGTTCGGCGCGGATGAACAGTTGCGTTACAGCCCGCTCGTGCAACCAGCGCTGCGCGAGGGCGTTCGCTGCGTGATTGTGAAAAAAGAGTTGGCGGCGCTGGAGCCAAGATTGTTTAAGTTCTTCTTGAGCTTCGCGGTCGACAACGATTTGCAGATCGGATTCGACGCCGATGCGATGGCGACTTTGTTGCCCGAGACTGCGAAACGGATGTCGTCGGACGCGGTCGCTGCGCCGCGCGCTGCGCCGAAGAGCGAAGATTATTGACGCAGTCCGGGTGGGAGCGGCGCTCGCCGCGATCGCTTTTTTTGACGCAGATTACGCAGATTTTTCGCAGATGAACGCAGATTATTTTGAGCGTTAACGCGCGTCAGTGCGCCCCAAGAAATCTGCGTAAATCAACATTTGCAATCAGCGAAATGTGCGCTAAAAAATGGCGTTTGCGCGCGAAAACCATCCCCACCCCCGCCTTCCCCTTGAAAGGGAAGGCGCAGTAGTTCCGCTCCCCTTGAAGGGGAAGGGAAAAATGAAAAAGGCTCCCGAGGGAGCCTTTTTCGAACGCCGCGAAGAATTATTTCTTCTCACCCATGCCTTTGACGGCCTTTACGAGATTGCTCTTCACGCGCGATGCGAGATTCTTGTGCACAATTTTCTTGTCAGCGATACGATCGATCACCGATTGCGATTCTTGCATTTGCTTTTGCGCAGCGGCTTGGTCGCCAGCGTTCACTGCTTTTTGCACTTTCTTAACGGCAGTGCGAAGCTGCGTGCGAAGCGCTGCGTTGTGGGCGCGCTGTTTGTCGTTTTGACGGGCACGCTTTTTAGCTTGGGCGGAGTTTGCCATGTTCTACAGTCCGTTTAGTTGTCGGCGCGCGGTACCTGTGATTACCGGTAGATTTCGCGCACCGAGAAAGAATTCGTTTCAGGGAACCCGCTATTCTACGGGCTAACGAAGCTTCTGACAAGCCATACCGCTCGCGTGAACATTCTCAAAGCCATTATTGGAGTCTCCGCCCTAACGATGCTTTCGCGCGTGACCGGCCTCGCGCGCGCGGCGGTGCAGGCGCGTGTCTTTGGTGCCGGCGCGGTGAACGATGCCTTCGAGATCGCGTTTCAACTGCCCAACATGATGCGGCGGCTCTTTGCCGAGGGCGCTTTCGCCCAAGCGTTTGTTCCGCTTCTTTCAGAATACAAAGGTCAAAGGGGCGAAGCGGCCACTCACCAACTCATTAATCGCGTCGCCACGTTGCAGCTCGTCGCGTTGATCGTCGTCACGTTAATCGGCGTTATCTCCGCGCCCTTTCTGATGTTCGCATTTGCATCAGGATTTCGCCAAACGCCGGGTAAATTCGAAATCGCAGTCGAATTACTGCAAATTATGTTTCCCTACTTAATTTTCATTTCGCTCACCGCACTTGCGGGTGGCGTGATGAATGTTTGGAAGAAATTTGCCGTGCCAGCTGTCACGCCAGTACTTCTGAATATCTGCATGATCGGCGCGTCACTTTTCGCGACGCCCTATTTTTCGCAGCCGATTTACGCGCTCGCCTGGGGCGTCGTTGCAGGCGGAATCGCGCAGCTCGCGATGCAACTTTGGCCGCTCAAAAAGCTCGGTATGTTCCCTAAGCTCGATTTCCATTTTCGCGACGAGGGCGTGAAGCGGATTTTGAAAGCAATGGCGCCGGCGATCATCGGTGTCTCGGTTGCCCAAATCAGCATTTTGATCAACACGCGCTACGCATCGTTTTTTGGCGATGGTTACGTCAGTTGGCTCAAAAACGCGGATCGCCTGATGGAGCTTCCGACGGCGCTCTTGGGCGTTGCGATTGGCACCGTGATCCTGCCCGCGCTTGGCGTGTTGCGCAACGAGAAGAATGAGCGTGGTTACGCGGAGCTGCTCGATTGGGGCATGCGTTTCGCGCTGATCGCGACCTTGCCCGCAATGGCGGTGATGATCGTGCTTTCGGTGCCGATGGTCAGCGTGCTTTTCCAGGGCGGTGCGTTCAAGGCGAGCGATGTGATGCAGACTGCGCCCGCAGTCGCGGCCTACGCAGTCGGTGTCGTGGCGCTGGTGTGGATCAAAATATTGGCTCCAGCGTTCTATGCCCAGCAAGATACGGCTACACCGGTCAAAATTGCAGTTCGCGTCTTGTTAATTACTCAGCTGTTAAACGCCGTTTTTATATGGCTTATCTTCGATAAGTTCGCTCCGCACCTCAAGCACGCGGCGCTCGCTCTCTCCACGAGCCTCGGCGCGGTGCTAAACGCTTGGTGGCTTTATCGCGGGTTGCGTGCGCGTGGACTCTATGTGCCACGCGGCGGGTGGTCGCGTTTCGCGTCGCAGCTCTTTGCGGCGACTTCGCTCGCCACTGCCTGCGTGCTCGTTGCGCGGCCCATTGATGCGTGGTGGACGCAATCTCACTTACTCGAACGCGGCTTGATGCTGGCGGCTTTGTTTGGGCTCGGTGGCTCGATTTATCTCGCGATGCTTTACTGCTTTGGATATCGATTACGCGACCTGAAGCGCTGAGGCGTCCGGTCACGCGTTGCCGGTAGCCCATGTTTTCTGCGTAGAATCGTCGAGCGTTTGGTTGTAACTTCCAGACCCTTAGAAACGAACTTCTCTGGAGTGCCCTGTTGCCTGCCGACAACGCGTTGATTGAGCGCGAGACCGTTCTCAAAGCACAGTTCTTAAGCGGACTTGCGGGCGACGCTCGAACCTATGCGACGTGCTTGAGCGAGTTGTCGAGGCTATTGCGCAGCTTCCTGCGTAAGCGCCTGCAGGCGGCGCCCGACGAAGTCGAAGACCTGGTGCAAGAAGTGTTAATCGCGATCCACAATCAACGCCACACCTTTGACGCTGCACAGCCGCTTACCGCGTGGGCGCATGCTATTGCGCGCTTCAAGTTGATCGATTTCTTCCGCCGCCGTGGGGTGCGCGGTGAACAGGTGGACATTGACGACGTTGAAGATGAGTTGGTCGCGCACGACGATCATGGCGCACAGGACGCCAAGCGCGACGTGTTGGCGCTGCTCGACGAATTGCCGCCAAAACATCGCGAAGCCATTCACTGGGTGAAGATCGAGGGACTCTCGATTGCCGAAGCGGCCGCAAAAACCGGGCAATCGGAATCGTCGGTAAAGGTCAATATTCATCGCGGACTCAAAGCGCTCGCCGATCGAATGCGAATGCCGTCGGCACAGGGGACCGGCGCATGAAGACCGAAGAGTTGATTTCGATGCTTGCGAAGGAGCCGCCGACGGTCGATCGGGCGGCTCATGCGCGCGGCGTGTGGTTGCCGCTCGCGGTGGGTGCGATTGCCTCGTTTGTGTTGATGGTCGTCTGGCAAACGATCAACCCTCGGCTTTGGTCGCTCGCTGAGAACATGTGGTTTTGGGTGCGTTTTGCGTTTCTTGCTTCGTCCTCAGCGCTTGCTTGGCTCGTGCTCGTACGCCTTGGCAAACCTGGTTTTGCGCTACGTGCGAAATGGTGGCATGTGGCGATCCCGATGGCAGTTTTGGCCGTGCTCGGTGCTGCGCTCTTGATGCGCGCGCCGTCGGGCGAGCGCGTGCCGATGTTGCTCGGTGTTTCGTGGGACGTCTGCTCACGCAACATCGCGGTGTTGTCGATCCCGATCTTTCTCGTCTCCGTATGGATCGCGCGCCAATTCGCTCCGGTGCGATTGCGGCTCACCGGGGCGATCCTGGGGTTTTTCGCCGGATCGCTCGGCGCGCTGATTTACTCGCTGCACTGTCCCGAGCTCTCGCCCAGTTTTTTGATGATTTGGTATGTGCTCGGGATGCTCATTCCGGCGGCGGTTGGCGCGGCGCTCGGTCGGCGTTTACTCGCGTGGTAGAGCGCTGAGTACCAGCTTGCGATACGCGGCGTCACGTCTTTTCTGTTCAAGCCACAGAAAAACGATAAACAGTGCGATTTATCGGAGAAAGTGATTTTTTGCTTAACTCAGCCTGGCGCAATATTTCAATGGGCTATTCGCTAAAGAGCTGTTCTTAGCTGCGTCGCTTGCTCGCCGCCTGTCCGGGCTCTTTTGTGTTTTTCACCGGCGCGAGCGCGCGGATGTGAAGCACGTGATCGACGAGCTCAAAGCCCTGATCTTTTACGATTTTGGCGATTCGACGCTCGATGTCCGGATCGTGAAATTCCACCACTTGCCCGGTGTTCACGCAAACGATGTGGTCGTGCTTTTCGCCGTCGGAGAGCTCGAAAATCGACTTGCCGCCTTCGAAATGGTGACGCTTTAGCAGGCCGGCCTGTTCGAACTGGGTGAGCACACGGTAGA
>JAAFJI010000209.1 GCA_013298045.1 Betaproteobacteria bacterium
ATTAAAGTTTGTTGCTGCCGCTGTAGCGGCGTCTCTTGTCGCATCCGCATCGCTTGCAGCTGAAGTCGAAGTGCTTCATTGGTGGACCTCGGGCGGCGAGGCCAAGTCCGTCGCCGAACTCAAAAAAATGATGGAAGCCAAAGGGCACAAGTGGAAAGACTTCGCAGTTGCGGGCGGTGGCGGGGACGCTGCGATGACAGCGCTTAAAGCGCGCGTCGTGTCTGGCAACCCACCGGTTGCTGCGCAGATCAAAGGCCCATCGATCCAGGAATGGGCGCGCGAAGGCACGCTCGGCGACATCAGCGACGCCGCGAAAGAGTGGGACAAGCTGCTGCCGAAGGTCGTGGCCGACGTGATGAAGTACAAAGGCAAATACGTTGCGGCACCCGTAAACGTGCATCGCGTGAATTGGCTCTGGATCAATCAAGACGCATTGAACAAAGCGGGCGGTAAGGCACCTACGAACTATGATGAGTTTTTCGCGCTGGCGGACAAATTCAAAGCTGCGGGCATGACGGCGATTGCGCACGGTGGACAGCCTTGGCAAGATGCAACGGTGTTCGAAAGCGTGGTGCTTGGCGTCGGAGGCGCGAAGTTCTACGAAGACGCATTGGTGAAGCTCGATGCCAAAGCGCTCGACAGCCCGACGATGCTGAAATCATTCGACACGCTTGCAAAAATCAAGACCTACATCGATAAAGATGCGGCTGGTCGCGATTGGAACTTGGCAACTGCGATGGTGATGAACGGCAAGGGCGGCATGCAATTCATGGGCGACTGGGCGAAGGGCGAATTCACCGCTGCGAACAAAGTGGCAGGCAAGGATTACACCTGCGCGCCAGCGCCGGGCACCGCGAACGCGTATACCTTCAATATCGATTCTTTTGCGATGTTCAATGTGAAAGCAGCGGATGCAAAGAAAGGCCAAGCCGATCTCGCTGCATCGATCATGTCGCCCGAATTTCAGGAAGTGTTTAACTTAAACAAAGGCTCGATCCCCGCGCGCGCCGGTGTGAACAAAGCGAAGTTCGATAGCTGCGGCCAGAAATCGATTGCGGATTTCGAGAGCACCGCAAAGGGCGGTGGACTTGTTGCATCGTTCGCGCACGGCATGGCTGTTCCGTCCGCGACGCAAGGCGCAATCGTCGACGTCATCGCCAAATTCATGAACTCGAACATGTCGAGCAAAGACGCGGTCGCCGCGTTGGTGAAGGCTTCGAAGACGAAATAGGAGACCGGGACGAGTCATTTGCGGGAAACACCGCGAGGACTCGTTCGCCACACTTATGCAAAGAGGATCAAACGAGCAACAAGCCAGGGAGCATGAGGTCTACCTATTGTCTAGAGCTGTTGTCGACCGGCATACTTTCTTGGTCTTTGCAAAAGAATTTCAGCGGCTTCGACGAGAAATTGAGGAGGGAAAGTTTGTTGACAACTGGGAAAGCGGTTCGATAGCAAGTTTCCTCGGTGGTGCGATCGCATGGGCTGATGACTCAGATTTCGGCACGAGACAAGACCTTAGCGATAGCAATCCTTGGGAACAGTTTGCTGCATTTATCTGGTGCGGGAAGATTTATGAGTGAGAACGGCTAGTGCGGCCGTTATCCGCCGACCGCTGGCTTCCAAAGCTTGTCTTATCGCCGACGCTCTTGGCGAGCCTGATCTTCGTCTACGGTTTCATTCTGATCACGATTGCGATGTCGTTTACCGAATCGCGGATGTTGCCGAATTGGGAGTGGGCGGGTATTGATCGTTACGTTGATTTGTTCGACAACGATCGCTTCTGGGTGAGTGCTAAGAATCTTGCGATTTTTGGATCGCTGTTCATCGTGATTAGCATGGCGGTTGGATTGTTTCTTGCCATCCTGCTTGATCAAAAAATTCGCGGCGAGGGTTTCTTGCGCGCGATTTATTTGTATCCGATGGCGCTCTCGTTCATTGTGACCGGCACTGCGTGGAAGTGGATGTTGAATCCTGGGCTTGGACTTGAGCGCATCGTGCAGCAATGGGGTTTCGCCGATTTCACCTTTGATTGGTTGGTGAATCCCGACAAAGCGATTTACACCGTCGTGATCGCGGGTGTGTGGCAAAGCGCGGGTTTCGCGATGGCGCTGTTTCTCGCCGGATTGCGCGGCGTCGATTCGGAAATTATCAAAGCGGCGCAAGTTGATGGCGCAACGCTGCCGACGATTTATCGTCGCATCATCATTCCGAGTCTGCGACCGGTCTTCTTTTCCGTCGCTTTGATCCTCGCACACATCGCAATCAAGAGCTTCGATTTGGTGATGGCTCTCACCGGTGGCGGGCCAGGCACAGCGTCCGACGTACCTGCGATTTTCATGTACCAGTTTTCGTTTTCTCGCGGGCAGTTGGGCGTAGGGGCAGCGAGCGCCGTCATGATGTTGATGACGATCATGGCGGTGATGGTGCCGCTGATGTATGCTGAAGCGAAGAGTGGGAACGCACGATGAACGCTGTTTCTCGCTTCTTCCTCTACGCGATCCTTTTGCTTGCCGCACTCTACGCACTCGCGCCCTTGTGGGTGATGCTTGCAACCTCGTTCAAATCGCTCGACGAAATTCGCGAAGGCAGTTTGATCGCCGCACCGCAAGCGCCAACAATTGCAGCGTGGGGTAAGGCGTGGAGCAGGGCGTGTACGGGCGTGCGCTGCGATGGCTTGCAACCGTTTTTCATCAACTCATTATTGATGACGATTCCAGCGGTGTTGATTTCCACGATTATTGGCGCGCTCAACGGCTACGCACTCACGCATTGGAAATTTCGCGGCTCGGAAGTGTTGTTCACGATGCTTCTCCTTGGTTGCTTCATTCCGTTTCAAGTGGTGCTGTTGCCGATGGCGCGAACGCTTGGTGCGATTGGGTTTGTCGATTCGGTATTCGGATTGATTTTCGTGCATGTTGTGTATGGACTTGCGTTCACCACGCTCTTTTTCCGCAATTACTACATCGGTGTGCCCGGTGAGTTGATCAAAGCGGCGCGTGTGGACGGTGCCGGGTTCTTCACGATTTTTTGGCGCATTTTGATGCCGATCAGCATGCCGATTTTCATGGTGTGCGTGATATGGCAATTCACCCAGATTTGGAATGATTTTTTGTTTGGTGTCGTGTTCGCTGGTTCGGATTCGCAACCGGTGACAGTCGCGCTCAACAACCTCGTGCGCACCAGCACGGGTGTGAAGGAATACAACGTCGATATGGCGGCGGCGATTATTGCGGCGCTGCCAACGCTTCTCGTCTATATCGTCGCCGGTAAGTATTTCGTTCGCGGGCTCACGGCCGGTGCAGTGAAGGGATAGAAATTGGCAAGCCTTGGCATTCACAACATCCGCAAAACCTATGGCGACAGAGCCAAAGGTGTCGAGGTATTGAAAGGCATCAATCTTGATATTGCCGACGGTGAATTTCTGATTCTCGTCGGCGGTTCGGGTTGCGGCAAAAGCACCTTGCTCAACATGATCGCAGGACTCGAAACCGTGACCGAGGGCGAGATCACGATTAACGGCAAACGTGTGAATGAATTACCGCCGAAAGATCGCGATATCGCAATGGTGTTTCAGAGTTACGCGCTCTATCCATCGATGAACGTGCGAGAAAACATCGCGTTCGGATTGTCGTTGCGTAAAGTGCCGAAAACAGAACAAGATGCAACGATTGCGCGCGTGGCGAAGCTTCTGCAAATCGAAGCGTTGCTCAATCGCAAGCCCGCGCAACTCTCAGGTGGGCAACGTCAACGCGTCGCGATGGGGCGTGCGCTCGCACGCGAGCCGCAAATTTTTCTCTTCGATGAACCGCTCTCGAACCTCGATGCGAAGTTGCGTGTCGAGATGCGCAGTGAGATCAAACTGCTGCATAAACGGCTCGGCATCACGACGGTGTACGTCACGCACGACCAAATCGAAGCGATGACTTTGGGCGACAAAATCGCCGTGATGAAAGACGGCGTAGTGCAGCAATTCGGTACGCCCGAAGAAATTTACCTGCAACCGGCGAACACCTTCGTTGCGAGCTTCATGGGTTCGCCGCCGATGAATTTGATCCCTGCGACGCTCTCGGTCGAAGGCGAGCGCGTGACGGCGCATGTGCGCATTGGTGAGACGGAGGCGCATTCGGCAGCATTGCCGCTCAACGTGACCGCCGAGACGGTGAAACAAAATCTCGGCCGGCGCGTTCTGCTCGGTCTACGACCTGAGCATATGTGCGATAGCTCGCGTACTACCGGCGCAGTTGCCGTGGAGGTGCCGATCACCATGACAGAAATCACGGGGGCAGACGCGCTGGTTTTCACGAAACTCGGAGGCGTAGACGTAGTCTGCAGGTTGCATCCGCGCAGTGTCGGTCAGGCGGAGCGCGCGCAAGTGCATTTCGACATGACGCATGCGGTGCTCTTCGATGAGGCAAGCGGTTTGCGCATCTCGTAGAGCGGCGACTGGACTGTGATTTACCGCCGCCGCCGTCATTCGGGTGATCCGATTCGTGGGGCGGCGTTTAAGCCGCCTGTGCCAGTCGCAAACCTGCATGCTCGCGAAGCGGATGAAACTCAATCTTCGGATGCCGTTCTTGCGTAATGCGAAGATCGTAGTTCGAAGTGAGCATGTAGGCTAATGTGTCCGCAGCGTCGGTCGCGAGCTTGCTTCCGTTGTAGTCGCAAAACTTTTTCATCTCGACCGGATCGTCGCAGGTGACCCATCGGGCACCTACGAATTGCGAGGGCTTCAAGCGAATCTCCGCTTTGTATTCGGTTTGCAGGCGATGCTGCACGACTTCGAATTGCAGTTGACCGACGGCACCGAGCAGCATGAGCGAGCCGAGTTGCGGTTTGAACACTTGAATCGCGCCTTCTTCGCCAAGCTCTTGCAAACCGGCTTGCAATTGCTTGCTCTTCATCGGGTTCATAAGTTCGACCGTTTGGAAGAGCTCGGGCGCGAAGAACGGTAGACCCGTGTACTGCATCGGCTTGCTCAGAGCGGCATCGGTGATCGTGTCGCCGAGCTGAACGCCGCCGTGAATCGTGAAACCGATGATGTCACCCGCGTAAGCCTCTTCAACGGCTTCGCGCTTCTGCGACATGAAGGTGACTACGCTTGTCGGGCGCATTTCTTTGCCGGTGCGTTGCACTTTGAGTTTCATGCCGCTTTCGTACTTGCCTGAGCACACGCGCACGAACGCGATGCGATCGCGGTGCATCGGGTCCATATTCGCTTGCACTTTGAACACGACGCCCGAGAAGCTTTCGAATTCGGGCGCGATGGTGACGAGCGAGCCGTCGGGATTCGTCGATGAACGCGGATGCGGCGTTGGCGCGAGGTCGACCAAAGCATCAAGCACTTCTTGCACGCCGAAGTTGTTGATCGCTGAGCCAAAGAAGACTGGTGTTTGCTTCGCGGCGAGGAAGTCTTCGAGATTGAACGCAGGCGCTGCGCCGCTCACAAGATCGATGCCATCGAGCGCGTGCGTGAAGTCGTCGCCGAAACGCGCTTTGAGTGTGCTGGATTCGCTAAGCGCGATGTCTTCGACGTCGCCAACTTTGTCTTCACCGGCTTCGAACACGCGCATGTTTTGTTTGCGCAGATTCACGATCCCTGCAAATTGTTTGCCCTGACCGACCGGCCAAGCCATCGGCACGCAGGGCATGCCGAGCTCGGCTTCGATTTCGTCGAGCAACGTGAGCGGATCTCGACCTTCGCGATCCATCTTATTGATGAACGTGATGATCGGCGTATCGCGTTGACGACAAACTTCGATCAAGCGCTTGGTTTGCGCCTCGACGCCGTTTGCGGCATCGATCACCATCAACGCCGAGTCAACGGCGGTCAACACGCGATAGGTGTCTTCCGAGAAATCGCGGTGACCCGGTGTGTCAAGCAGATTGATCACGCTATCGCGATAGTTCATCTGCATCACCGAGGAGGCGACCGAAATGCCGCGCTGCTTTTCGATCTCCATCCAGTCGGAGGTTGCATGGCGCGATGCTTTGCGCGCTTTCACG
>JAAFJI010000021.1 GCA_013298045.1 Betaproteobacteria bacterium
ACATCAATGCCAATAGGACGATTGCAACGAGTGCACAAATACCGAGGTGAGTAATACCGGCACTCAGTTTGTTCACGAATTCACTCCAATACCTTCATCATCTTTACTGATCGGTCGCGTCGCTCGATTTCGATTCGCGTAGACGCGCGGGTAATTGCTCAGCGCCATTTTAGAAATAAAAAACCCCGCGCGATGCGGGGTTCCTGAAAGCTCTAAAGTTTTAGCGGCATTCTGCGGGCGCATAGCGCGAGATCAGTGTCCCGTTTGCGCCACCCTTTGTCGAGGTAGCTGCGTTACAGTTCCAATCCATTTTGCCAACCAGCGTAACACCGTTGGCCAGGGCTGCACCGGCATTACGAGGTGCTAATACCAGCGTCCCGCCAGCGCCCGACGTCGCGGTGTAAGAGATCGTCAGTTCGCCCGTAGCAGCAGTGATTGCAATCCCCGCAACGTTTCGACCGGCACCCGTTGCGTTGGCAAGCGTTAAAGGTGCGGAAAGACCGAGCGACGCGGCAGTGAATGGCAGGACCGGCGAGCTCGAGAATGTTTCTGCCACAGCGAGTTTAGGACCGCCTGCCATTGCTAGACCCTCAGACACGCGAGCGCGAACGGTGTAGTCTTGATACGCCGGAATCGCAATCGCCGCCAAAATACCAATAATCGCCACCACGATCATCAATTCGATGAGGGTGAAGCCCTTTTGAATCGTACGTTTCATTTCAATTTCCTTCCCCCGACAATCGGGACTTTGATAAATCAGCGATACCGCTGCATGCGAATCGTAATGCAGTCGCCGTGCCAGGGCGTTTTTAACTGACCAGTTCGCTTCGTAACTTTTTGATTTTTCAGGCTTTATTTCGGCGCGAGTCAGAGTATTCCGCAAATCCGGCAACCTGCCGACCGTCGTTCACGTGTGGGTTTTTCCGCAAATGTGACGATTCTTGTCAGATTCGGTTCGCAAAGTGTCAGGGGGCATCCAGCAAAAAACGGATCGAATGCCTAAATTAGCCACTTTGTGAAACGGTGATTTACCCGCAGTACTGCCGCGCGAATCAAAGATGACGCCATGCAAACGATTACCCCGGCAATGGGTACAAACGAATTTCGGCGCGGTGGCGGATATCGTGAAAGGCGGCCAGCCGGTGACGATCACTCACCATGGGCGACCGAGGATGATGTTGAGTCGCTATGAAGACGCAATCGATTTTTCGTTTGAGTTAGACGCGCGCCGCGAACGCGCAAAACTCGATTGCTGAGCGCGTTTAATTGGCACGTTGAAAAGTGCTATTATTCGTGCTTCTAAAATATTTTTACAGGTGCTTCATGTCGCACACGATTTTGAGTGAAATTGCCGCGAGCGTTTCCGAATTGAAGCGCGATCCGATGGGCACGGTTGCCGCTGGAGACGGGTTCCCCGTCGCAATTTTGAATCGAAACGCCCCGGCTTTTTATTGTGTGCCCGCCGCTGCGTACGAGGCCTTGATGGATCGCCTGGAAGATATCGAGCTCAATCGCATTGCCGATTCGCGCGCGGGGCAGCGTGTGGTGAAAGTGAAGCTCGATGAGCTATGAGCTGGCGTTTTTGGATGAAGCGCTCAAAGAATGGCGCAAACTGGATCGGAATGTCCGCGACGTGTTCACCGCGAAGTTAATTGAACGTTTGCAGCACCCACGTTTGCCCGCAGCGAAACTGAGCGGGAGCGCGGATCGATACAAAATTAAGTTGCAGAGTGTGGGTTATCGCTTGGTCTACGAAGTACAGGACAAGCGCATGGTCGTTCTGGTGATTTCAGTCGGCAAACGCGAGCGAAATGCAGTCTATAAAACAGCGGCGAGCCGGGCGAATTAGAGGATAGCAGCGTCCCGGTGCGCCGCGACGCTCTTGAAACTCTCCGCAAGTGGTCTTGCCTAGGTCACTCGCGCAGTCACCACCTTCGACAAGCCCAGCAAATTCGCGGGTTCGACGTGAACCACGTTGAGACCGGATTTGCCGATGTGTTCGTCGTAAGAGAAGGATGAGTGAAATCCGATCTTCGCGGCGATGGGTTCGGCAACTTTTTCAAGCAACGCCCATGTTTTTGAACCGCTGAAGTGATTTACGACTAATACATGACCTTCAGGTGAACAAAGCCTGATCGCCTCATTTATTAGGGCATTCGGGTTGGGTGTTACGGAAATAACGTACGGCAAGACGACGCATTCAAATTCACCGTCGTTGAAAGGGAGTTTTTCGCCGTCGGAGAGTTCGACGCTGGTATTGGTGAGGTTGTGCTTCGCAATCTTCCCCCGGGCGAGAACAAGCATCTCCTCCGAGACATCTACGCCGACGACTCTGGCGAGCGGCGGGTAGTGCGGAAGAAGCAAGCCCGTGCCAACGCCGATTTCGAGGATCGATTTCGGTTGCAGTTTGGCGACTTGTCGCAGCAGCTTGTTGCGCCCGTCCTGCAAAACGGCACCGAACACGCTGTCATACACCCCCGCCCAGCGTCGATAGCTCGTCTTCACGTCGGCGAGCGTGACTTTATGTTCTGACATTTCGTTATGTTTTTTTGTGAACTTTGCGAATAATAGCGAGGATGCACGCACTACTTTGGCATGCGACGCATCTCTCGTAGTAATTCGGGCAACGACTGCATTAGATCGGTCGCGCTTCGCGTAGCACTTTGTCGCGAAATTTTTCGGGAAGATCTCCCGGCGTCAGGACGTCTACCGATACGCCGAGCAATTCCTCAAGTTCGAGCTGAAACCCGCCCAAGTCGAAAAGCGTAGCGTCGGGTAGCGCATCAACCAATAAATCTAAATCCCCATTTTCGCGGTCGAGCCCGTGCAGAACGGAGCCGAATACGCGCGGATTGCTCACACGAAATCGCTTCGCAGCGATACGAATTTCGTGCTGTTTAGCAGTCAAAGCGTCGGAGGGCTTCATGCGTTGAAATGATAGCCGCGTTTCTTGTTCAACCCCTCGGGTGATGTTCCGCGACAATGTTTTTCAGCCGCTCTCTGGCCACGTGGGTGTAAATCTGCGTGGTCGTAATGTCGGCATGTCCGAGCAACATTTGCACGACGCGCAAATCCGCACCGTGATTCAAAAGGTGCGTGGCAAAGGCGTGGCGCAGCGTATGCGGCGAGAGCGCATCCGGCGAGATTGCCGCCGTGAGCGCATGCTTTTTGATGAGATACCAAAACGCTTGCCGGGTCATCGGCTCGCCGCGAGCGGTGAGAAAGACGTAATCGCTGCGCTTCGGCGCGGGCAGCCACCCGGCGCGCGCGTTCGCGATGTACGTGCGCAATGCCTCGCGCGCGAGATCGCCCAAGGGCACGAGCCGCTCCTTCGAGCCCTTGCCCATGATCTTCACGAGCCCCTGTTCGAGGTTGAGCTGCACAATTTTTAGTCCGACCAATTCGCTCACACGCAGGCCGCTCGCGTAGAGCGTCTCCAGCATCGCACGGTCGCGTTGGCCCAGATCGGTGGCTTCGTCGGGCGCGGCGAGCAGCGCTTCAACCTGCTTTTCAGTGAGCGTTTTCGGCAAATAGCGGGTGGATCGCGGTGCGTCGACGAGCGCGCAAGGGTTGTCGACGCGCGCGCCGACTTCAACTTGCCATTTGAAGAAGCGCTTCAGCGTGGACAGACGTCGCGCGACCGAAGTCGTTTTGGCACCAACGGAAAATTGTGCCGCAAGAAAGCGTTCAACGTCCGCGCGATCAGACGCAACAAAATTCACGGCGGATTTCGCGCACCAGGCAACGTAGCGCTGCATATCCTGGCGGTAACTTGAGAGTGTCGCCTGCGACAAACCGTCGGTGAGCCAGAGGTGGTCGCAGAAGCGATCGATCAAATCCGAAGTCACCACGAGCTCGCTCATGCTCGCGCAGGCTCGGAATGAGCCGCGTCAGGAGAGCTGCGCGTCGCGTCGCGAAAAAGCTCAGTACCCAAATGCAAAATGTCGTACACCGGAACGCCGGTCGCTCGCTCGACTGCGTCGCGATATGGCGGCATGTTGGCGCACTCGAAGAGCCACAGACCGATCTCCGGATGCGCGCGTTGCGTGGCTCGCGCGGCCTCGACCCATTCGGCTTCGGCGCGTGCGACATCAAGCGCCTCGCTCTCGTCGAGAATCGCGCTGCAAAAATGGCTCGTGCGCGCGGGCGAGGCGATGATCGTGTTCTCGGCGATTCCACAATTTTCGCGAATCGCTACATCAATCGACGAAGCATCAATGGTGAGGATCGCGACGCGCCGTTGCGCAGAAAGGCGCGCTTGAAGCGCTTGAAAGCGAAAAAGTGTGGAAGGTATTACAGCGATATCGCTTATTGCCCAATTGCTTAAAGCATAGCGTGCTAAAAACCCGCAAGTAGAAATGATCGCCAGTGCGCCACGATCTTTAATATGTTGGGCAGTCTGTTTGAAAGCTGTTAGGTCGTTGAATTTACCGGTAACGACGTCGCGTGCGAACGCCTGCGGCACGCGTTCGATCAGCACCGGAAACGGCCAAGAGTCCGGATTGCCCGCGTCGCCTATCGGACGCGCGAAGTTCGTGTCGAGCATGATGATGCCGAGTCGTGGGACAGTTGCCATAGCTTGCGCATTATCGTGGCTGCGGTTCGGGTGGTGGGAGCGTCCCCCGTAGGCGGGGACGCTCCTACCCCCCCGACCCTCCGAAACGAGCGCCTCGGTAGTTCCCACGTGACAGCCGACCGAGTTTCTGCGTATGCTTGTGCGTTCGGTATTTCAAACACGCAAAACACGGAGCCCCGCATGAGACTGAAACTTCTAGCTGCCGCCGCAGCCATGGTCGTCACGAGTGCCGCGTCCATCACGTACGCGCAAACCAAATGGGATCTGGCATCCGCCTATCCCGCGACCAATTTCCACACGGTGAATTTGAATCAGTTCGCCGCCGACATCGACAAAGCGACGGCGGGTAAATTGAAAGTCACGGTGCACGCGAACGCTGCGCTCTTCAAAGCGCCTGAGATCAAGCGCGCAGTGCAAACCGGTGGCGCGCAGATGGGCGAAATTCTGCTCGTGAATTATCAAAACGAGTGGCAGATTTTTGGTGCGGATGGGTTGCCGTTCCTCGCCGATAGCTACGACGAATCGGCGAAGCTCTATCGCGTGCAAAAGCCAATGATGGACAAAAAGCTCGGCGAGCAAGGCATGATGTTGCTCTACTCGGTGCCGTGGCCGCCACAAGGGATTTACTCGAAGAAGCCGCTCGCGAGCGCCGCCGATTTGAAAGGCAGCAAGTGGCGCGCGTATTCGCCCGCGACTGCTCGTATCGCGGAACTCGTTGGCGCACAGCCGGTGACCGTGCAAGCGGCGGAGTTGTCGCAAGCAATGGCAACCGGAGTCGTTGAGAGCTACATGAGCTCGGGCTCGACGGGCTTCGATACGAAGACCTATGAACACATTAAGAATTGGTACGACACGCAAGCATGGCTTCCGAAGAACGCCGTGCTCGTGAATAAAAAAGCGTTCGATGCGCTCGACAAAGCAACGCAAGACGCCGTGCTCAAGGCAGCGGCAGATGCAGAAAAACGCGGCTGGGATGCATCGAAAAAAACTAACACCGATTCGATTGAGAACTTGAAGAAAAACGGCATGCAGATTCTTAAACCGTCCGCGCAGCTCACCGCAGACATGAAAAAAGTCGGCGACACACTGTTGCAAGAGTGGCTCAAGAACGCGGGCGATGAAGGCAAAGCGCTCGTGGATGCGTATCGGAAATAGTGCCTAACTCTTCCTCTAGAGCCGCGCCGAAGGCGCGGGTGAGGGAGGGGATGTAGGCGACTACCTGGGGTCGCTAGAGCAATTGGAACCGGGGAAGCGCGTCCAGGTGCGCGCCTACACATTCGCGCAGACGCGTTCCGCCTGCGATCAGGGGATCTCCACGACGATGCGCAAAACCCTCGACTCTCTTTACACCGCCAGCATTTGGATCGCGGCGATATTCATGATCCTGCTGCTGGTCATGGTGTTGCTCTCGATCCTCGGTCGACAGCTTCATTTTCACGTACGTGGTACCGACGCGTACGCGGGCTACATGATGGCGGGTGCCGGCTTCTTTGCGCTCGCGCACACGCTCAAACGCGGCGAACACATTCGCGTGACCTTGCTCTTGCAAGCGATGAGTCCAAAGCCGCGACGTGCGCTCGAGATTTTCTCGCTCGCGAGTGCCGTGTTGCTATCGGGGCTGCTCGCTTGGTTTAGCGTGAGCCTGTGTTGGCAGTCGTATTCGATCCACGATATCTCGACCGGAAACGACGCAACACCGCTCTGGATTCCGCAGCTAGCGATGGCGATCGGCACGCTCGTTTTGTTCATCGCGTTTGTCGACGAGTTGGTGGCGGAAGTTCGTGGGACGCGCAAAGCGGTTGGCGGTGATGAGTCATTGCACAACGAATGATGAACGGTAGGAGCGAGCTTGCTCGCGATCAGAAAGCGCATGCTCAATTCACATCGAATCCGAAGCGCCCAATCGCGAGCAAGCTCGCTCCTATCACTTTAAGTGCCCCATGGAAATCCTAATCACCATCCTCTTAATCGTCGTCCTCTTCGCCATGCTCGCAGGCGGGGTGTGGATCGGGCTCACGCTTGCGGGCGTTGCGTGGGTCGCGATGGAGCTCTTCTCCTCGCGCCCCGCAGGCGACGCGATGGCGATCACGATTTGGGGGGCGTCGTCGAGTTGGACGTTAACAGCGCTGCCGCTTTTCGTATGGATGGGCGAAATCCTGTTTCGCACACGGCTCTCGCAAGACATGTTCAAAGGACTCGCGCCATGGGTCGAGCGTCTGCCGGGGCGCTTGCTGCACACGAATGTGATCGGTTGCGCGATCTTTGCTGCCGTGTCGGGCTCGTCGGCTGCGACCTGCGCAACGATCGGCAAGATGACTTTGCCCGAACTGAAAAAACGTGGCTACCCCGACGATCAAGTGATCGGCACACTCGCGGGCGCGGGCACCTTGGGCCTTTTGATTCCTCCATCGATCATCATGATCGTGTACGGCGTTGCTGCCGATCAATCGATTTCGAAGCTCTTCATCGCAGGCGTGATTCCCGGCATCATGCTCGCGCTCTTGTTCTCGGGCTACATCGCGATTTGGGCGCTGATGAATCCCACGAAAATTCCCGCCGCAACGCGCCGGTATTCGTTTTTCGAAAAGATTCACGAATCGCGCCACTTGATTCCGGTCGTGCTTTTAATTGCAGCAGTCCTCGGCTCGATCTACGCAGGTATCGCCACGGCGACTGAGGCGGCTGCGGTCGGCGTGGTCGGCTCGCTCGCGCTCTCGACCATTCAAGGCTCGATGAATTGGCAAACGTTCAAAGAAAGCTTGCTTGGCGCAACGCGACTCTACTGCATGATCGCTTTGATCTTGATGGGTGCCGCGTTTCTGACGCTCTCAATGGGCTACCTCGGTTTACCGCGCGCGCTCGCCGAATTCATCAACGGGCTCGGTCTTTCGCAGTTCGCGTTGATCGTCGCCCTCGCGTTTTTCTACATTTTGCTCGGCTGCTTTCTCGACGGCATTTCGATGGTCGTGCTCACGATGGGCGTGATCTTGCCAACGGTCACCGGCGCGGGCATCGATCTCATCTGGTTCGGCATTTTCATCACGCTCGTCGTCGAGATGGCGCAGATCACGCCGCCAGTCGGCTTCAATCTCTTCGTGCTGCAAGGCATGACCAAACGCGAACTCACCTACATCGCCCGCGTGAGTTTGCCGATGTTCATGTTGATGTGCGGCGCGGTGCTCATCATCTACTTCTTCCCTGCGCTTGTGACCTGGTTGCC
Source organism: Betaproteobacteria bacterium (assembly GCA_013298045.1). GTDB lineage: Bacteria > Pseudomonadota > Gammaproteobacteria > Burkholderiales > Casimicrobiaceae > Casimicrobium. Next base: position 7,797 of record JAAFJI010000021.1, read on the forward strand.
GAGCAATATGAAACTCTGAACTTCGTACTGAATTTAAAGCCTAGCATCTACGTGCATCGCCCAATTCAGATTGACAATAGCTTCATTTTTAGTATTTTTCGAAAAGTAGCGAAAAATTCGCTATGCCTCGCAAATATTGGGCATTTGACAATAAAGTTGAATCGGTAAACTCAATTGCGCTCTACGATTGCACAATGAATCTGCGTTTCGTTGAAGCTTTCTATTGGGTCGCTTCACTTCGCTCCGTTTCGCGCGCGGCGGAGAAATTGTTTATCACGCAATCCGCGATGTCTTCGCGAATCGCCGCGCTCGAAGAAGAGCTCGGCACGCTCTTGCTCGATCGTCGCGACAAATCGTTTCGTTTAACGGTTGCCGGTGCACGCTTTCTGACGCATGCGCAAAAACTCCTCGAACTGCAACGTACCGCGAAGGAAGAGTTAAGCGGAGGCAACGTGGTCGGCGAACAGGTGTTGCGCGTCGGCGCGATCGAATCGGTGATGCATTCGTGGCTCACCGATTGGCTCTCGGAGCTACGCAAGCAACATGCGGGGCTCGCCATTGAGTTGACCGTTGAAACAACGCCGCTCTTGCTCGATCATGTGCATCGCGGCGTAATCGATCTTGCGTTTGCCGCCGCGCCCGCAAGTAGCGGTGGCGTCAGCAGTGTGGCGATGCCGTCGATGCCGATGGTGTTCATGGGCCATGGCGACACGCTGAAGAAACGCAAGTACACCGCCGCTGAAACCGCTGCGATGGACATCATGACCTTTCAGCGCGGCTCGCAACCCTACGTTGGTTTAATCGATTTGTTGCGCGACCACCGCATCGATGGCGCGCGCATTCACGCGATCTCTTCGATCTCTGCGATGGTTGAACTTGTCGAGGCAAACTTCGGGATTGCAACGCTTCCGCACGCGGCGGCGATGCGGCTTGCAGCGCGACGCAATGTGCGCGTTTTCCCCTCGCAACTCGTTCTGCCCCCGCTCACGATTTTCGCGAGCTATCGATCCGATCCTGCATCGATTGATATTCCCGCAGCGCTTGTTTCCGCCCGACGCTGCGCGCAGCAACTCGATCCACAGACCAAACGATCATCGAAAAAATCGATGAATTAACAGAAAAATTTTGCGTTTGCGCTGCACAAGGTTTGTTCGCAAAAATCGCCACCATTGAATTGTGACGTTTGTGTGACGTTGCAACATTTAAGGAGGGGTGGCGTGGTGAACGCAACGTTAGAGCCGAAGTCGGTCGAATCCAGCGCACAGATTCCCGAGTTGCGTGCGCGCATTCGCTCGGGCGAATTTCGCAGCCATACGAGCGGCATCGCGGAGGATTTCGTGCAAGGCAACGTCGTGATCCTTCCGCAGAAATACGCGAAGGATTTCGCAGCGTTTTGCGAAAGAAACCCAAAGCCTTGCCCGGTGCTCGCAATGAGCGACGCAGGCGATCCGAAATTGAAATCTCTCGGGCGCGACATCGACATTCGCACCGATGTGCCGCGCTATCGTGTGTGGCGCAATGGTGAACTCGCCGCCGAGCCAACGGACATTCAATCAGTGTGGCGCGACGATCTGGTGACATTCGTGATCGGTTGCTCGTTCTCCTTCGAATGGGCGCTTGCGAAAGAAGGCATCTCGCTGCGTCATGTGAATGAGGGCAAAAACGTCGCGATGTATCGCACCAATGTGCCAACGAATCCTGCGGGCGTATTTTATGGGCCGATGGTCGTTTCGATGCGACCGCTCTCGGCAGCCGACGCTGTGCGTGCGTTTGAAATCACCTCGCGCTACCCGCGCGTACATGGCGCGCCTGTACACGTCGGCGACCCGTCGGTGATCGGCATTGCCGATTTGCAAAAGCCGGATTACGGCGACGCAGTCGCCGTGAAGCCGGATGAAACACCTGTGTTCTGGGCTTGCGGTGTGACGCCGCAAGCTGCGATCACGCAAGCCAAACCCGATTTCTGCATCACCCACGCCCCGGGTTCGATGCTGATTACCGATTTACTGAATTCTCAACTAGCCAACTAACGAGGAAACCACGATGAAACTCATGCTCAAGACCGCAGCAACGCTTTCTGCGGCGATTGCTTCCACAATCGCGTTTGCACAAACCAAATGGGACATGCCCACCGGTTACGCAATCGGCAGTTTCCAGACGCAAAACGTGCAGCAATTCGCGAACGATGTTGACAAGGCCACAGGCGGAAAGCTGAAAATTACGTTGCACGCGAACGGCTCGCTCTTCAAAGCAAACGAGATTAAACGCGCGGTGCAAACCGGGCAAACGCAGGCGGGTGAGTTCATCGTGAGCGGTGCTGCCAACGAGAACGCGATCTTCGGCGTTGATTCAATTCCGTTCCTCGCGACAAGTTACGACGAAGCCAAGAAGCTGCACGCCGCCGCAAAGCCAACCATTGAAAAGATCCTTGCCCAGCAAGGCATGAAAGTGCTCTTCACGTCGCCTTGGCCCGGACAGAGCCTGTATTCGCTGAAACCGGTGGCGAGCGCGAAGGATCTTGCAGGCACGAAGATGCGCGCGTACAACCCGGCGACTTCGCGCATTGCGGTGTTGCTCAAAGCACAACCGACAACGATTCAACTCGCCGAACTCGGGCAAGCGCTCGCGACTGGCACCGTTGAAAACTTTTTGACGTCAAGCGCGAGTGGCGTTGAAAACAAACTCTTCGAGCAAGTAAAAAACCTCTACACGGTGAACGCGTGGCTACCGAAGAACCTGATTGTCGTGAATCAGAAAGCGTTCGACGCGCTTGATAAGGCAACGCAAGATGCAGTCGTGAAAGCGGGTGCTGATGCCGAAGCGCGCGGCTGGGCGACCAGTCAGCAGAAAGACGACGAGTTCCTGAAGGAATTGGTTGCAAAGGGGATGAAGGTGTCGCCACCGTCGGCAGAGCTCAAGAAAGAGTTGCAAGCAATCGGCGAGACGATGACGCAAGAGTGGTTGAAATCCACAGGGGCTGAAGGTCAAGCAATCATCAGCGCGTATCGCAAGTAGCTAGCGTTCCCTTCTCCCTGGAGGGGAGAGGGTGCCCCGTCAGGGGCGGGAGAGGGTGACGATCGAAATGTAGGCGCGGACTTGCCCGCGCTCGGCGGCGCACAAACAAGCGACGCCAAGTCGTCGCCTACAAGAACGAGCGCTCGCCACTTAGACGAGCGCTACATACCAACCACTGTTCGCATGCGACCAAAAGAGCCGCAGAGGGAGACTCATGTTCACGAAACTCGCATCACAGTTATATCGAATACTCATGGTCGGCGCCTGCATCGCCATGGTCATGGCCTTCGCCACTATCGCACTTGGTGTGCTCGCCCGGGAGGCGGCATGGAATATTCAAGGGCTCGATGCCTACGCCGGTTACTCGATTGCAGCGGCATTGTTCCTCGCGCTCCCGGCGACGCTAAAGCAGGGTGACCACATTAGAGTGACCTTGTTGGCGCAACGCCTCAATGCCCAACATCGTCGAGGCTTGGAGCACTTTTGCTTATTTCTCGGTACAGCGCTAAGTGCTTATGTAGCTTATTTTTCTTGCCGCCTTGTGTGGATTTCCTGGACGACGCACGACGTATCGCAAGGCGCGGACGCCACCGCGCTTTGGATCCCGCAACTCTTCATGGCGATCGGCGCGATCGGCTTCGTGGTTTCGTTTGTCGACGCGTCGCTGCATCACTTCAGACGTGAACCATTTTTTGCCGCCAGCGACGAAGCTGCGCGCGTGGAGTAAACGATGGAACTCTTCACCGCATTTTTTCTGATCGTATTGCTCTTTGTCATTCTTGGGACGAGTTTGTGGATCGGGCTCGCGCTGCTTGGTGTTGCCGTGTTCGCGATGGACGTGTTTACGCAACGCCCTGCAGGCGACGCGATGGTGCTTACGATTTGGGGTTCGACATCAAGCTGGACGCTGACCGCGCTGCCACTCTTTTTGTGGATGGGCGAAATTCTGTTTCGCAGCAAACTAGCCGAGGGACTCTTTGCAGGGCTCGCTCCATGGCTCAATCGAATCCCGGGACGACTCTTGCACACGAACGTAATTGGTTGCGGCATCTTTGCTGCAGTCTCCGGTTCGTCCGCTGCGACCTGCGCGACAATTGGCAAGATCACCTTGCCGGAGCTCAAGAAGCGCGGCTATCCCGACGACATCGCGATCGGCACCCTTGCGGGCTCTGGCACGCTGGGCTTGCTGATTCCGCCATCGATCATCATGATCGTCTACGGCGTTGCTGCGAATGTGTCGATTGCGAAGCTCTTCATCGCCGGTGTGATTCCCGGCATTTTGTTGGGCGCACTATTCTCGGGCTACATCGTCTACTGGTCGCTACGCAATCCGACGAAAATTCCCGCAGCAGATAGCGGCATGAGCTTCATGCAAAAGATTTACGAGGGGCGAAACCTGATTCCCGTCGTGCTCTTAATCATCGCGGTACTCGGTTCGATCTACTCGGGGCTCGCGACAGCGACGGAAGCCGCCGCGCTTGGTGTCGGTGGTTCGCTCATCCTCTCTGCAATCGAGCGCACTCTCACCTGGAAAACGTTCAAAGAAGGCCTCGTCTCCGCGTGTCGTGTGTACTGCATGATTGGCTTGATCCTCGCGGGCGCGGCGTTTCTCACGCTCGCGATGGGATTCATCGGTTTGCCCAGGCATCTTGCCGAGTTCATCGGATCGCTCAATCTTCCTCCTTTGGGGCTGATCGTTTTGCTCACGGGCTTTTTTATTGTGCTTGGATGTTTTCTCGACGGTATCTCGATGGTGGTGCTCACGATGGCTGTTCTCCTGCCGACCGTTGAGAAAGCCGGTTTCGATTTGATTTGGTTCGGCATCTACATCGTGCTCGTCGTGGAGATGGCGCAGATCACGCCACCCGTTGGCTTCAACCTTTTCGTTCTGCAAGGCTTGACGAAACGACAGCTTCCCTATCTGGCACGCACCGCACTGCCGTGTTTTGTACTGATGGTGTTCGCAGTGCTATTGGTTTACGCATTTCCACAGATCGTTCTTTGGTTGCCGCAAAACATGTCATAACAACACTGCGACAACCTTCCAACGATTTTTTAATCACGGAGGTTACGATGTTTACGAGAATTCTTTTGTTCGGACTGATGGTGTTTTTCTGTAATGCAAACTCGTTTGCGCAAACCACTTGGCGGCTCGCCTCGGGTTATAGCGATGCTTCATTTCACACGGCGAATCTGCGCGAGTTAGCGAGCGATGTATCGCGCAGCAGCAATGGCAAACTCGCAATCGAAGTGCGTAGCAACAATTCGCTCGTGAAGCTTGCCGAAATTCGCAATGCTGTCGGCGCTGGAACTGTCGAACTCGGCGAAGTGATTCTGACCGGCGTATCCAAAGAGTTCCCGCTCGCAGGTGCTGACGCCGTACCGTTCGTGATAGGGTCGCTCGACGATGCGAAGCGACTGTGGGACTTGCAACGTCCCGCACTTGAAAAACAGCTCGGTGCGAAGGGGCTCATTTTGTTGTATTCGGTGCCGTGGCCAAGCCAAGGTTTGTACTCAGCTCGTCCGATTGTGAAGAAGATCGATTTCTCGGGATCGAAAATGCGAACGTACAACCCGACTACGATCCGCATTGCCGAGTTGCTCGGTGCGAGTCCGGTCGATGTTCCGATGGTTCAGGTGGCGGATGCGCTCGCGACTGGGCGCATGGATAGCATGATCTCTTCCGCCGTGACCGGTGTTGAAAACAAAGTGTGGTCGCATCTGAAATATTTCTACGAGATCAACGCGTGGACGCCGAAGAACGCGGTGATTGTGAATGCGGCAGCTTTTGCAAAACTTCCGTCGAACGAACAACGTGCGTTGCGCGAGGCGGCGAAGACCGCAGAAGAGCGCGGCTGGAAGATGAGTCGCGCGGCAGCGCTCGATGCGGTGCAAGCGCTGCGCGCCAATGGCGTGAAAGTGGAGGCGATGCCACCCAATCTTGAGCGAGAATTCACCCGTCTTGGCGAGCGCTTCTCGCGCGAATGGATACGCGACGCGGGCGCACAAGCGAGCGAGCTGTTCACGACGTTTTTTCTCAGACTTCCGAATAGTGCGCTCGACGCAGCTTCGCCTACATCCACTGCGACAACAGCGATCAACTCACCCATAGCCATAGCAAAACAGTAATCATGTCCGATACCTCTCAAGCAAGTGCGCCGAACAATCAATGGCAATTTTGGATCGATCGCGGCGGCACGTTTACCGATATCGTCGCGAAGAAACCGAGTGGCGAATTGGTGACGCATAAGCTGCTCTCCGAGAATCCGGAGCGCTACCAAGACGCCGCTGTGCAAGGCGTGCGCGAATTGCTTGGGCTGAAAGCGGGCGAGCCGATTCCTGCGGATCGCGTCGAGGCGGTGAAGATGGGCACCACGGTTGCAACGAACGCGCTGCTCGAACGAAAAGGCGAGCGCACATTGCTCGTAGTGAACAAAGGGTTCCGCGATCAGCTGCGCATCGCTTATCAGGATCGACCGAAACTCTTCGTGCGCAAGATTGAGCTGCCGGAATTGCTTTATGAAGACGTCTTAGAAGTCGATTGCCGCATTGATGCTTACGGAAACGAAATTCAAGCGCCTAGTCAAGTAACTATCCGAAATGACTTGAAAAGATTATTTAATGGGGCGTATCGGTCTGTAGCTATTTGCCTAATGCACGGATATCGTTACGTTACACATGAGGCGCTCATTGCGAGCATTGCGCGCGAGGTCGGCTTTACACAGGTGAGCGTCTCGCACGAAGTATCGCCACTCATGAAATTCGTTTCGCGCGGCGACACGACAGTGGTTGACGCGTATCTCTCGCCGATTTTGCGCCGTTATGTGAATCAAGTGCAAAGCGCGCTCGGCGATGTGCGTTTGCAATTCATGCAGTCAAGCGGCGGGCTCACCGATGCGCACAAGTTTCAAGGCAAGGACGCGATTCTTTCCGGGCCTGCAGGCGGGATCGTTGGCGCAGCAGCAGTCACGCAGCTCGCAGGCTTCGACAAGATGATTGGCTTCGACATGGGCGGCACGTCAACCGACGTCGCACACTTCGCAGGCGAATACGAGCGTGCGTTTGTGACCGAGGTCGCAGGCGTTCGCTTGCGCGCGCCGATCATGCAGATTCACACCGTCGCCGCAGGTGGTGGCTCGATATGCACCTTCGATGGATCGAAATTCCGCGTCGGCCCCGAGAGTGCCGGTGCGAACCCAGGCCCTGCAGCATATCGTCGCGGTGGACCGCTCACGGTGACCGACTGCAATGTGATGGTCGGTAAATTGCGTCCTGAATTGTTTCCCGCGATCTTCGGTGTGAACGGCGATCAACCGCTCGATGTTGAAGCGGTGAAAGCAAAGTTTGCGGCACTCGAAATCGAAGTCGAGAAAGCAACCAGCGTTCGCAAAACATCGCACGAAATCGCTTCGGGTTTCTTGCGCATCGCGGTTGAGAACATGGCCAATGCGATCAAACATATCTCTGTGCAGCGCGGCTACGACGTGACTGAATACACGTTGACATGCTTCGGCGGCGCAGGCGGACAACACGCCTGCTTGGTCGCTGACTCGCTCGGCATGAAGCGCGTCTACATTCATCCGTTCGCGGGCGTGCTCTCGGCCTACGGCATGGGACTCGCAGATGTGCGCACGATGAAGCAAGCGGCGATTGAGAAGCAATTGAGCGACGAATTGCTCGCTGAATTGCAACCGCAGTTTGCGCAGCTTGGCGCAGCGGCGAAAGCTGACGTTTCCGTGCAAGGCGTGAAAGACGAGCAGATTCGCATCGTAAATACCGTCGCGTTGAAGTACGACGGTACCGATACGACGATTGAACTACCCGTCGAACTCATCACTCGTCATTCGTCACTCGTCACTGCATTTGAACAAACCTACCGTCAACGCTACGGCTTCCTGATGCCAAACCGCGCGTTAGTCGTCGAAGCGATTTCATCGGAAGCCATCGGCGTCACACAATCGTCGAAAGAAACACCGAAAAACGTCACGCTACGCGCAACAGCGCTCACGCCCAACGCAACAGTCGAAGCCTTCTTTGCTAACGGCGCATGCAAAGCCAACGTCTACTATCGTGAAGCATTGCAACCCGGCGACGTTATCGACGGCCCTGCCGTCATCAAAGAACCCATCGCAACGACCATCGTTGAGCCCGAATGGCGCGCGACGGTGACACCGCTCAATCACCTCGTACTGGAACGCGTGAAAGAAGCCTCGCGCTCGCACGCGATCGGCACCACGGCTGACCCGGTGATGCTTGAAGTGTTCAACAATCTCTTCATGGCAATCGCCGAGCAAATGGGCGTGACGCTCGCAAACACGAGCTACAGCGTGAACATCAAAGAGCGGCTAGATTTCTCTTGCGCGATTTTCGATCCCGATGCGAACTTGGTCGCGAACGCCCCGCACATGCCTGTGCATTTGGGTTCGATGGGCGAGAGCGTACGCGTCGTGCTCGAATCGCGGCGAGGTCAGATGAAACCGGGTGATGCGTTCGTCGTGAATGCGCCGTATGGCGGCGGCACGCATATTCCCGATGTCACCGTTGTGATGCCGATCTTCTTGAAAGGCGAGCGAGAACCGCTTTTCTATACCGCCGCGCGCGGTCACCACGCGGACATCGGCGGCATCACGCCAGGTTCGATGCCGCCGTTCTCGAAATCAATCGAAGAAGAAGGCGTGCTGCTTGATAACGTCGAACTCGTGCGCGAAGGCGTGTTCCTCGAAGACGAGCTCACCAAGATATTGCTTTCCGGCAAATGGCCTGTTCGTAATGTCACACAGAACATCGCTGATTTGCGTGCGCAGGTCGCGAGCTGCAACAAAGGCGCGGAAGAGTTGCGCAAGATGGTCGCGCACTTCGGTCGCGAGGTCACGGTCGCGTACATGAAACACGTGCAAGACAACGCCGAAGAATCGGTACGCCGTGTGATTCACAAGTTGCACGATGGCGAATTTGGCGTCGATCTCGACGATGGTTCGCATATTCATGTGAAGGTTTCGATTGATCGCGCAACGCGTTCAGCAACGGTTGATTTCACCGGTACGTCTGCGCAACGACCGAGCAATTTCAATGCGCCAAAACCCGTGAGCCGCGCTGTTGTGCTCTACGTGTTCCGCACGCTCGTGGATGATGACATTCCAATGAACGCTGGTTGTTTGAAACCCATCAACATCGTGATTCCCGAAAGATCGGAAGAGCGACCCAAGTATCCTGCCGCAGTCGTTGCGGGTAACGTGGAAGTCTCGCAAGCGGCGACAAACTGCCTCTACGGCGCGCTCGGCGTCCTCGCGGGCGCGTACGGCACGATGACTAATTTCACTTTCGGTAACGATACCTATCAGTACTACGAAACGATCAGCGGCGGCAGCGGTGCGGGCGAAGGATTCGACGGCACGAGCGTCGTGCAATGTCACATGACGAACTCACGACTCACCGATCCCGAAGTGCTCGAATTCCGCTACCCCGTGCGCGTCGATTCGCATACGATCAATCACGGCACTGGTGGCAAAGGCAAGTGGCATGGTGGCGATGGCGCAGATCGCCGTATTCGATTCCTCGAAACAATGACCGCAGGCGTGCTCGCAAACTATCGCAAGAACAGACCGCATGGGTGCGAGGGCGGCGAGCCTGGTGTTTCGGCTAGAAACTGGGTTGAACGCGCCGACGGTTCCCGCGAAGAGTTCGGTCACATTTGCGAAGTGCAAATGAATAAGGATGACGTGTTCGTCATTCAAACGCCGGGGGGCGGCGGGTTCGGAAGGATTTAGGCGAGCAACGAAGCGCCTCCGTGTCCCAATACTGTTCGTTGAGGCAACCGAAAACCATCCCCACCCTAACCCTCCCCTTGAAGGGGAGGGAACAATCCGCGTAAAGCGAACAGTAGTGGTCCCGATTCGCGCCTACCGAAAATTCCGAAGCACGTCGCGGCGCACGCCCCCGTGATGCGGGCGATTGCGTCGGCGTCAGTGCAGACAGCGCGCCGTCGCGATTTACACTGCCAGAATGAAAACCATCTACAACAGTGAGCACCGCCGCCATCAGGCGGAGCACGAGTTTTTTCGTGGCGAAAAAGTCGCCGCGTTTGAAAAGGTCGAGCGCGCCGATTGGGTGCTACGTGCACTAGAGGCTGCGCGATTGGGCGAGGTAGTCAAACCCCAACGATTCGATGACGCGACCATTGCGCGTATTCATTCGACACGCTATCTTGACTTTCTGCGAATCGCGCACCAAGAGTACCAATCACTCGGCGGAAAGGGCGACGCGTTTCCATCCGTCTGGTCGGTGCGCGGAATGCGCCATGACGTGCTCCCCACCAACTTCGCGGCGCGGATGGGATTGTTTTCGTTCGACGCCGGCACGCCGCTTACCGCCGGCAGTTGGGCAGCAGCGCGTGCCGGTGCGGATTGCGCGTTGACCGGTGCCGATGTGTTGACCCAGGGCGAGCGCGCTGCATTCGTGCTCACACGCCCGCCCGGACATCACGCAGGTACTGATTTTTTCGGCGGCTACTGTTTTTTGAACAACGCCGCTATTGCAGCGCAGCGTTTGTTGGACAGCGGCTGCAAGCGCGTAGCGATTCTCGATGTTGACTACCACCATGGCAACGGCACGCAAGAGATTTTCTACGCACGAAACGATGTGTTCTTTGCGAGCATTCATGGCGACCCGCGTACCGAATACCCGTTTTTTCTCGGCCACGCAGACGAAATCGGCATCGGAGATGGCGCGGGATTCAATCTGAACATACCGCTGCCAGCCGGGGCGTCGGTGGCGTCATGGTTCGGAGCGCTTCGCACGGCGCTCGACCGCATCGACGGCTACGCGCCGGATGCGCTCGTCGTCTCGCTCGGCGTGGACACGTTTGAGGGCGATCCGATCAGCCACTTTTCCCTCAAAACCTCGGATTACCCGTTGCTTGGAAGCGCCATCGCATCGCTCGCGCTGCCGACACTTTTCGTGCTGGAAGGCGGCTACGCTGTAGAGGAAATCGGCGATAACGTCGTCGCGGTGCTCGACGGTTTCGAGCGGGCCGAGGGAACCGCTAAATAAGTCCTCGCGATGCGATGCGCGCGAAGGACGTGTTCAGGGTTTCGCTAGCGATTGCCGCGACCTTTGTCGACAGCAGTTGGCGTCTTGTTTGAGCCCTTGCCGGTCAACAGCAGTCCGAGCTGGATCAGGAAATCAATGAGCGAGAAATCCGCATCGGTCGTCTTGTCGACTTTCACGACTTCGCATTGGTCGCCAGACGCGAAATAAATGACCGCTGCCTCGCCGTTTTGGTCTTCGCGGGTGAGGAAAATCGCCTCCTCGTTGCGCGCGAAGACGTAGCAATATTTGGTTTGAAGGATTAACTCGCCCGGTTTTACATTTTTGCCCTTGACCACCTCGTAGCGATCGGCGGCGAGACGATTGACCGTAATGGTGACGTCCTGCGCTACAACTTGCGTCGTAAACATCGCGAGGGTTAGCGCCGCGACGACACGCGAGAAATGACGAGTCGAATTCATGGCGCGAAAGTTATCACGGAACGTGACGACGGAACAACGGTGCAGCGGCATCATGTAGGGCGCAAACGCGGTCTGCCGCCGGGCGAATTTGCGAAGATCGAAGCGCAGACGCAGAATAACTTCAATTCCCATTGCCCGAATTAGCTTATATATTTTGCTAATTGAATTCAAAAACGTTCTATATATTTTTAACCATTAAACGCTTATTTCATAGGGCATTCAGCGTTTTATTTGTTTCGACTCATCGAGCAATTCGGAGCGATTTGCTCATTCAAACGAATCTACCCTCACCTCGCGCCGCGACCCTAATCTAGCGCTATCGGGCAGCGTCGCGCGACAACCTCAGGGCGCAGCTCGTCGCAATGCGCTCGCCGCCCCGCGCAAGTTTCGCCATAGTCCGTCCATGCACGATGTTGTGCACGCAACGACTTTGGGAGAACTGTTATGGCATCTGCATCGAGACCCTGGACCTCTGCGGTTAGCGCATCGCTTGCCGCCCTCGCCGCTTGCGCGGCATCGCTTGCGATCGCGAACGCGAGCAGCGTCGCAGCTCCGGTTGCGCCGAAAAAAATTGCGCTGATTTCGATGGTCGGCGACGAGTTTTCGATTGTGGTTCAGAAACAGCAAACCGGCTCGAACATCATCGATCATTTCAAACGTGTCACGCTGCGGGTGCCAGGTCAAGCGATCAACCTGTCGGTGTTGCGCGGGATCGACCAAGCGGTTGCGCGCGAATATCCGGAATCCGAACGGGTGTTCCTTGCGATTCCGCACGACAACGAGACGCTGCCGCCTGCGCCTCGCGAGCGCGAAGCCGCTGCGTACAACAAAGCGATTTCACTGATTGAGCCAATGCCCGACCGACAAACCTGGGATCAGATTATTTTGGTCACGCCGCGCTTTTTGTATAGCGAGCGAGCCGGTATGGGCAGCAAGCTCTCCGGCATCGGACTCTACATCCAGCCGCTGCAATCGGCGCGGATCGCGTCGAGCAGCGATTCGGTACTGCTCAGCGAACTCGGACTGCGCTTCGATGAAGAGGTCGACACGCCGGTGCGCGGCCAAACGGCCCGCTCCGAGACCTATCTCGCCCCATTCTTCTACGCAGTGGTCACCACGCTCGACGCAAAAACGATGAGAGTAATCAAGCGCGAGGAACGCTACGACTTTCGAAAACTCGTCAATCCAGACGCGATTTCCAACAACATCGCGAAGAGCTTCGACACCGAGCAGCTGGCGGGACTGGTCGATAAATTCATCGAGACCGCAGCACTCCGCTCCGTCACCGACAAGCGCGGTTCCGTCGAAATTGGACCAGTTCGCGACTCGCGCGCGCTGACAACACCAAGCGCGAAGCCGTAGCGCGACATCAGTGCGCAGCGCGCTGCGGCGCCGCGAATCTACGTCGCCGCCTAGAAATTGAAGCTCGTCATTGGCACGGGGGTGGGGTTCGCAAGGGGCGGTCGCGAGCGGAACGTCTGCACGGACGGCGCATTACCTGCGCCGAAGTAGTATGAAGTGCTGTCGCAACCTGCGTGAAGTCCGCGATACGCGTAGTACGGCGAGTAGTAAATGATGTCAGCCGCTGCATCGAGGTAATACGGGCGCATCGGGCAACTGATTGGCGACAGCGGCGTATCCTGGGTGGTGAAATAAACGGTCGGAAATGGGACGTCATCGCCAAGCATTGCGAGAGCGAAGTGGCGCTCGGGTGCCAAGAGCGACAGGCTCGCATACTGCCGTCCCGTCGCGCCGCGAAACGTGTATCCCGCGACGGCCGACGGCGGAAAGCATGTGGAAGAAAGCGCTGCACCCGAGCGACAGGACGGCGGCAACCGCGCGATCAGCGCAGGTGTCGCCGCGACCACGGCGCGGGTGTATAGCTGCTCGTCGATCGCGATCCAATCGGTTTCGTTGAAGTTTCGAAACGCGACCGGTGCGCCCACGCGTTTGCTGCCCACTGCGACCGCATCGACTTCCGCGCCGAGCGTTCCGAGCGCAACCACTTGCAGCCGTATGTCCCAGCTGTTGATTGGAAGTGGCGTTGGAAAATCGAACGCAAACTCCTGTTGCGCACTCGCGGCAATCGAGACGCCGGCAATCGGATTCGACACGACAATTTCTTCAACGACCTGCCCTTGCGCCCCCAGAAGGCATTGATCGACCTTCGCCTGAGTGATCGGATTGAGATCGCCGAACTCGCCAGCCTGATTCGGCGTGTAGCAGCTGTTGCGCGAAAATTTAACGACTGCGCGAAGCGTCGCCGCGCTCAAGTTTTGCGCTGCACCGTTGATCGCCGCCGTCGTGTTTCTAACCTTCATGCGCAAGCGCGTGAACCCGCAGCTGTCTTTGCAGTTCGAGGCGGGATTGCCAAGATCGATCACGCTATAGATGTCGTCGGTCGGCAGCGAAATCTCGAACTCGCCGCGAAAGAAATAGTCGATCAAACCGGCGCTGTATTCCACCGCTTTGGGGACGAGCTTGATTGCCGCGTCGGTGTAGGTGAAGAAATTTTGCTGGAAGACGCCAGCACCGGTGTAGGCTCCTGCTGGACGCAGCAGTTCTTGCGAGAACGCTGAGAGCGAAGACGCTTTAGCGGTTGGATCGGTTTCAGTGCCAACAAAACGAATTTTGCATTTCGCGAGGTCTCCGCCGCAGAGTTCGGTACGCACGCGTTCGAGGTTATAGCCCACAGCAAACAGCGTCGTTACCGCGACATCGTTGGTGGTTTGCGCGGGGCGCGGGAATGGCAACCCCGATGCCGCGATTGGAATGACAGCGTTTCCCAGTGGATTGACACGAAAATCTTTACCGGCCGAGACAAAATTCGTGCTGGTGTACGCCGCCAAGCCTTGATTCGCGTTCCGCGGTGCGACTGGGTTCGTCGTAACGAGATTGTTGTCGGTATTGGCGTTCCAGAATTCGCGCGGCAACCCAAAAATGGTTGGCGTCGTTGCGCTCTCAGCCAAATTGCGGATCACTTGAAAACGCGTATCGAAGTAGGTTTCGTAGCCACTCGGTCGGTATAGACCCACCGTTCCCGGAAGTCCAATGTACCCATCGCGACACTTGTTCTCATCGGAGCAATGCGCATCGTTTCGTACATGCTGCGGCGACGCCATGTCTTGCAAATGATGGGTGACGTGCGCAAGCGCCTGAAAGGTTCGCCCCCACGCGGCGCTGGTTCGGATATCGGGCACGGTGAAATTCGGCGAAGCGAGCTTGCCGGTCAGTGCGTAGTAGTAGTTGTATCGGGCGTCTTGCCAGTTGTAGTGATTGACGCCCGTGAGCGTGGTATTCCCCGGTGCAGCCTTGAGCATCCAGTCGAGCGAACTTGGGCCCGCAGGCAAACCCAATACCGTCAATCCCGCGCCGCTATCTTGTGGGTTGTAAAAGTGTGCGAGCGGACGTGCCGTCGGTTCTTCCGAGTCTTCGAAGCACGCACCGTAACGAAACAGCTGCGCGATCGTGAGTCTTCGCTCGGAGCTTGCGGCGCTGCCCCAATCCGGTTGCGGAATCGTCTCGTCTTGGATGCGGCCCGATGTGCTGCGTCGATACTCGTTGTAACCGCCACTTGGCAGATATTCGCCGAAACAGTAGCGAATCTCCGGCAACGTGGAATCCAAGGGAAAGGTCTGGCGTGCACTTGCCACGTCTAGTTGCCGAAGACCTACCTTTAAGAGTTTCTCGTTGAGGTTTGTAGCAAGAACCGACTTGTTGAGGGCCTCTTGCGACATGTCCGCGTGATTGTTTATCTCGTAGCCTAGTGCAATTCCCGGCAACGACAGAAAGAGCACGTTTGCTACAGCAACCGCTCCAAAATTTGCGCGCATACTTACTCTTTCGCTTTTTTGGATTTTCCGATTTCCGCGCTTCCATCTACACGCTTTTGACTTAGCGTCTCGGCAGACGGGGATTTGACGAGGGGTGCTTTCGATACGTTTCGTTGCGAATCTCCGTCGTGTCCGGCGAACATCGCTGCAGGATTCGCGCACTTCCATGTTGACGAGTTCTGTCGATAGCGCTCAAGTAGTTGGTCGACGAAAGTACGCGTCAGGTACTCGACGCTCGGATGTGTGCGAGCTCGCCCCTCTTTGATGTACCCGTCCACGTCAATGTCAATGGCCGGTACATAACGTTGCACCATTAATTTGCGTTCAATGTGCATCGCGAGCAAAGTCTTCGCATAGGCTTCCCACCCACACTCGCCGATGAATTGCATGCCGATGGCTGCATCACTCAGAGCGAAATAGCGATCACGCTCGTTGTTTGCTGGCACCATACGATGCGGGTACTTTGTCCAGTCGTAAACGCCGTCCTTAAGTTCATAGTCGGCACCTTCAATGCCGGACTTCGGATCCCACTGTTTGATTGATCTGAAGTTGTTGTGCCAGGTGTCGTAACCGGGCTTGTAGAACATGAGCATCGGAAACAGCGTGACCGCTTCGCCCTTGACTGGTCGATCGCCGGTATCCCAAGCAGGCAACGTGAACACGCCGCTGGCATCGGTTGCTGTCTCGAAACTGCGCAGCAGCTCCACCAGTTGCTTACCACCACCTAAGCTGCCCTTCTGGGTTGCGTAGTAGCCATACACCATCGTGCCTTCGAGCGGCTTTTGCGTCGCGCCGTCGACGATCTTGCCGCGCAAACCGGGCTCGGTGTATTTCTTGCCGTCGCCGAAAGGCACGCCCGATGTTGTTTCGGGGCGCGGCGGCGGCACGCCGCCTTTGCTGTTGTAGTAAACCATCTTCTCTTCTGGTGCGGCACCGCCCGATCGCGAACTATCGCAAGCTGTGATCGACAGCGACGCGCAAAGCGCCCACACAAGCTTCGCAAAGCACGGCATGGCGCGGCGCTTTCGCTTATGAGCGAACACGAGCGAAACCAAGTTTTGAAACACCATCGCGACATATCTCTTCATCAGGAAGCCCAATAAAATATACGATTCGCGACATTTGTATTGTTTTTCGAGAAATACAAATTACGCTGCGCTTTATATATTTGACGAGGCATATGATTATTAATTTAATAACAGGCGGGTGTGACCGAGGACTACATCGAATCAACGCGCCACGATCCGTCGAACGTGCGCAGAAATGTCACGACATGAATCAGCCTCTCTCCGGTGACGCTACCCGCTAGCGGTCGGCTCACCCAGTATTCGGCGTAGTCGCTACCCACCTGACGTGGGATGATCGGGCTGTAGCTTGCGACAACTGCGGCCAAATCCGCGATGATTGCGGTGAGCGCGGCGGTGTAATTGCCGACGGCGGTGTCGGTCATGTAAGCCTTCGCGGTATCAATTCCTGCAGCGGTACCGAGTGCAAGCTGCGCATTCATGGCGTTCCACGCGAGGACGCGTGGGTCCGGGGCATCGCTCGTGCCCGTGCATCCGGTCTCGATGAAGTTTTGCAGTGCCTGTGCACCGCTTCGCTTCGGGAAGTCTTCTGGGATGGACGCACCCACCAACGACGTGTTGCGAAACCCGAGCAGGTACCTCGCGATGATTTGCGCGTCGAAGGTCGTGAATTTGCCGTCGCTGTCGATGTCGAGCGTGGCGGCATTCGCGCTCATGTGCGCGGCGACCTGCGCGCTTACGAGTGCCGCGTTCTCCGTCGCGCCCGCCACGGTTGGGAGTGTATTTGGCAGGTTGAGCGCGTATCGAATGAAGATCAGGCCATCGGTAGTCGCTCGGCGACTGTTTGCAGTGCTTGACTGATCGACGTTAAAGGGACAGTTGGCGGCGGTTTGTCCGAACGCCGATTGCGCTAGAGAGAGCAGTATTGCCAAAGCGAGTGCGGCGCGGGTGACGTGCATCTTGGGAATCCTTACGGGCATGTTGCGACGGACTCTAGCGGTCGCAATATGACATTGTCAACCTCCCCAAATGGGTAGGCTATTTGAAGCTCGTGCCGGTCGTCTGTTTGTAACGATTACGAGCGCACCGCTCGGGTGCGCAAAAAATAAAACCCGCGACAGCGGGCTTTATTTAAGTCAAATCGAACAGCGGCTAATCGACGCGGCGATATTCGCCGTCTACCACTTGCGTGTCGGTGCGGCGCGGCGGCGCGGATGCACTCGATGTTGCGCCTGCGTTGGCGGTTTGCGGCAACAGCTCGCGGTTGGGGATGAGCAACAGAAAGAGCGCGAACACGTCGCTCACAAACCCCGGCAACAGGAGCAGCAGCGCAGCAACCATCTTTCGACCGCTGTCGAACACCATGGCGTTGAGCGACATGCTCTGAATCGCGCCCATGAAACGCGATTTGAGCGATCGCGTTTCGCGTTTCATTATCATCACGCCGAACAGCAGACCCGGGATAAACAACGCGATTGCGGGAACGCCCAGCGTTTCGGCGAATCGAAGCGTGGCGTAAATGTCGAGCACCGGGAGTGCGAACAGAAGTGCGATGAAAATAAGTGGCATGGCGATTTTCAACCTCTACGTCAGCGCTCGCCCGGGTTTGCGGGGAAGCGGCGTGGCATCTAAACTGGATCGTAGTATGACAGGCTCGCGACCGAAACGTGCGGAGCACTTACCCTTAATTTCGCGCACGCTCATGCGCGTTGCGCTAATTGCCGCAGTGACATTTTTTGGCATTTCGAGCGCGCGGACCTCGGCACAACCCACGCCCGCCGGGGCGAGCGCCATTCCGCCTGCACCGTTGCCGGTCGACATCGCGTTTCCACTGCTCGCGTCGTACGAAAAGGGGGCGATTCGTCTGAAAATCGATGTGCTGCCGGGGCACTACGTCTACCGCGAGCGCTTCGAGTTTCAGCGCGACAGCGAACCGGCGCATGACATCGACAGGTACAAACAACCAGCTCAGGTCGTCGGTAAGTCAAAGCAAGACCCGCATTTTGGCGCGGTAAAGGTATTCGACGCGCCGGTCACGTTGTCGCTCGGGCAGAGTGCGCGCGCCAAAACGAAGTTGGTGGTCACCTATCAA
>JAAFJI010000210.1 GCA_013298045.1 Betaproteobacteria bacterium
ACCCGCCCAACGGACACCGGACTGTTGCGAGATACGTCGGACGGCAGCGTTAGCAACAATCTCATTCGGAAACTCAAGCACAATGTACGAGTCAATCTGCGGCTCCGAGGATTCGCTCGCCAACTGAAGGCGTGTGGTCTTCGGTAACCGCCCAACACGTTCGTCAATCAGAAGCCGTGTTTTTTGTGGATTTGCAAATCGAGATTGAATAGTAAATCCGAGAGGGGTCGCAGCTTGCGCCGAATCGACGATAGTCTCCACATCGCTTGCTTCAGGGAGAAAAATGCGCTCGTCGACGAGAACAGCCACTTCCACCCTTGCTTGAGCGCCGTGCGATAACTCGGTTGTCTGCGCCTCCGTCGGCAAGCAGAGCGCAAAATACGCGGTTAGGCAGCCAATAAGAGTGAAATTTGTTAGCTTGGGATAGAACGGGAAATCGACTACGGAATCTAACCAATTGAAGAGGGGGGGAGACATTTCTTTGCTCACATTGTGTTCATGACGTTGTCATTTTCTATCGCGTTACTCGATTGTCAAGCGGGTTACCGATTCCGTCGTCGAACGAAGACAATCAGCTGTTTCTTTCGCTACGTCGCACGCGCGCGGACATGCCGGTCATAAGCTCGTAGCCAATCGTGCCCGCACGGTTGGCGACTTCGTCCACTGCGAGGGTTTCGCCGAAAAGCTCGACCCGGCTGCCAATGTGAGCCGCTGGGATATGGGTGACGTCGATTGTGATTTTGTCCATCGACACGCGACCGACGAGCGGCGCGCGCCGGCCTTCGGCGATGACCGGCGTTCCGCTCGGTGCGTGGCGCGGGTAGCCGTCGGCGTAGCCCGCCGCGATGATCGCGATGCGCTCCGGCTTCTGCGCGGTGTAGGTTGCGCCATAGCCGACGCTCTCTCCGGCGACGAGCTGCTGAATGCCGATAATTTCGGTGGCAAGCGTCATCCCGGCTTTCAAGCCGAGCGCGCTTGCCGGTCGGGTTGCGTGAGAGAACGGTGTCGCGCCGTAGAGCATGACACCCGGGCGCACCCAGTCGTTGGTGCCGCCCATTGCGCCTTCTGCTTTCTGAAAGTCGAAGCAGGCCGCAGAATTGGCCACCGATTTCGGAAGCGCAAGGCTTGCCGTGTGCGAGTTAAACAGCGCGAGTTGATTTACGTATCCACCGGGTTCGTCGGCACAGGCGAAGTGCGTCATCAAGGTGACCGAGGCGCAATTTCTATGCGCTTTCGCGCGCTCCGCAAGTCGCGCGACCGGGGACGTTTCGCGAGCTGCAAGCGGCAAGAGCTTGAAGCCGAGTCGATTCATGCCGGTATTGAACTTGAGGTACAGGCCGAGCGGTCGCGACAGCGTGAGCGACTCGAACAAGGAAAGCTGTTCCTCGCAATGAATGACGACGCGCAACCGGTACTCGGCGGCGACCCGCCAATCCTCGACATCGTAGCAACCTTCGAGCAACAGAATGGGTTTGGTCCAGCCAAGCGTGCGAAGCGCCACCGCATTTTCGATTTCGATCATCGCCAGCCCATCGGCCTCGGTAAACGCGCGTGGCACGACCGAAATACCATGCCCATAGGCGTTGGCTTTGACCACCGCGTAGGTCGATGCGCCGTGTGCGAGACTGCGCGCGAGGCGCAAATTGTGAGCGAGATTCTCGGGGTGGATGGTGGCGCAAATGGGGCGAGGCATGGCGGTACGCGCAAGAAAATGGCGGAGCTTTGGTTGGGCGAGCTGGCGCGCAGCAGAACTGCGCGCGCGCTCATCGAACGTTCACGCACAATGCTACTCTGCGTTACTATCCACTCCGTGCTAGCGCTTTTTTTAAAGCGAGTCGCGAATAGAGGTTACGAGCGTCGCGCCAAAGTAGCGCGGTGCCGTGGGTGAGGAGGATACGTCGCCCCGCGTCGGTGCTGCGTCTCCGCAGTCGGATTTAGGAGGCGCATGCAGCGCGGTTTCTACACCATCATGTCCGCGCAGTTTTTCAGCTCCCTGGCTGACAACGCGCTTTTCGTCGCCGCAGTTGAGTTGCTTCGCACTGGTGGCGCCCCGGAATGGCAACGCGCGGCGCTGGTGCCGATGTTTGCGTTCTTCTACGTGGTGCTCGCGCCGCTGGTCGGTGCATTCGCGGATCGCTACCCCAAAGGCAAGGTGATGCTTGTCTCCAACGCGATCAAAGTCATTGGTTGTCTGGCGATGCTGTTTGGTTCCCACCCGCTGCTCGCCTACGCAATCGTCGGGCTTGGCGCGGCCGCGTATTCGCCAGCGAAGTACGGCATCTTGACCGAGCTTTTGCCGCCGTCGCAGCTGGTGAAAGCCAATGGCTGGATCGAAGGGCTCACGATTGGCTCAATCATTCTTGGCGTCTTGCTCGGCGGTATTTTGATCGGTCCGAAGATCAGCGCGATGCTCCTCGGCTTCGATATTCCTGGGTTCGAGAGCGGTATCGACACGCCACCTGAGGCCGCGATTGCGAGCATGATCTTTGTCTACATCATCGCCGCCGCGTTTAACCTTCGCATTCCGCACACCGGGGTTGCGATGCAGCCGATTCCCGATGCGAAACATCTGTTCCCCGAGTTCTGGGATTGCAATCGTCGCCTGTGGCGCGACAAACTCGGCCAAATTTCGCTTGCGACGACGACGCTGTTCTGGGGCGTTGCCGGAAATCTCAGATATATCGTGCTCGCCTGGGCGGCGGCGGCGCTTGCCTACGACACTGCGACCGCGTCTAAGCTCGTAGGAGTCGTCGCCATTGGAACGGCGATCGGCGCGGTATTCGCGTCGATGAAATCCTCGCTCGACCGCGCAACCAACGTGATCCCGCTTGGCATTGGCATGGGGCTCACGGTGATCCTCATGATTTTCATCAGCGATGTGAAAATCGCCATTCCGTTTTTGATCTTGCTCGGCGCGCTTGGCGGCTACCTGGTGGTGCCGATGAATGCGCTGTTGCAGCATCGCGGTCACATGCTCATGGGCGCAGGCCGCTCAATCGCCGTGCAAAACTTCAACGAACAAGCTTGCATCCTGGGACTCGGGGCGTTCTATGCCTTGCTCACCGGCTTAGGCATGTCGGCCTTCGGCGCGATCACCATGTTCGGTCTGGTCGTCGCGATCACGATGTTCTTCATCCGCCGCTGGCACGAATCGAACAAGCTTCACCATAAGGCCGAGCTTGACCGTTTGCTCGCGATTGCACGTAGCGACAAGCACTAAATAAGCTTTTTCTTCGATTGCCCTGTATTTGTTTGCCTAAATTCGTTTTATTAAGTTTTTCGAGACGAATGTTTTTTTGTTTTTACCGCTATGTTTCAAGCGGCAAACGTTAGAGAAGCTTAAAACAAATCGCTACCACCTCATTTCCCGAGCCCCGGCACCGGAATGACGATTTTCCCTTCGTGAACGCCTACGAAGGTGGCGCTGGTCGAGGTTGAATTCTCGTTTGCTGTTTTGACGATTTTTTCATCACCAGTTTTTTGGTGATCGGGATTGGCGATTTCATCGGTTTACCGTTCGGTCCAGTCGCGCTTGAAATCTTTTTCTTGTCGGCGTCGGTGAGATCGATCAATTCCACCGAACTCAATTTCTGTCCCGCGCCCATCGTCACCATCATTTTGAACATGTCGAGCGTTTCGCGATCAGCCCCTTTGGTGTAGAGAAAACCATGTAGCGCTTTCGTGTCGTTCGCTTCGTAGGCCTTGCGGAAGCTTTCGACGAACGCGCTTTCGACGGGCGACGCCGCTAGCGCATGGGCTGCAATGAGTAATGTGCCGAGCGAGAAGGCTGCGTTGATCAACGAGCGAAGCGTTGCAGTGCGATACATGGCGCGATCCCTTTATAAAAAATGTGAATTCAAGCGCCGATTGAGCGGCGGGCGAGCAGTCCGACACCCGCGATCAATAAGGCGAGCAAGCCAAGTGCCGCATGCCCAAGCGTCGGCACGGGTGCAGCGCTCGAGCTTTGAGTCGGCACCGCATTGATGGTGATTGAGAAAGCGCTGCTTGCTGTTTGTGGACCGACGCCTGGAATCGTCGCTGCAACTTGCGCGGTGAAGTTGTAGGTGCCGGTGGTCGTTGGCGTGCCGGTAATCGTGCCGTCGCCTGCGAGTGTGAGCCCTGGCGGTAGCGAACCGGAGAGCAGGCTGAACGTTGACGAAGGGGGGGCGTTGGTCGTAAGGCTCGTCGCATAAGGGATGCCGACTGTGCCGTTCGGTGGATTGCCACCGATCGTTAGCACGCCTGGATTAGATGCACCGAAGCACACGTCCAGGCTTCCGATATCTTCGCCGTTGCTGTTGCGCACGCGGATATCGGCGTCGGAGCCAGCATCCGGGTTCGAGAGGCAACCTTCTGGATCTTGGCTGGGTGCACCCGTTGGCGTACCGCTCACCGTAAACGCCAGTGGTGCGGGCGAAGCGGCCGCGACCGACATCGTGCCACCGCCAAAACCCGAGAGTACGTAGCTTGCGGGGGCGCAATACGTTGCTGCGGGATACGCGTTGGGTGGGGTTGCGATGACGGCGCGGGTGGTTGGCGTGTAGGCTGACCCCGCCGTGGGGAGCGGAAAATCAACGAATGGATCCCCGTTGCTGCTGGTCGATGGAAGCGCGACTTGGAAGCGCTGATTACGCGACCCATTCCAGTGCATGCAGGCATCGACGTCGAACACGACGCGCAACCCATCGGCCCAGGTGGTTCCGTTTTCAGTGACTTCGATGATCGCTGTGAACGTACCAAGCGCGGTTGGTGTGCCGGAGAAACCAACCGAGGTCGCACCGGCATTTAGCACTTCGGTGATGCCAGGAGGCAGCGAAGTGCTTACTTTCAAACGAACAGCGGAATAGGGCGTGGTGCAGCCGATTGGGCGGGTGGTGAGACCGAAATTGAGCGCTTGCGGCATCGCCACGTTGAGTGCGATTTGATTGCCAGAACCAAAATTGGGCACCGACGGCGGCGTGCAACCGGGGCTGAACGCGTGGCTATTCGCGGCGAGCGTGGTCAAGCTCAGCAGAACTAGAACCTGAGACCAAAATCGCGCGACAAAGTAATGGATAACCAGGGATCGAGCGGCAAAAGGTTGCGAGGACATGAGCTTCTCCATAAAGTTACGTCTTCGCATACAAACGAGAATCGCCTTGCAGTCGGATCATCGAGTGCGATAAAACTTTTCGGAGGCGGGGTTCATGGCAGAGGCGGACGACAGGGCCGAATTGACGATGCTTCTCGCACGCGTGGGCGAAGGTGACCCGTGCGCGCGCGATCGTTTCTTTTCGACCGTCTACGTCGAGTTAAAGCGTCTTGCCGGCGGTCATTTGCGGCGACAGGGCACGCTGACTAACCTCGACGCCACCTCGCTCGTGCACGAGGTATTTCTGCGTTTCGTGCAGCGAGGTAATCTCGAGCTCGGCAATCGAAAAATCTTTTTCGGCTACGCCTCGCAAGTGATGCGGAGTGTAATCATCGACTATGTGCGCGAACGTGGGGCGCAAAAGCGCGGTGGCGACGTGGTGTTTCAGACGCTAGTCACCGGCTATGCGGGCGACGACTTCGCGTACGACGAAATCGAGCCATTGCATGAGGCGCTCAAAGACTTGCAGCGCATTGATCCGCGCCTTCACGACGTGGTCGAAATGCGCTATTTCGGCGGCTTGAGCGTCGAAGAGGTCGCGGAAGTGATGGGCGTTTCGTCTGTTACCGTGAAGCGCGACTGGCAAAAGGCGCGCGCTTACCTGTTCAAAACGATTCGCAACGTCGAGCAATTCGCCGCCGATCCACCCTCATCATGAGTGAATCCACCGCATCGATCATTCGCTGGCGCGAGGTGCTATCGCTATTCGAGCGCGTGCTGGATGCCGATGATGCGGAGAAGTCCGCGCTCCTGCGCGAGATCGCGGCCGCGCAACCCGAGCTCTATCCGCAGCTCTTGACCATGCTCGCGGCCGATCGCGCGGCGGAATCTGCCAACTTCATTTCATCTGCGCCGGAGATTGCACCGCCC
>JAAFJI010000211.1 GCA_013298045.1 Betaproteobacteria bacterium
GCGAATTCCACGGCGAAGAACAGCAGCACGTAGTCGTACCACGCATTGAGCAAGATAGTCCAAATGCGGTATTCCCAGATCGCAAGCAGCACTGCAAACACCGCGCCGCCCATGATCGTATTAACGATTCGTTGACCGATGGAGACACCAATCGACGCTGCGCTCTCGCGCCAATCGTAGGTCTCGTTACGGAGCCGCGTGAGAATCGCTGCTTCGATGAGCGCGGCGATCGCGAAAACGCCGAATATCCAGATTGCTAATTTGCCGAGTTCCATGATGGCTTCCTAAGGTGTGCGTGTAACAGCAACCGCGTTCTTCATTGATTGCGCGATGAAGCTGCGTACTTGTGGCATGCTTACCGACCCGGCTCCGCGCGTTTCGATTGTTGTGAAGTTTCGCGCGACTATTGGCATGCCATTGCTCGCTTCATCGGGTGTAAGCGCGCCGTTGTTGTTGCGATCGGCATTCGCGAAACGCATGTTGATGCCGGCGCTGATTTCTGCAGCGGAGAGTTGTCCGTCGCGATTCGTATCCATCAAAGAAAAGCCGCGCATCATCATCTGTAGCGCGTGCGCACTCTGCGCGTCGACGCCATTTGTTTTCACTTGTGAGAGACGCGTCGAAAGCTCAGCCTGACTAATCAGTCCATCGCGATTGGTGTCGAGCGTTCGCACGAAGAGCGCCAGAGATTCGTCGAGCGCGTCAGCATTTGCTATCAGCGGACACGCGCCGAGTGACGCTGTGACCAAGGCAATGGCGCTTTTTTTTCGAAGAATGCTCGGAAGCACTCGCGGAGAGGTTAGTCGGGTCGTCGAAAACATTGTGAACTCGCTGGTTGCGGAATAGCTAATCGTGCTCGAAGAATGCTCGCGTGCGTGTCGTGAGCATGGGCAACACGCACGCGAGATCGTCTATCGAGTGGGCTTATCGGCTTGGGCAGGCAATCGTCGCGCCAGCCGCATCAAAACAGGTTGCCGACTTGGTTACGCCCTGACCTGTTTGATAAGAAGCGTTTGCGTTGACGCTATTGCCGGTCGCAGCATTGGTTGCCGTTCCGCTGCGATTGGCGGAGACAGTGCCATCTGCGTTCTTGGTCGCGCTTCCTTGACCGGAAGCGGATCCTTTCGCGCCCGATGCGGTGTATCCGCTTTGGCGCGATGCCGAGCCGTCGGCGTTCTTCTGGAACTTCGCCGCACGCGACGCGCTGCCGCCGCTTGCAGTCGTTGCGGTGGATGCACTGCCGCCGGTGGCGTTGCCTGCGGCGTCCGTTTTCACGCCACGCGCTGCGCTCTGTGTGCCACCGTTCGGTCCAGAACGGTTCGCAGCAGCGACCGCAGTAGTGCCGCCTTCGGCGTTTGCGAAGTGACCGCGTTTAGCGCCTGCGTGTGCATCGCCGAGCGTGGCGATCGAGAGGACACATGCGGCGAGCAGTGCGCCAAACATCGAGATTGCTTTGGTATTCATGCTGAAAACTCCTTGAGTGAATTGCGCAAATTGCGTGTAGCGAACTATGCGATGAATGTGTTGCCAATCTTTACGCTTCGCTTGGGGTGTTCGTTGCGAATTGCGACAATGACAAGCACTTGAAACAATTAGTCATAGTTTTCGATGTTGATTGCGCCTCGCGCTCGCGTGAGAGATCGGAAAACGAAAAAAACCTTGCTACGCTTCCAGCTATGACAAATCAGGTATCTACCGACGCAAAGCCCCAAGAGCGCATCTTGCTCGTCGATGACGACGCGGAAATTCGCTCGCTCTTGACCACCTATTTGGGCGACAACGGTTTCGCGGTGCGCGCGGTCGCTAGCGCGCAAGACATGCGCCGCTTGCTTGAGCGCGAAACATTCTCTGCAATGATTCTCGATGTGATGCTTCCCGATGGCGATGGCATTTCGCTCTGCGCGCAGCTACGTGCTGACAAATTTTTTCTGCCGATTCTGATGCTGACCGCTCGCGGTCAAGAGATTGATCGCATTTTGGGCATCGAAGTCGGTGCGGATGATTACCTCGCGAAACCTTTCTCGCCACGAGAGTTGCTTGCGCGGCTACGTGCGTTGATTCGCCGTAAGGAATACGCGCTGGTGCCCGGCGCACCCGAGGACAAACCGATCGTCGTCGTTGCCGATTGGGAGTTCGATGCGCAAGCGCGAACGCTTACGAAAGGGGAGACAACGCATGCGCTTACCACCGGCGAATTCGCGTTGCTCAACGCGCTCATCACGCATTCGCCACGACCGTTGAGTCGAGAGCGACTCGCAGAACTCTCGCGTACGCGCGAGGGCGAAACGAACGAAAATTTCCGCAGCGTCGATGTGCAAATGGCGCGCTTGCGAAAAATCGTCGAACCCGATTCGCGCACGCCGCGTTATTTGCAAACGGTGTGGGGTTTTGGTTACGTGTTCGTGCCGTCAGGTAAGAAAGCCACGACATGAAGCTCTGGCCGAAATCGCTTTTTTGGCGAAGCGCATTGCTGATCGGTAGCCTGCTCGTTGCTTCGCAAATTGTGCTCTCGGTCGTGTTCTATGTGTTCGTGCAAAGGCCGCGACTCGAGTTCGCGCAGGATTTAACGCTTGTTTATCTCGACAACGTGCGCGCGGCGCTTGTCGCGCTGCCACCGGTCGCGCGCGAGAAATTTTTAAACGATGTTGATCCTGAATCGGACCTACGCGTCACGCGTGAGAATCCGAAAACCGACGCATCGACAATCGCAAGGCAACCGCTCGTTCGCGTGTTCGTGCGCGACTTGCAAGCGCGGTTGCCGCGCGGCGAGCGCGTGATCGTGCAAGAAACGCCGATATCCGCGCTTTGGGTGTCGCTGCTCGTGAATGGTGAGCCGTATTGGATTGTGGTGCGACTCGCGAAAATACGCGTTGATGGCAATACGGCGTTGATGCTGCCATTCGCAGTTTCGCTCTTACTCGCAGCACTCGGCGGCGTTCTGATTCATCGTTCGCTCAATCGCCCGATTGCGCAATTGCAAAGTGCAGCGAATGCAATTGGGCGCGGCGAGCGAGCGCCGCGCCTTGCAATCGATGGGCCGAACGAAGTGGCTGCGCTGAGCAACGCGTTCAACCGAATGGCACACGATCTGGAAGCGATGGACGCGGAGCGGCGCGTCATGCTTGCCGGGGTGTCGCACGATTTGCGAACGCCAGTGACACGCTTGCGACTTGCGCTCGAAGTGAACGGCGATCAACTCGACGAACACATCCGCGAGCGCATGCTCGCGAACCTGCGCGAACTCGATAGTTCGCTTGCGCAGTTCCTCGACTTCGCACGAAGCGAGCGTGACGAAGCGGCCGTCGATGCAAACTTGGTCGATATTGCCAACGAATGCACTGCAAATTACGAAGCGCAAGGTCACACGATTGCGCTTCGCGGCGAGCAGGCGCGCGCGCGTGCGAACACCCGCGTACGCCCGCAAGCGATCATGCGCGCGCTCACAAACCTGATCGATAACTCGCTCAAATATTCGCAAGGACAGATCGAAGTCGAAGTCATCACAGGCACGAGCGATCGCGGGCCCGCACTTGTCGTCCGCGATCGCGGCGTTTCGTTGCACGCAACGGATTTCGAGCTATTGCGAAAACCCTTCGTGCGCACGAGCGAATCGCGCAGCGGCGTCGCCGGTACTGGGCTCGGTCTTGCCATCGTTGATCGCATTGCGCAACTGCACAACGCGACACTGAGTTTTACGCCGCGCGAAGGCGGCGGGCTCGAAGTGCAAATGCAATTTCCAAAGCGGACCACGAGTTGAATCGCGTCGCGCTCGCGAACGCTGGTCGCGAGTTTTGACGACGCTAAAAACGCCTTTCAAATTGCTCGAAATTTAAGCAAGTCATCTAGCGAGTAAACTGAGAATATTGATTATTAGCTATATAAACGTTTGCCCAATGCAAATTGACTATTGTGGCAAATAAGCTATTTATCGAAAATAGTTGTTTATTACGAAGACGTTATATTTATTGCGGCATTAAGTCATGTAGTTGGATGGCGAAGATGCGGCAACACACTTAAATCGCGCCGAATCACTTTTGAATGTCTCATTCGCCCTAAAATGGAAGCTTACTGAGTTTCAGTGCAAACCAAGCACTCACGATTACCGGGCCCGAATCTGGTTTCGACGGGAGTTCTGATATGCGCTTGGGGCATGCCGAGGCGGTACACCTCGATAATCCTGCCAATGCATTTAATTGCAAACGATAGCTTCTACGGCGAAAGCCGTCTCGCAGCCTAATTAAAAACTAGGCTTGAGTGCTGCACCGATGGGCGTGAACGTCGGGTGGCGTCTGGTAACAGGCTCCACAGCAGTATCCCCTAACCACGAGTAGGGCGCGCGGATGTCTGCGACGCGCGTCCGAAATTTAGTGGACTGGTTGGTGGCGAGGGCGCTCATGCTCGCGCAGCCAACAAGATCAAATCGTGAGATAAGCATGTAGTCCTGACCATCGATGGCTTTCGGACGCGGGTTCAAACCCCGCCGGGTCCACCAATTCACAACAGCCGCTTTGCGCGGCTGTTTTCTTTTGCAAGGTCGCTCTCGCGCGGTGCTACTCGTAGCGCTGACGTGCGTCTTCGCGAATCATGTCGGCGGCTTTCTCTGCCATCATCACCACCGGCGCGTTGGTATTGCCCGATACGAGCGTCGGCATTGCGGAAGCGTCAATCACGCGCAGCGCGCCAACGCCGCGAACGCGCAGACGCTCATCCAGCACCGCCAGCGGATCGACGCCCATCTTGCAGGTGCCGCTCGGGTGAAAAATCGTTGCGCCGTTATTCCGACAGAATTCAAGCAGTGCGCTGTCATCCTGTGCGCTGTCGCCAGGTTTGACTTCGCGTTTCACGTAGCCGCGCATCGCATCGGAAAACGCAATGCTGCGGGCGAGCTTCACGCCGGCGACGGTCGTGCGGCGATCGAGATCGGTGGCGAGGTAATTCGGCTGCATCTGCGGCGGCGCGAACGGATCGGTGGAGCGAATTCGGATCTGCCCGCGCGACTCCGGACGCAGTTGACAGATCGAGAAGGTGAAGCCTGAAAAACGATGCACTGCGCCGCCTGCCATGTCGGCGGAAAGCGTGGCGACATGAAACTGAATGTCGGGCGTGGTTGCCTCAAGCGGCAGTGCGCGGATGAACGCGCCGCCCTGATTGATGCCAATGGCGAGCGGCCCGCGACGATGGCGCAACCATTGCCAGCCCATGCGAAGCCGTCCGGCGAGCGAATTGAGTGCGTCGTTGGTGGTGATCGGCTTCGTGCATTCAAACGTCAACCGAACCTGCAAATGATCTTGCAGGTTTTCGCCAACGCCTGGTGAATCGTGAACGACCGCGATACCGTGCTGTTGCAAAAGCGATGCGGGCCCGATGCCCGAGAGCTGCAAAAGTTGCGGCGACTGAATCGCACCGGCGCAAAGCAGTAGCTCGGCAGCACCGCCGGATAGCGACGCCAATCGGGTCTCGCCGCCCTGGCGGTAGCGCACGCCGATTGCGCGTTTGCCGTCAAACACAATTTCGCTCGCGTGCGCATTGGTTTCAATTCGCAGGTTGGCGCGGCGCTTCGCGGGGTTGAGGTAGCCGGTGGCCGTGCTGCATCGCCAGCCGCTTCGCGTGGTGAGTTGGTAGTAGCCTGCACCCTCCTGAAGGGCACCGTTAAAGTCATCGTTGCGGCGAACGCCGATCTCGCGAGCGCCGTCGATGAACGCTTCGATCAGCTCGTCTTTCGCGTCGATGCTTGACACCGAGAGCGGACCCTCTGCGCCATGGAAAGCGTCGGCACCGCGCCGATTCGACTCCGATTTTTTGAAGTAAGGCAGCACGTCGTCAAAGCCCCATCCGGCGTTCCCAAGATCTGCCCAACGATCGTAGTCCTCGCGTTGACCGCGGATGTAGATTAGACCGTTGATCGCGC
>JAAFJI010000213.1 GCA_013298045.1 Betaproteobacteria bacterium
AGGACGCCGAGGCCGCGCGCACTCGTAGCGCGTTTATGATCAAACTCGATGTTGATGAAGAAGTCGCTCAAATCCTTGTTGATGAAGGCTTTTCCACAGTCGAAGAGGTTGCCTATGTTCCGCTGCCCGAGCTTCAGGCAATCGAGGCCTTTGACGACGACACGGTCAACGAACTTCGCACCCGCGCGCGAAACGCGGCACTGACCGATGAAATCGCGAAAGAGGAAGTGCTTGAAAACGCAGCCGACGATTTGAAGACGCTCGAGGGCGTCGATACCGAATTGTTGATGAAACTGTCGAAGTTCGGCATAACGACGCGCGACACGCTGGGAGATCTTGCGGCCGACGAGCTCTGTGCGATTCGAGTGTTCGACGAATCTCGTGCGCGTGAGTTGATCGACAGCGGATTTACCGATGTGACCGATGACGAAAAACAGCTGATGAGCCGCGCGGATACGAAAGCAGCGACGCAATTGATCGCTCGCGCGCGCGAGTCTTGGTTCGCCAAGAGTGAATGAAATGAGAGGCACGCTTGAGCATTACCAAAACTACCGTCACCGAATTTGCCGCTGAGTTAAAGCTCACGGTTCCAGCGTTGGTCAGCCAGCTTACAGCTGCGGGCGTCGCCGAGAAGTCGGAAGATTCCGCGCTATCGGCCGCCGATAAAGGCAAGCTGCTGGACTACTTGCGCAAGCAGCACGGTGCCGCCGATGAATCCGCCGGCAAACGCATCACTCTGACCCGAAAATCGACGACCGAGCTGCGCACTGCGGATGCCACCGGTAAGTCGCGAACCGTACAGGTTGAAGTTCGCAAAAAACGGGTACTGGTGACGCGTGCGGCCGAAACGCCGCCCCCCGCGGCACCTGCGCCTGCGGTCGATGCAACCGCAGCAAACGTACCGATTTTGAGCGATCAAGAAGCGGCCGCGCGTGCTGCGGAAGACGCCCGAGCACAAGCGCTGCGAGAGGCGCAGGAACAAGCCGCTCGAGCAAAAGCGCCGCGCTCGAAGCCGGTCGCTGAGCCCGCCACGACGATTGAGCCCGCTTCTTCTGGCGCAGACGACTCCGCACCCGCGACCGTTTCGCCAGAGGTCGTTGACGATCAAAAAGCTGAGCCGCTACCTAGCGTGCCTGCACCAACCGCGATCGCAGTCGCTGTGCCCGAGCAGCCTGCACGGAGCGAACCAAGCCCAGCCCCTTCTAAATCAGACGCGGGAGCAATTCGTCCCCGCATCGGCGAACGTGTTGATCTCACACCTAAACCGAAGGTCACCGATACGACGCTGCATCGCCCGGCAAAACCCGGCCAGACAAAAACCACGAAAGAGGGAACGGTCGCGAAGCCTGCCGCCAAGCCAGGCGAGAAGAAAGTCGGTGCCTGGCAGGAAGATGCCGCACGCAAGAAGGTAAACAAACCGCGCGAGGGCGGTGCAGAGCCGGATCCTGCCGGCGATGGATGGAAAGCTGGCGGCAAGGCGAAGTCTTCCGGACGCCGCATCGGTCGCGGTCGTCCGCATCAGGCTGATCGTGCGCTGCAGGCAGACCTCCCCGACGCGACGCCGAAAGAAATCGTGGTGCCGGAGACCATCACGGTCGCCGAGCTCGCGCACAAGATGGCGATTAAGGCGGCCGAGCTCATCAAATCGATGATGAAGATGGGACAAATGGTGACAATCAACCAAGTCCTTGATCGCGATACCGCAATGATTTTGGTTGAAGAGATGGGGCGTGTTGCGATTGCGGCGAAGGACGACGATCCCGACGCAGCGCTCACCGACACATCGGTTGATGACGCAGACGTCAAGCTCGAGACCCGTCCGCCGGTCGTCACGATTATGGGGCACGTCGATCACGGTAAAACGTCGTTGCTCGACAAAATTCGCTCTGCACGCGTGGCAAGCGGCGAGGCTGGCGGCATCACGCAGCACATTGGCGCTTACCACGTCGAGACTGCAAAAGGAATCATCACTTTCCTCGACACGCCAGGTCACGAGGCGTTTACCGCCATGCGTGCACGCGGCGCAAAAGTCACCGACGTCGTCATTCTCGTAGTCGCAGCCGACGACGGTGTGATGCCGCAAACGAAAGAGGCGATCGCGCACGCGAAAGCGGCAAAGGTGCCAATGATCGTCGCGATCAACAAAATCGACAAACAGGGTGCAAACCCAGATCGCGTAAAGCAGGAGCTTGTCACCGAAGGCGTGGTGCCGGAGGAGTATGGTGGTGACGCGATTTTCGTGCCGGTATCCGCACTGACCGGTCAGGGTATAGACAATTTGCTTGACACAATTCTGTTGCAAGCCGAAGTGCTCGAACTCAAGTCCTCAGTCTCGACGCCGGCACGCGGCGTAGTGATTGAAGCGCGCCTGGACAAAGGTCGCGGCGCGGTTGCTACGGTGATCGTCACCAGTGGAACGCTCAAACGCGGGGACATGGTTCTTGCGGGCTCCGTATTCGGTCGCGTACGATCGCTCAATGATGAAGACGGCAAGAGTGTCACCGACGCTGGACCCTCGATCCCGGTCGAAATCCAAGGTCTCTCCGATGTGCCAGGTGCTGGCGAGGACTTCATCGTGCTCGGAGACGAGCGCAAAGCGCGCGAGATCGCGCTATTCAGGCAGGGTAAGTTTCGCGACGTCAAACTTGCGAAACAACAAGCCGCGAAGCTCGAAAACGCGTTTGCGAATATGGGTGAAGCGGAAGTCAAATCCTTGCCGCTTATCATCAAAGCCGACGTGCAAGGTTCGTACGAAGGTCTCGCGCATGCTCTCGCGAAGCTCTCCACCGAAGAGGTGCGCGTTCAAGTCGTGCACAGCGCAGTCGGTGCAATTACCGAGAGCGACGTGAACTTGGCCGTTGCATCGAAGGCGATCATCATCGGCTTCAATGTGCGTGCCGATGTGGCTGCGCGCAAAGCTGCCGAGTCGCAAGACGTGCAGATTCGCTACTACGACATCATCTATGAAGCGGTAGACGACGTCAAAAATGCGTTGGGCGGCATGCTCTCGCCTGAGAAAAAAGAATCGACGCTCGGTCTCGTTGAGATTCGGCAAGTGTTCAAAATATCGAAGGTCGGATCGATCGCTGGTTGCTATGTGCTCGAAGGCGTCGTCAAACGCAACGCGCTCGTTCGCTTGCTCCGCGACAACACCGTCGTTTGGAGCGGTGAGCTTGACTCGCTCAAACGCTTCAAGGACGATGTGCGCGAAGTCAAAGAAGGCTTCGAATGCGGACTATCGCTTAAGAACTACAACGACATCCAAGAATTCGATCGCCTCGAAATCTACGAAATCGTTGAGGTGCAGCGTACGCTGTAAACAAAAGGAAAGCGCGATCTGGGTCGCGTTTTCATTGCACGAAGCGCGCGGCGAGAGCCGAGCCTACAAGCTGGCTTAAATGAAAACAGGTTATTCACAACGAGCGCTTAAGATTTCCGAGCAAATTCAACGCGAATTGGCTCAGATGCTTGCGCTCGACGTGCGCGACCCGCGTGTGAAAGGCGTCACGATCACCCAAGTCGAGGTCACGCCCGACCTTTCGCACGCGAAGGTACTCTATGTGCATCCGCGCGGTTTCGACGGCGAGAAGGAAGCCGACGCTGGCTTTTTCAGCGTAAACGGTTTTTTGCGTCACGGGATCGCCGAGCGCCTATCGATTTTCAAGGCACCTTCGCTGCGTTTTGCCTACGACCGTACGTTCGAGGAAGGTATGCGCCTTTCGGCGCTGATCGATGCGGCACGTAGCGACGACCGTCGCGTGATCAAAGAAGCGGGCGATATCGAGCCGCCGCAAGGTTGATCGATTTCGTCTTTGGCTTTTTGAAGGATTGCCCTGATGTTTGGCGGCGTCGCGCTCATTGACAAGCCTCTTGATTTGACGTCTTTTGGCGTAGTCGCGAGAATTCGTAGGGCGTTTAAGGAAGAAGCTGCCGGTCGTGTCGGTCACACCGGCACGCTGGATCCGCTCGCGACTGGTTTGCTGCCGATCTGTATCGGCGAGGCAACCAAATTTGCGCAGCGGATGCTGGATGCCGATAAAGGCTACCTGGCCACAGTGAAGTTGGGCACTTCCACCGAGACGGGTGATCGTGAGGGTGTCGTTACCGCTGCGGGAACGACCGTATTCGACACGGCACAAATCGACGCCGTGCTCGCTCGTTTCGTCGGGGCGATATCGCAGGTGCCGCCAAAATTCTCGGCGCTCAAAATTGACGGCCGTCCTGACTACGAGCTCGCGCGCGCCGGCAAGGACGTGCAACTCGCCGCTAGAACCGTCACCATTCACTCGATCAAGCGTATCGCGCATCGCATGGAATCCGCTGAGCTTGATGTCGAAGTGATCTGCAGCAAGGGCACCTACATTCGTTCGCTTGCGGTTGATATCGGCACCGCCCTTGGCACCGTGGCGCATTTGCACGCGTTGAGGCGCACGCGAACGGGGGGATTTGAGCTAGATCAGGCAAAACCTCTCGACGCATGGCTCGCGGCCGATCCGAGCGAACGACGTTCGTGGCTGCTGCCGGTCGATTCGCTCGTCGAGGATTTACCGCGTATTTCACTCGACGCCACACAAACTAAAGACATCAGAAACGGGAAACTCGTTTCGGGAGTGGTTCAAGCCAACGCGGGCGGCTTGCTTCGACTCTATAGTCCGAGTAACGAATTCCTCGGTATCGGTCAAATCGACCGTGCAGCGGGCGGAATCCTCAAATCGCAGCGACTCATGTCAACCGCCTAGGATCGACGCGCGACCTGGTCATCTATTGAACGGAGGGAACCGTAAGTGCAGCTTCAATACGCTTCATTGCCTCGCTGGCAAGTTTTGGAACCACGTCCAACGCCTTCATGTTTTCTTGCACTTGAGAGACGCGCGATGCACCTGTGATGACCGTCGATACGTTCGAGTTCTTCAAGCACCAGGCAAGCGCAAGTTGCGAGAGCGTGCAGCCGAGTTCCGCTGCAATTGGACGAAGTCGCTCGACCGCCGCAACTTTTCCTGGATCGGTCACGCGCTCGGCAATCCATTCGTAGCCCTTGATGGCCGCACGCGAATCTACGGGAACGCCTTTTGCGTATTTGCCTGTCAGCAAGCCCGATGCCAGCGGACTCCAGGTTGTGAGTCCCAGACCAATATCGCCATAGAGCCGCGCGTATTCTTTTTCCACGCGTTCGCGCGCGAAGAGGTTGTACTGCGGTTGCTCCATCACGGGTTTGTGCAGGTGGTGACGCTCCGCAATTTCGTACGCGGCGCGAATTTCGTCCGCCGTCCATTCGCTCGTACCCCAATAGAGCGCTTTGCCTTGCGTGATCATGTCGCTCATCGCGCGCACCGTCTCTTCAATCGGCGTATTTGGATCGGCGCGATGACAGAACACGAGATCGATGTAATCGAGTTGAAAACGCTTGAGCGACCCGTCGATCGCTTGCATCAAGTATTTGCGATTCAAAGTGTTCTTCTCGTTCGGCGCATCGTTGATGCCCCAGAAGAATTTGGTCGAGACGACGACTTGCGCGCGACGCCAACCAAGTTGCTTGAGTGCTTCGCCCATGATGGTCTCCGACATTCCGCGCGCATACACCTCAGCGTTGTCGAAAAAATTCACACCCGCGTCCCACGCTGTTGCCATGCATTCAACGGCGGATTTCGTATCTACTTGATTGCCGTAGGTAACCCACGAGCCAAATGAGAGTTCGGAGACTTTGAGGCCGGAGCGGCCCAAACGACGGTAGTGCATTTGTTTTTCCTTTGGAAATAGGACGTCGGCGCTTCGCGCCTAGGACAACGCCCGTCCCCACGCAGGCGGGGAACGACGCGGCTTTGTCGCTGGGACGCAAAGCATAGCGATATTGGCGTTGCTATGCGCCAA
>JAAFJI010000212.1 GCA_013298045.1 Betaproteobacteria bacterium
CGGAAAAAACGGCGCAGGCAAATCGACGCTCGTGAAAGCGATCGCTGGCGAATTGAAAGAGCGCACTGGCGAGCGGATCGAAGGTCAGCACCTAAAAATCGCGTACTTCGCGCAGCATCAGCTGGAACAGCTGCGAAACGAAGAGTCCGCAATGTGGCATCTCGATCAACTCGACAAGTCCCTTGTGGAAACGCGTGGCTACAGCCGGGCACGCGAGCAAGACCTGCGTAACTTCCTCGGCGGCTTTGACTTTCGCGGCGATCGGGTGGGCGAAGCGGTCGGCGTTTTCTCCGGCGGTGAGCGCGCGCGGCTGGTGCTCGCGATGTTGGTCTACGAGCGCCCCAATTTATTGCTGCTCGACGAGCCGACCAATCACCTCGATATGGAAATGCGGCAAGCGCTCACGCTCGCGCTGCAAGACTATGA
This sequence comes from Betaproteobacteria bacterium, assembly GCA_013298045.1. Classification (GTDB taxonomy): domain Bacteria; phylum Pseudomonadota; class Gammaproteobacteria; order Burkholderiales; family Casimicrobiaceae; genus Casimicrobium. The sequence continues at coordinate 427 of JAAFJI010000212.1, forward strand.
AGGTGCGCTGGTGGTGGTTGCCCATGATCGTCACATTCTGCGCGCCTGTTGCGATGAGCTTTGGCTGGTTGCCGATAAAACCGTGAAGCCGTTTGACGGCGATCTCGACGACTATCGCGACTGGTTGCGCGAGCAACGCGCGAAACCGGCGACCGAGAAAAGCGACGAGACGAACGGCGCAAGTAAGCGCGAGGAAAAGCGCGAGGAGGCCGAAGAACGGCAGCGGCTCGCGGCACTCAGGCGTCCGATCCAGAAACGCGTCGATGCAATCGAGAAAGAGCTTGCCAAACTCACTGCGGCACGCGACGCGCTTGACGCCTGGCTTTCCTCAGAGGCGGCCTATGCGGCAGAAAGCGCCGGGCAGCTTGGCGAGAAAACTCGCGAGCGTGGCGAACTCGCGGCGAAGATCGCGCTGCTAGAGAACGAATGGATGGAAAAGCAGGACGAAATGCAGTGGATTCGCTAAATTTGAGTAAAACTTTGTAAGCGATTGCCCTATAAAATAGACGTGTTACGAAAACAATACCGCATGTAGTCTAGGTATTTTTTGAGCGCGAATCCCAACAAAAACGCGGCTAAATTCAAGAAAGGCGCCGCGCTACTTCGCGGGCATCGCTTTCTCTGATTTTTCTTTCGTGCGTGCTGGCGCTTTTGCAGCGGCTGCCGACTTGCCGGAGGACACTTTGCCGTCTTCCGTCGCACCGATAGCGGCCGCCGGTCGCGCGTTCGGGTCGATCTCAAACGGGATGCAGCGCTCGGCGTCGCCCACCATCACCAGCGCGCCGCCACGCCAGCGCGACGCGACCTGTGCGCCGATCGGGCGCGATAGATCGACCGGCGACTCGAAGTTGCGATACACCGCCTGTTCGTTGCGGTCGTACACGATGAAGCAGGTCGCGGCGTGCACGACGCTTGCGAGAAGCGAGAGCGCGCAAACTGCGCTCGTGGTGAACAGTGATCGATAGAAAAAACGCTGTTTCATGGTCATTCCCAAAAGCCTTGGCACGCGGATTGTGCCACCGCGATCATTCGCTGCAAAGCCCCGCGCGCGAAACACGCTCGTGCTCAGGGCACTTTGCTCGGTGCGAGACGACGGCTGAGCGCGAGCCAGAGCGTTTCCATGGGTCCGCGCTCGTGTCCCGCCGCGAGCCACGCCCGGGAAAATCCCGCCCACAGGAAATAGGTCAGGATCGCAACCAGCGAGTACGCAAGGCGTCCCAATTCGCCATGCCAACCGATCAAACTCTTGTTGAACACAATAGCGAACACGAGCGATTGCCCGAAGAATTGGGTGAGCGGCGTGCGTCCGCCGGCGATAAGCAACTCACGCAGCCGGCGGGCGGTATCGACGCCCCAGGCACGGGAAATAGCGAGCCACACGAAGACGCTGCCGACCATGGTGAGCGGCAACGCGAGCATCATGATTGGATCGCCGTAGCCGCCGGACGTCGTGTAATCCCAGCCGCCCGCAGTCGAAGCGTAGAGTTCGAGCACACTGCCGATCGCGAAGAGCGCGAAGCCAATGCCAAACCAGACACGGCCGCGAGCTTCGCCGCGCAACCAGCGTGCAAGGCGATCGCTTTGGGCGAGGTACATCCCGATCAAAATCGCAAGCCAGACCTCGGGCAACATGACCTGAGCGATACCGAAAAACAAATACTCGTGCAGATGCGCGGCCCATGCTTGGGCAAACGAAGCGTTTGCGAACGACGAGGCATCAATGGCCATCGCCGCGCTCTCGAAGCTTGCATCGGAGGGCGTCGCGGCGACAATAAGCGCGAACAGTGGATACAGCGAAAGTGTCAATGCGCCGAGTATGCCGATGAAAATCAAAAGCGTTTTGTCCCGCTTTGGCCAACGAATCAGCAGTACCAGCGCGACGATCGCGTAGGCGGACACGATGTCTCCGGGCCAGAGCAAGAGCGCATGTGCAATGCCGAGAATCAGGAGCGCGCCGTAGCGGCCGCGAAGCGTGCGTACGTCGCGCGCGGTCGCGTCCATACGCTGCCATTGCATCGCGATGCCAACCCCAAACAAAAACGCAAGTAGCGGAAACGAGCGATGCGAAAAAAACATGCCCACCACGTATTCGGCAACCACGTCGCCGCCATGCGCTGCGAAATTCAAGCCGTAGTGACTCAGCCAACCGCGCGCAACCGCATGTACGTTGACCAGCGCAACACCCAAGAGCGCAATACCGCGCGCAAGATCGATCGTGTCGAAGCGCTGCGCGGCGCGCGATGCCTCAGGCGTAGCTATAGAAGCCCTTGCCGGTTTTGCGACCGAGATAGCCCGCGGCCACCATTTCTTTGAGTAGCGGTGCTGGGCGATATTTCGGATCGTTGAAGCCTTCGTAGAACACGTTCATTACGGCAATCATCACATCGAGGCCGATCATGTCGGCGAGCGCGAGCGGACCGATTGGGTGATTGGTGCCGAGCTTCATACCGTTGTCAATGTCCTCTGCGGTCGCGAGCCCTTCTTGCAAACAGAAAATCGCTTCGTTAATCATCGGACAAAGGATGCGATTGACGACGAAGCCTGGCGAATTTTTTACGGTGATCGGCGTTTTACCCAGCGCAGTCGAAAGCGCGTGCGCTGTGGCGAGCGTGGCGTCGCTCGTCGCGAGCCCGCGAATTAATTCGACCAGCGCCATCATCGGCACCGGATTGAAAAAGTGCATGCCGATGAAGCGATCGGCGCGCTTGGTCGCGGCGGCAAGTTGTGTGATTGAAATCGAAGATGTGTTCGTTGCAATGATCGTTTCGGGCTTCAGAATCGCATCTAGGTCTTTCAAGATTTTGACTTTGAGCGCTTCGTTTTCGGTGGCGGCTTCGATCACATAGTCGCAGCTTGTGAGATCGGCGAGCGTCGTTGTGGTTTTGATGCGCGCCATCGCAGCGGCTTTTTGCTCGGCGGTGATTTTTTCTTTCTTGAGCAAACGATCAAGGCTGCCGGACACGGTGGCGACGCCTTTCTCAAGCGCTGCGGCGTTCACATCCATCATCAGCGCATCAATCCCGACGACGGCGCACGCTTGTGCAATGCCGTTGCCCATTGTTCCTGCGCCGACGATACCTATGCGTTTGAGAGCGAAGCTCATGCGATTTCAACTTTCCTTTAACGAATTACCGTGCATTTTATTCGCGCTCTCAAACGCAGGACGAGAGGACGACGCTCGCTGCGCTCGCTAGGACGTCGGCCCCTCGGCCTATGACGCAAAGCTCAGGCAAAATTCTCGCAATGAACTTAATTGCCGTTACCCAAAATTTGATGAACGTGAGCGCAACCCTGCGGGTAATTTTCCGCACAAACAACGCACGATGAAAAGTACGACCAACTTAACCGTCGGAATTGCAGCAGCCCTCGGCGCGGGGCTCTTGTGGGGTCTTGTCTTCGTTGCCCCGCTCTTGCTCCCCAACTATCCGGCGACGCTACTCACCTTTGGCCGCTATCTCGCGTTCGGTCTGGTCACGCTGCCGATTGCATGGTGGTTTCGCGCGGAGTTAAAACTGCTCACGAAAGGCGATTGGTGGATTGCGACGAAACTCTCCTTGATCGGAAATTTTTTGTATTACCTCGCGTTGTCTGCTGCGATCAAGCTCGCGGGCGCACCGCTGCCCACGCTCATCATTGGCACATTGCCGGTGGTGATCGCGATTTGCTCGAATCTTTACGGTGATCGCGCGGCGAGCTTTCGCTGGGCATCGCTCGCGCCGTCGCTCGTGTTGATTGCAATCGGTTTGCTTTGCGTCAACGCCGATCAACTTCAACGTTTGCGTGGCGACGATGCGACGACGAATTTGCGAAGCTATCTGCTCGGCGCAGCGCTCGCCTGGATTGCAGTCGCGGCGTGGACTTGGTATCCGATTCACAACGCGCGCTGGCTGCAAAAGCATACAAATCATTCGTCGATGACGTGGGCGAGTGCGCAGGGTGTGGTCACGCTCCCAATTGCGTTGGTTGGCTTCGTAGGGATGCTTGTTTACTTTGAGGTCAGCGGTAGCGTCTCGTTCGGCTTCACCAAACTCGGCGATACGCCAACCGGGTTCTGGTCGCTCATGCTCGCCATCGGTTTCTGTGCTTCATGGCTCGGCACGCTGCTGTGGAACATCGCGAGCAAGAACACGCCGACGGCACTCACCGGTCAACTGATCGTCTTCGAAACGCTCGCCGCGCTCGGCTACGCCTACCTTGTGTATGCCCGTGCGCCGAGTGCGCTCGAAGCAGTCGGCATCGCGTTGCTGATTTGTGGCGTCATCGTCGGCGTGCGCACGTTTTCGCGATCAACGGCAGCGGAATCGGTGGAAAGAACAGCGCTTTAGATAAATGCCCACTCAAATGGGCTTTATATCGACAAAAGATACGTTATCTATAAGCATTAGCAATTCTATTTTATTGATGTTTTTTACGGCATAAGTTGCAATTGTTATTGACACTTTGATGTCAACGTCGTTTAGTTGCTACAGGCGCAAAAAAATAGCGCGGAGCACCGCGCTATTGATGTTGGGTTGAGTCTGATGCGCCCGGGGCGCCTCCTGCGCCGCAGCCTATCGACGCGAACGTCTGCGCTGCGCGGCGAATAGGCCGACCAGCACGAGGAGCGTAAACAGACCGAAGGCGGGCGCGCCCACCGGCACGATTTGCGGCGCGACCGCTGCGGGTGCGGCAAGCTGCGCTGAAATGACGCAGTTGGCGGTAATCGCTGCCGTGGTGTAGACCAGCCCGCTCAAACTGCCGCCGCAGCCTGACATCGACAGCAGGGTGTACCCGGGCACGACGTTGACCGTGAAGCTCAGTACCTGACCATCCGGCACTGTTGGCGGCACGCTAGGCGAAGTGCTGGCGATTCCTGCTGGCAACGCGAAGGTGACGTTTCGAGAAATTGCGCTACATGTCACCGCGACGTTCGTAACGTTTGCCGCGCCGACCACACCCGCGCCGCTTGCCACGGCGCAGGTCTGCGCCGGTGCGCCAGGCTGCGTCTGCACGGTCACTGCGTAGTTTGCGCCGGAATTGATTGCGCTCGGGAACACAAAATTACCGTTAGTCGAAACGTTCACCGTTTGCGCGTTGCCGTTTAGCGCGAGCACGAGACCGGAACCGGTCAAACCGGCGACCGTGCCGCCGACTGTGTACGCGTTTGTGGTGCAGCTCACCGCGATGTTCGTGACATTCGCGGCAGCGACGGTGCCCGAGCCCGAAGCAACCGTACAGGTTTGCGTCGGCGAATTGGGCTGCGTCTGCACGGTCACCGAGTAGCTCGCACCTGAGTTAACTGCCGCTGGGAAGGTGAATGTGGAAGCGTTGGCCGGAACGTTTACCATTTGCGAACCACCGTTTAGCGAGAGCACGAGTCCGCTGCCGGTGAGACCGCTGACGCTGCCGCCGACCGTGTACGTATTGGTCGTACAGGTCACGGTGACATTGCTTATGTTTACGGAGGCGACGGTGCCTG
>JAAFJI010000214.1:0-1166 GCA_013298045.1 Betaproteobacteria bacterium
AGTGATCACGCTGCAAGAAATCGAGCTCGGTGTGTTGCTCATGGAGCGCAAAGACAAAAAACAGGGTGCGCTTCTCCGTAAGTGGCTTGACGATCACGTGATTCCCGCATTCGCGAGTCGCACACATTCGATTGACGCAGCGGTTGCGAAGAAGTGCGCCGAGCTCAATGTCGCCTCTCCGCGCCCGTATCGCGACAGTTTTATCGCCGCCACAGCCCTCGTCCATCGCATGACGCTCGTGACGCGCGACGTGGGTGATTTCGAGACGATGGGCGCGACGTTGCTAAATCCGTGGAAGAAATCGTAGGCTGGTCGACAGACCGAGCTTCGGGGTGACGTTCGCTGCTGGGTATCGTGCCTCCACCCAGCCTACGTTTCAAGCTGACTCATCATCCGCTCCGGCAACTTCCGTTCGCGAAAGAGTTGCCGCACTTCTTCGACGCTCAGATAGCGACCGTCCTTGCCCGATTTGCCCATCACCTTCAAAAGAATCGGCCATTCGCCATCCATCAGAAAACGATCGATCACGCGGCGACGCCCTTCCGCGCGTTTGAAGTTTTCGTTCATCATGTGAACCAACTCGTTGAGATCGAGCCCGCGCTCTTTCTCGCCGCTCGCGCTCACTTTCTCGCTTGCGAATTCATCGAGTCGATCCAACTCCGCTTTCACCACGTTCGCCTCGGCATCGAGAATGCCCGAGCCCGCACCATTCTTGTCGAGCGGCCCGTTGCGCAGCGCATTGAGGTGCACGCCGCTCTTCGCATTGCGCACCACCTGCAACGGATTCAAACCATTCGCCGCTGCCGCTATCGCGCGAATCGCCGCACCCGGTAAATTCGGATGACCGTCACCCGTTTTCGCAACGCGCGTGATGACATTGGTGACCTTGCCCAAGCTCGCCACGTCATCCGGCAGCATGCCCGCGCACACGAGTGCGCGTAGGAAGGGGCACGGGTTATTGGGCGAAACTTCGTGGGCTTTTGTGCTGGGTGGCATGGTGGCTCCGAGCTGGATTGTTGAAACTTATCTTACACCCAGCTGAGCAGCGCTGTTCGACAACGCACATAGCCGCGAGAGGTGCTACGCTCTTGCACATGGAAATCACTGCGCGATTCACATCCTCTCGGCGGCTTCATCCAAAGCTCGGGGACGTTTCGTTTGGTAAG
>JAAFJI010000214.1:1176-5840 GCA_013298045.1 Betaproteobacteria bacterium
AGTACAAGATCGTTCCGATACCGTCGGCGGTCGGACCGACTGACGTCGCGGCTACAAACGAATACTTGCTTGTATTTGACGATCCGCTTTCGGCAGAGCTAGGCGCGCGCAGTCACCCGGAAGCGGAAGCGCTCTTGTTCCTGTCGTTTCTCGCCTTAGTGTTCGGGGCAAAAGTCAAACTGGTTGCCTGGATGTCAAACAGCGTTAACGTGGGCCTTGGGGAAAGCGGAAGCAAGAGCAGATCGTTCGAAGGCACTATAGAAGAAATCTTCGAACCAGAATCGCTCGTCGCCAAACTCAATGGACTTCCGGAAGATTTGGGTGAGCAGTTCTTGCGAGCGTGTGAGGTCTATCGAGAAGCACTTGCGATCGCTCAAACCAATCCTACGGTGAGTTTCTTTCTGCTCACAATCGCAATCGAATGCCTATCAAATAAAGTTTCTCAGAAAGATGGAAAGTGTGAGCGCTTCGTTGCATTTATCTTGGCGCATTTACATGCAGACTTCGAACCCAACGATCTCACACTTCGAACTCGCTTACTAAAAGAGGTCTACTATCGACATCGCAGCGGGTTCACACACGGTGGGAAGCAGTTGCCCGAAGCGGTCGCGCTCGCGGATCGGCTGGGGCGGGTGTACGTGCGAAACACGATAGACGGGAAAGAAGTTCTGACACCCGGATTGATTTGGTTTGAGGGCGTTGTGCGTGTAACACTGATAAGTTTTTTGCTTGAGTCTGAGGCTAACAAAGCGAACGATCTGCTCAAGCTTCTTTCGCTCAAACGAGGTGCCGTAACGCTCAAAGCGGCCAAAGACCTTAAAGCGCACACGCTGGTTACCGAGAAAGACGTGCATCTTGATTAGCACACAGGTACCCTTAGACGGCAATGTTGCCTATTTTCGTAACGTGACCTCGCCCGCGCTTAGAACGGAATGCCAGTAAATCATTTGAGGATCTAATGAGTACAAGCCAAATACGTATTCAGCGTGCAATGGAGAGAATCGGGTATACAAATGCCCAAGCCGAAAAGTTAGAGGGTCAATGGTCGGTGCGCGCAAACAATCCGCTAGAAGAAAAGTCAGTCTATTGGTCGCAAATCGGCTCATCTGTTCAACAGGCGCTGGCCGCAGTTGCTACGATCCCATCAGTGCCCAGGTACTATCTTTGTGGTCATTCGTTCTCGTGCCGAACGTGTGCGCACTACGGCCAACCGATTGGTTATACCGAGAATGGCACCGGTAACTTTATGCACCGCTGCGTCAAATGTAAAAGCACTTGGATCGCGCAAACGGCTAGTGAACAAGAGGTGCATGCGAAAGAGATTATGAATGAGGCTCTCTACGAATTTCGTTAGATAGCCACGTGTTTGGTGGGCACGGGGTGCCCACCCTACGCAGAACCCTCGTTCATGGTTCGACTTGCTCACCACGAACGGGATTCACGTCACGGTTGTTACGTCGTTACTTCCACGTCTCCGTCAACGTAGTCGTCTGCCCAGCAACCGGCGTATTCACCACGCGATTCGCGCCCGATTCCCAAATCACATCGCCGTTCGAGCCCCTCTTGATGTACTTGTATTCGATCGTCGCGTTTGCGGGCAAGGCGACGCTTGCGCGCCATTGATTGCTTTGGCCACTTCCGGTGCCGGGGACAACGTTCATTGCGATGGCCGAGGCGGGTGACCATGAGCCGAGTTGGCTGACGCTGCCGACGACGGCGATGTTCTGGCCCATCACGGTGCTCGCGGTGACGTTGAAGATGACCGTGGCGCTGCCGGTGCTCGTCGTCGTGCACGCGGCTGTGCTGCCGAAGACGCCACAGGTGTTGGCGGTGCCGCTCGCGGGTGTGGTGAGTGTGCGGTTGCTGCCGGCCTCCCACGATGGAGTCGCACAATTCGTGTATTTCACGTATTTGAATTGCACGGCGGTGCTCACGGGCAAGCTCACCATGCCGCTATGCGCGCCTGCGTCTGCGGAGAGGCGCACGCCGTTGCACGCGTTCCACGCGCCGAGCTCGGCGATGTTGCCAACGACGACGACGGTTTGGCTGCCGCTCGGGTCAGCGTTCTGCACTTTGAAACTTACGTTCACTTTGGGCGAAACGGTGCTTGGCAACTTCGCTCCCGCATGCAGCGCGACTGCTTTGTATGGCTCAACCGTCAACGCAACATTGCCCGACGCATCAACGGTGTAGACATCGCCCGCGCAGGTGCCCGCGGTCGCATTGAAATCGCCGCTGATGACGTCGCAATAGCGACCCGCAGGCAGGCTCGTCGCGAACGTGCGCACGAGCGTTGCGCCTTCTTTGTTGATGGCAACGAAACCTAAGTTGCCGCGACCGAAGGCGATTTGATTGTTGCCGTTGCTCCACCAATTCGAGATGAAGAAGTTATTGATGGTTGCGTTGCGAAAACCCACCATGTTGGCGATCGGGCGGAAGCGATGTTCGCAGACCCAGCCGCCAACGGTTTGGCTGAAGCAAGCGGGTTGTGTAACGCCGCCATCCCAAGGGCCTTTCGTCGCGCCACCTGAGTTGTACGGCGGGCCGAAGCTTGTGTCGTAGTTCGTGTCTTTCTTGAACGCATAACTGCTCATGAGCGCGGGGTTGCCGTAGGGCCATGCGAGCATGAACACGTTGGCAAGATCGTACGTCGCGCCGTAGTGATAGGTGAGGTAATTGCCGCCGCCGCCATGACCGCGCTGCTTGTCGTGGTTGTCGGTGAAGGCCACTGCGCGATTGCTCGCCATGATGCCCCAGGTCGGGCCGAAGGTTTGCAAGTCGGCCAGTTTGCCCGCGCCTGCGAACTTTTCATGCAGCTTCGGGCCGTAGGCGAATTCGGTCACATTCATCAAATTGCCGTTTAGTCCGAAATACTGATCTGGCTGCACCGCTTCACCCGGTGCCCCAATCACTTCTAGAAACCAGTACGGTTTATTAACAACTCGACTATTAACGTTATCGACGATAGCGCCCAGATCAATTGGGCTGATGTGCTTGGCGGCGTCTACTCGGAAGCCTTTCACGCCGATGTTCACGAGATCGACCAAATAATCCGCAATCTTGCCGCGCACGTAATTGCTATCGGTGTTCAAGTCTTGCAAACCCGAAAGCTCGCAGTTCTGCACGTTCGCGGCGTTGTTGTAATTGGTGATGCCGCAGACAGGATTGTGGAAATCGTTCGGGCCATATGGCACGCGCGGATAGCTGTGATAGCTCCACGCGTTGCCCGCGCTACTCGTGCCGCTCAAGCCACCGCTCATGTGATTGATCACGGCGTCCACATAGATCGCAACGCCCTTTGCATTGCAACGATTCACCATATCGATGAACTGCGCGCGCGTGCCGCTGCGGCTGGTGTCGAGGCTGTAGCTCACCGGCTGATAGCGCATCCACCAAGGGTAGGGCGCGCCGTCGCCGGTCGCCACCCAATTGTGTTCATTCGGCGGCGAGACTTGCACGGCGGCAAAGCCTTTCGGGCCGAGAAAGTCTTCGCATTCCTTCGCCACATCCGTCCATTTCCATTCGAAGAGATGAACGAACGCAGTGCGCGCGGTGCTCTGCGCATGCGAAACGGCGGGAAGGTTAAATGTCGTCAGTGCAGCAACGGCGCTGACCGCGAGCCCGAGCACGGTTCTCTTCAGAACCCGCAAAGCGTGGGGCATGTCTCACTCCTTATTTTTGGGCGCGCTAACGCGCCCATTGGCAACTTCTTTTGAAAGCGACGACTGAAACGACGCCGTCGCACGTTTGCGCCACACCGCACAGCTCCCGTCACCGAGTTCGCGAGTCTCGGCGCGGTTCCTCCTTTACTGAGCCGGTTGGCGGATGGAGTTTTAGTACAGTTTTTTTGTTGTGCAAGACGTTTCAAACAGATTCGTCGTTTTTTCTTTTCATGAAGTTCAATTAATCATAAAAATCAAATAGATAAACAGCTTTTATTGTGCAGTGCAAGGTCGCTGTGATGCCTATTCGAATGAAATAAAACTACGCGACACTACGACATTCGGAAACGGAAACGCTGCTGCTTCGCAAGATTTGCGAGCCGATCCAAGACAATCGCAACATGCCTCAAACCGATCTCATCACGTTGCGCCCGGAAGGGCTTTACTGCGCGGCGGGCGATTTCTTCATCGACCCTTGGCGACCGGTCGAGCGCGCCGTGATCACGCATGCGCATGCGGATCATGCGCGTGCGGGGCATGCGCGCTACCTCGCGCACCGCAAGAGCGAGGGCATCTTGCGCGCGCGGATTGGTGAATCGATTTCGCTGCAAACGCTCGAGTACGGTGAAACGATTTCGATGAACGACGTACGTGCGTCGCTGCATCCAGCGGGGCATGTGTTGGGTTCTGCGCAGGTGCGTGTTGAACACGAAGGTCGCGTTTGGGTGGCGAGTGGCGATTACAAAGTTGCGCCCGATGCGACTTGCGAAGCCTTCGAGCCCGTGCGTTGCGATGCCTTCATCACCGAAAGCACATTCGGTTTGCCAATCTATCGTTGGCGAGATGATCGCGCAGTGTTCGCGGAGATCAATGCGTGGTGGCAAGACAATCGTGATGCTGGTCGGCCAAGCATGCTTGCGTGTTACAGCTTTGGCAAAGCGCAACGAATTTTGAGTGGGCTCGATGCGAGCATCGGGCCGATCATCGTGCATGGTGCGGTGG
>JAAFJI010000215.1 GCA_013298045.1 Betaproteobacteria bacterium
AACCATGGACATGCTCCTTCTAGCAATCCCCGCAAAATGGCTGCGGTTACTGCATGAAACGAGCGAGCAACCCGAGCGGGGTTAATCGTTTACGCGTATCTGCTGCAAGAAGAATTAAAGCTTTGTCACATTTTGCCCAAGAAAATATGACTCGTAATTGATTGATAAAGACTATCAATTAATCGCGAAAATGCGCTTAGACCACCAATAATCAGGGCAAATCGCGATAGTGTTATTGTGATTTCCCGTCGTGGATCAGCGGGTCACATTCGCACGCCTTGTTAGGCGCCGCGCGATCAGCGCGGCAACGTGGGCGCGCCCACGATACCGGTTGGCATGATCGTGGGCGTGAAATTTGGCATGACGCTCGGCTGACCATCGTCATCGCGCAACATCTCGCGTAGCGTTTGCCCATCGATGAGTTGCAGCTGGCGTCCGGCGGCGAAGGTACGCGCCTCGACCGTAAACTTTCCCGAAGTGATGAGAAATCCGCCCTGCGCCTTGCTCACAATCATCATGCTGTAGAGCTCGCGCACCGGTCCGATATCCACCTCTGGCTTTCGCCATGCTTTGCAGTACGCGAGGAAGCGGTGCTGCCCGCGGCGAAGCTCGAGATTGCGGCTGCCATCGTCGGCGCTCGACCCGCGCTCGGTCACCCGAAATCCGCGTCGCCGAAACGCCTCCATCGCGAGCAGCTCAAACTGCCCCCAGGTTATGCGCGGCGGCTCGTTGTCGAGCGACCGTGGCGGCGGATTCGCGGGTGTGCTTCCGCGTGCGCCCGGCTTGGCGCGATTGGCGAGTCCCGAGAACAGCGAGGCGATCGCACAGATCACGAGCAAGCCAATCGACGCGGCGTTGACGATGCTCGCAGGACCGGTATCCGCGAGGTGCGTTTCGCTCGTCTGGGTGCCAAGATAATGACTCAAACCTTGCAACAGAAAGCAGCCGCAGCCGCCGATCAGGAGCCATACCCACCAGGCAAGTCGCCCCGCGCCACGGGGCCGCGACCGCGCTGATGGGGAAGAAGAGTATCGAGTGCTCGGCATGCAGTGTGTGGTCGTGAAAGAAAGAGTCGTCGGGCGCATCGTCCGCCCGCCCGCATCATGACGCTGTCATTGTCTCACCGTTGCGACCTCAATCAAACGCCGCATAAACGCCCATTGCCCATTATTTATTGATTTACAGCACATTATTGTGATGTATCGATAGAAAATTTTACTACCTTACGATGATTTTTTTATAGGGCGAGCGCGAATTATGCTATTGAATATCGCAGAAAATTCATCGACTATGATCGATCAGCGCGCGTGCTGTACCTCGCTCGACCAGCGATAAATCTCTTCGAACACGCGCACCCAACCGCTTGCGAGCTGATCGAGGATTTGCTCCCCCTTCGCAAGCGTTGCAGTCGTCGGGTCGCCGACTGTCCCATTCGTCGAAATGTCGGATGTCGTCCAGGCCTTCGTTAAGCGACCGATGAAATATGTGAGTTGATCTGCGCGACGCTCGGCAGGCCAGCTCGCCTCGGCGCGATTCATGTGAACCGTGTCGGGCAGAAGCTTCATCATCAGCGAAGTTTCGCCATCGCCTGCGTGAATGCCGATCGCTGCCTCCTTAGGCGTTAGCAAATCGTTGATTTTGTTCGGTACGTCCCAAATGAACAAGTGCCAGCAGTGATAGTCGCGGTACTTCACATGCAAATCGCGCGCAGCGATTCGCAAGATTTCCGGTTGACCGCCGTGGCCGTTCACGAGCACCAATTTGCGAAAACCGCTCGCATACGCCTGCTCGCCGACTTCCATGAGCAAGGTAGTGAGCGTCTTCGCCGTCAATGTGATCGTGCCCGGAAAGCCATCGTGTTCATTGCTTTTGCCGTAGTACAGCGGCGGCAAACAAAGTGCGGGATTGTCGTTCGGCAAGCGCGCAAGCGCTTCACCGATCACGCCAAGCGTCAACGCCGAATCGACAGCGACCGGAAGATGTGGCCCATGCTGCTCAATCGAACCAATCGGCAAGATTAACGGCACATTTTTCTTGTCGGGCAGATCGCGAATCTCCTGCCAGGTCTTGTAGGCGTAGTAGCGGTGTGGCGGAATGAAACCGTGCATCATGATTTGGAGGGGCGGCTCTGCCGCGATTCAGTGAAAGGTAGGAGCGAGCTTGCTCGCGATAAAGTGTTCAATCTAGCATCAATCGCGAGCAAGCTCGCTCCTACCGAGCTACATCTTCCATCCACGCAGCTTCCCCGGGTTCAACAACCCCAACCGATCAAACCGCCGCTTCGCCGCCACCTGCTTCGGATCGATCTGCTTCGAATTGCCTTCTTCGACTTCGTACACATGCGGATTCATCACGAATGCGCCGTGCGATTCGAAGTTCGCGATGTCTTGCTCGATTTGTTCTTTCGATTCGAACTTCAAAACAGGTAGTCCGCCGCATGCAACCGCGCCTTCCGCATTGCGAATGAATTCGAAATGCATCATCACGCGCGGATTCAATTGATCGTGCAGCGCTTTCGCCTGTTTCACCGGATCGGTCAAGATGCATTGCAAATACGTGAACGACGAATCGAGCCGAAGCACATGCATCGTCGTGTGATTCCAGCAGAACTCATGCGCGTAACGTCCGCGTGAAGCGGCTTCCTCGGCGCTTGCCCAATGATTCACCGTACCGCCGTGTGCCGCGACTAGCGCGCGATACGCCGCCTCGCCGCTATCCGCAATCAAACAAATCGCATAAGGCTGATCGGTCGCGATCAACTTCTTCAACAGCAACATGTACTTCGTGAACCCCGCCGCGAAGATGCCACACTGTTTCTTCACGATGCCGGGCGAAGCCGCAAGTGCTGCACCAAATTTCATCGCGTCATCGAACGATGAAAAGCTTGCGTAGCTTTCGTTCCAGTGTTGCTTCGGTGCTAGCGCAATGGTGAGATCAACGATGATGCCGTTCGTGCCATACGCATGCGCGAGCGCGAGGCAATCATCGCCTTGCAGCTCGATAATCTCAGGCGTCTCGGAAACTGTCATCACCTTCAAGGACAACACATTCGACGGCGCATAAATCGGTCCGAAATTGATCGAGCCCACGCCACCGAAACCGCCGCCGAACAAGCCGCCCATGGTCGCAAGCCGAAACGTGCTTGGATAGGTTCGCTGCTCGAAACCTTTCGCATTCGCCGCAGCTTCGAGGTCAAGCAGTTTGCAACCAGCTTCGACAGTCGCCATTCCGCGCTCAATACTCACGATACGATTCATAGAAGACATATCGATCACGAGTCCGCCGTGCAATGGAATCGATTGCCCGTAGTTTCCCGTCCCCGCGCCGCGCATCGTGATCGGTGTTTTCGTTTTCGCGCATTCGGCGACGATGCTCGCAAGCTCCTCGCGCGTGCGCGGCCGCACGACTGCGTCGGCGCGTTTGTCGTCGAGCGCTTGCTTCAGCAGCGGCGAAAACCAGTAGTAATCCTTCGAGAGTTTCTCGATGTCTTTTTCTTCGGCGATCCAGTCGAGGGACGCGAGACTTTGTCTAATTGCTTCTACCGAACTCATATTCGTGTTTCGATTCCAACTGTTGTCATCCCCGCGAAGGCGGGGACCCAGACCCAGCACTTTGGCCCTTCTTCCTAAGTCACACTTACGCGAAAAGCTCTCGGTCTGGGTTCCCGCCTTCGCGGGAATGACAGTGAGGAAACGCGCCTCCCCACTCAATTACGCTCGGCATCGTAGTCAACCTTCGCCGCCGTAATCTCAACCTCAACCAACCACTCTGGCCGAGTAAATCCCGAAACCAAGATGAGCGTACTCGCGGGGCGACACTCACCCAAAAACGTCGCGCGCACTCGCGAATACTCGGCAATATGTTCTCGCTGAATCAGAAACGTTTTCACACGCACGAGATGCTCCACCGTCATCTCCGCACTCTTCAAAATCGCGACGATGTTTTGCCAAACGACTTCCGTTTGCGCGGCAATTCCATCGGGCCACGAGCCATCGAGCCGTACCGGCAGCTGTCCGCTCGATTCCAGAATGCGCGCGCCGGGCGGCAACTCAATCGCATGGTTATACGTCGAAAGTGGCGCGTAAATCTCGGCTGGGGTGTGGGGTTTCCAAATCGTTTTCATTCAATCGCAGTCGGTGAGTCGATAGGTAGGAGCGCGCTTGCGCGCGATACGGCCATTCCTCGATCGCTGTAGTTCGCAACGGGCTCTAATGCAAACGCTGTGTCGCGCGCAAGCGCGCTCCTACACTTTGCGCATAATAGCCCGCCCAATTTTCGGTCTCGTCGACAGGTTTCGCAACCACCGCAAACGATAATAAACGCTCAACGCCAGAAAGCCAGCCATGACCGATTCCGAACGCAACAAAAACATCGTTTACGCCTTGCTCGCGGTGTCAATCATTCTCGGCATTGCGATGGGTTCGCGCAATGCCTTCTCCGGGCTTTTCTTGCAACCCATCTCCGCCGACATGAAATGGGGACGCGAAGTGTTCTCCTTCGCAGTCGCCTTGCAAAACATCATCTGGGGTGCGTCGCAACCCTTCATTGGCTACATCGCCGATCGCTACGGCGCGAAACGCGTTTTGATTGTTGGCGCGGTGCTCTACACGATCGGTTTTGTGTGGACGGCATTTCTTTCGAGTACCTTCACGCTCGCGCTTTCGGGCGGCATCATCATGGGCGTTGCCGTGGCCTGTACGACCTACAGCGTCGCCTATAGCGTACTGGGCAAGATGGTCGATGCGTCGCGTCGTGCTTGGGCATTCGGCATCAGCGCCGCTGCGGGTTCGTTCGGCCAGTTCCTGATGATTCCGCTCGGATCATGGTTCATCTCGCATGACGGCTGGCAGTTCTCGCTCATCATGATGGGCGTGTTAACCGCAACGATTGCGCCTCTCGGTTGGTACTTCGCGAAACTCGGCGAGAAGGGCAAGTTGCCGCAGCCTTCGACCGTCGGGCAGGCGACCGCCGGAGAAGCGCTGCAAACTGCGTTTGCCGATCGGTCATACTTGCTGCTCACCCTCGGCTATTTCGTCTGCGGATTCCAAGTCGTGTTCATCGGTGCCCACTTGACACCGTACTTGCTCGACAAAGGCACGCCTGCGCACGTGGGCGTTACCGCGCTCGCGCTCGTGGGGTTATTCAATTGCATCGGCACTTACGTCGCGGGCGTCGTTGCGGGCAAGATGCCAAAGCGCTATGTGCTCTCGTTCATTTATTTCATGCGCTCGGTGGTGATTGTGATCTTTCTGGCCGCACCGCTCTCCGCGTGGTCGGTATATCTCTTCGCTGCCGCGATTGGTGTGCTCTGGCTTTCCACCGTGCCGCCAACGAACGCGCTCGTCGCGCAAATTTACGGCGCTCGTTTTCTGGGCATGCTCGGCGGCATCGTGTTTTTCTCGCATCAAGTCGGCAGCTTCCTCGGCGTGTGGCTGGGCGGAAAGCTCTTCGATCTGAACGGTAACTACGACACTGTGTGGATGCTCACGATTGCCCTCGGCATTTTCGCGGCGTTGATTCATTTGCCGATTGATGAGCGGGCGCTTGAAGCGCGCGGCGTGGCGACAGCGTAGGGTGGGCAGCCCTTTGCCCACCAACGCATGCGGCGCGTGAAGCTACGGTGGGCGCGGGGTGCCCACCCTACGAATCGAGGCTAAATCACATTCTGCTCGACAATCGGCTCGCCGCGTGCAATGCGCTCGGGCGTGAGCACCGCAACCTCGGGTGCCGGCAAACCCATCACGAGTTTCGCAACCGCGTTGCCGATTGCAGGCGCATGTTGCATGCCGTGCCCCGAGAAACCAGAGGCGATGAAGAGATTTTCGAAG
>JAAFJI010000219.1 GCA_013298045.1 Betaproteobacteria bacterium
TTTTTTTTTCTGGGGCTGGTCGCATGGTGCTGGCACCGTGCTTGCAACGATTACGCGAACGGGCGAGAAAGCGCACGGAGGCGACCCGCCATTTGCGCACGCGATTTCGTTCTACCCAGGCTGTTCGAGTTACGCGAAATCGACGAACGATACAACGCTGTCATCGCCGCTCACTCTGCTGATTGGAGAGGCCGACGATTGGACGCCAGCTGCGCCATGCAAGAGCTGGATTGCCGCGTTGCAGGCGCGGAAACAAAGCGCCACCATTACGAGCTTTCCCGGCGCGTACCACGATTTCGACAATCCGAGTGGGACGCTCCGTGTGCGCAAAGAAGTGCCCAATGGCGTGAAGCCCGGCGAAGGCGTAACGGTTGGACCGAACCCTCAGGCGCGCGATGCAGCAAAGAAATTAATCGACGCCCTGTTAGTCGCTACAAAGCTCACCACCCGCACCGTATCGAATGCCGCGCCGCCGTGAGTGAACACGCAATTCGAGCGATCACATTTTTCGGTTTTGCGCGAGTTCGGTTTAATCTCGAAACGAAGTGCTTCGTGCAGCCGACGTATTTTCTAAATTAGCGAGGCATCACATGACGCAACTTGCCAAAGGCAGCTTTACTGTGAAGCTGCAACCGATGAGCTTCGAAGGTATGGACTCAGGTTCGGCGGCCGAATCGAAGCTCGGTCGCATGTCGATCGATAAGGAAATCGTGGGCGATCTCGTAGCGACGACGAAAGGGCAAATGCTCTCCGCGATGACCGGCACCAAAGGCTCAGCAGGCTACGTTGCCATTGAGCGCGTCACTGGCACGCTCGCTGGAAAACGTGGCAGCTTCGTGCTGCAACACACGGGCATGTAGCCCGGAGATTTCGCGCGGTCGCAGGAAAAAAAAGCTGCACGCAATCACCAGCGGCAAATCAACCGGAAATCGTGCGACGTACCTTTCGTTTTCCTGCTACGGGCGCATTGTCGGTGAAATTCGGAGCACTGACGACTCGGTCGCTTCGGTCGATAGCCCGCGCTATCGACGCTTGCGTACCGAGATCGCCATTGCATCCGAATTTCACTCGACACTGCATCCCGTCCCGCGCAAAATCTCCGGGCTGAATCGCGGCGCGCCATCGCTTACGGTTGCCGTCGTCCCCGATTCGGCGACCGATGAACTCGTCGGTCTCGAAGGCGACTTCAAAATCAACATCACCGATGGCAAGCATTCGTATGAGTTTAGTTATCGCTTGCCAGGGCGCTGATCGACGCAGAATACGTGGGTTCGTGTGGCGGACGAAAACGCCGGGCTCTTGTTTCAGAAACCGTGGGTTCGATGAACATCGCCTAGACTTGTTCACGTGAGCGCAACCATCTCATCTTCGATCGAGCCGCCCCTTACGCTCTTTGGCGGCAGCTTCGACCCCGTGCATTGGGGACATTTGCGCGTCGGGCAGGATACGGCGGCGGCGCTCCAGTTGCCTGAATTGCGGCTGATCCCGGCGCAACAAAATGTGCTGCGTGCGCGCCCAGGGGCGAGTGCCGCCCATCGATTGGCGATGCTTGCGCTCGCCGTGCAAGACGTGCCGGGGCTTACCACGGACGACTGCGAGCTCTCGCGCGCGAGTGCGAGCTACACGATTACGACGCTTGAATCCTTCCGTGCGGCGTATCCGACGCGGCCGCTCATCTGGTTGATTGGCGTGGACGCGTTTCTGCGAGTTCAATCGTGGCACCGCGCGAGCGAACTTTTCGATCTCGCGCATTTTGTGGTGTTGAACCGTCCGGGTTTTGCGACCGCACACGTGTTTTCATCCGCGATGAGCGCGGTCTGGCAGGGTCGTGCGACGACTGACGCGAGCTCGCTTCGCAGCGACCTCGCCGGACGAATTTACTTGCACACCGTTGCACCGCAGGCGATCTCGTCCACCGAAATTCGCAACATGATTCGCGCTGGTTCGTCGGATGCTGCGCTGTTGCCGTTGCTTCCGGCGGCCGTGCTGTCCTATATTCGGACGCATCGACTCTACACAGATTGACCAAGGATCGCATTTGCGCCTCAACAAAATTCAGCAGGCCGCCGTTTCGGCGCTCGAAGACATCAAAGCGACCGACATCACGCCGCTCGACACGCGGACGCTGACCTCGCTCTATGACGCGATCATCGTCGCGACTGCCGAGAGCGCGCGACAGACCAAGGCGCTCGCGCGCAACGTCGCCGATAAAGTCAGAGCCGCAGGCGGTCACGTCATTGCGATCGAAGGCGAGCAAAGCGGCGAATGGGTAATCGTCGATTGTGGCGAACTGGTCGTCCACATCATGCTGCCGCAAACGCGGGTGCTCTACCATCTCGAAGAGCTTTGGACGCCAGCGCCGCGTGAAAAAACACCGAAACCGCAGAAAAGTATCGTAAAGACAACATCAAATACTGGCGAAAAGTCAAGAAAGATTGGGGCATCAGTGCGAAAAGGCAAAGCTGCTGCTGGGAAAACTGTGCCTGCGGCAGCACCCGCCGCCAAAAAGCCTGCCGCGAAACCCTCGACGAAGTCGGCGGCGCGCAAAACGCCGGAGGCGAAGCGACCCGCGGTGAAGAAGCCTGCCGCCAAGAAACCCGCAGCGAAGTCGCCCGCCAGCAAGCGACCTGCCGCCAAGAAACCTGCTGTTAAGCGACCCGCTGCGAAAAAGCCCGCAGCCAAAAAACCTGCCGCGAAGAAGCCTGCCGCGAAGAAGTCGAGCGCGAAATAAACGCTACCAACGTCGCGCGGCTCAGTTCGTCGCGAACCGTTTGGTGTACCGCACGAACCTGACCTGCCATCGCCTATGCGCCTGAAACTCATCGCCCTCGGTCACAACCAGCCGCGCTGGGTGGTCGAAGGCACCGAGGAGTACGCAAAGCGCTTTCCACCCGAGTGGGCGTTCGAGCTGGTTGAACTGAAACCGGAAAAACGCGCACCGAACAAGTCCACCGAAAGTGTGCTCGCCGACGAGGCCGCGCGCATTCGCGCGCAGCTCGCGCGGCAGACGCTTCTGATCGCGTTGGATGAACGTGGCGAGCAGGTGAGCACGCGGGAGTTGGCCGCGCACTTGAGCGCTTGGGCGCGCGAGGCACCGTCGGCGACATTTGTGATCGGCAGCGCCGACGGGCTGGATGCGACGCTCAAAGCAGAGGCGCGCCAGCGCATCGGCTTGTCGAGATTGACGCTTCCGCACGGGCTCGCGCGGGTTTTTCTGGTCGAACAGCTCTATCGTGCGGTAAGCTTGAGCGTTGGACATCCTTACCATCGCGACTAACGGGCAGACTGCCTCGGTCGCCCGGTTTGAATTTCACAGGACATGAACGAAATCTATCTCGCGTCAAAGAGCCCGCGTCGGCTCGAACTGTTGCAACAAATGGGCATCGCCTGCAAGATGATCCTCTTGCGCGAGGAGGGCGGGCGCATGCGAGACATCGACGAGGAGCCCCTGCAATCGGAGAATCCGTTTGTTTATGTCGAGCGCATGGCAAAAATGAAAGCCGACATTGGTGTGCTGCGCGCAAAGCAGCGGGCGCTGCCGCCGATGCCGCTCATCGGTGCCGACACCACCGTGGTGTTCAACGGAACGATTCTCGGCAAACCGAAGAACGCCGAGGACGCGGCACGCATGCTCAAAATGCTCTCCGGCACGACGCACGAGGTGCTAAGCGCGATTGCAATTACCAATGGCAACCGGATGTTGCACGACGTGTCGATTTCGCGCGTGCGTTTCCGCGACATCACGGACGCCGAGATCAAAAACTACATCGCCAGCGGCGAGCCCATGGGCAAAGCCGGCTCCTATGCGATTCAAGGCATGGGTGCGGTGTTCGTCGAGCGGCTCGAAGGCAGCTATTCCGGCGTGATGGGTTTGCCGATTTATGAAACTGCCGTGCTGTTGTCGAGGTTTGGCATTCAGGTCGTATAGCGCGAGCGCGGCGACGCCCGCCGGAGCGCGCTTGAAGGTTCATTCGGGAAGTGTGTAGAGACGCAGCGATTTGCTTTGGGTCGATGCCTCTCTAATCATTTGAGAAGTGAGGTCAGCGATGACCGAAGAAATTCTGATCAACGTCACCCCGCAAGAGACGCGGGTGGCGGTACTCGATCACGGTGTGATCGAGGAATTGCACATCGAGCGCACCAGCCATCGCGGTCTGGTCGGTAACGTCTATCTCGGCCGTGTCGCACGGGTGCTCCCCGGGATGCAAAGCGCATTTGTCGAAATCGGGCTAGATCGTGCCGCGTTTTTGCATGTCGCAGACATTTGGGAATACAAAAACGCGCCCCACGCAACCGACGCCACCGGGAAGATCACTCAGAAGCTGATTGAGCATTTGATCCGCGAAGGACAATCGCTGATGGTGCAGGTCATCAAGGATCCGATTGGCACCAAGGGCGCGCGCCTGTCCACGCAGATTTCGCTCGCCGGGCGGCTGCTCGTGCATCTGCCGCAGGATTCGCATATCGGCATCTCGCAGCGAATCGAGGATGAGGCCGAACGTGCGCTGCTTAAAGATTCGCTGACCAAGCTCTTTCCACCTGACGTTCCGCACGGTGGGTTCATCATTCGTACGCTCGCCGAGCGTGCCACCGAGCGCGAGCTCGCGCGCGACGTGGAGTATCTGACCAAACTGTGGTCGGAAATCGAGGCGCGCAGCAAACTCGCCAAGCAGGCGACATTGCTTCATCAAGATTTGTCGCTTGCAGAAAGAGTTCTGCGCGACTTTGCAAATGAAGAGACTCAGCGTGTAATCGTAGATAACGAACCGGCGAAAGCGGCTTTGATCGATTTTGCAGAACGGTATTCCCCGGCGCTCACCGAGCGGGTGCAATTGCATCAAGGTGCGCGGCCCTTGTTCGACATGTATGGCGCCGAGCAGGAGATTGAGCGTGCGCTGCATCGGCGTGTGGACTTGAAAAGCGGCGGCTATCTGATCTTCGACCAGACCGAGGCGCTCACAACCATCGACGTCAACACTGGCGGCTTTGTCGGCGGCCGATCGTTTGACGACACGATTTTCAAGACCAATCTTGAAGCGGCGCAGGCGATTGCGCGGCAGCTGCGGCTGCGCAATTTAGGCGGAATCATCATCATCGATTTCATCGATATGGATTTGGCCGAGCATCGCGAGGCGGTGCTCGAAGCGCTCAAAACCGCGATCGCAAGCGACCGCACGCGCTTGACGGTGAACGGGTTCACCCATCTCGGATTGGTGGAGATGACGCGCAAGCGCACTCGCGAATCGCTCGCGCACGTGCTCTGCGAACCCTGCCCGACCTGCCAGGGACGCGGCGAAATCAAGACAGCGCAAACGGTTTGCTACGAAATTCTGCGCGAGATCATGCGCGAGGCAAAACAGTTCAATCCGCGCGAAATGCGCATTCTTGCTGCGCCATCGGTGATCGATCTGTTTCTTGAAGACGAATCGGCAACGCTTGCCCAGATTTCTCAGGACATTGAGCGGCCGGTATCGCTGCAACCCGAGGCGACCTATTCGCAGGAGCAATACGATATTGTTTTGCTGTAAGCAAAACAGGACGACGGCCTTCGGCCTAAGACGACGCTCGCTTTCGCTCGCTAGGACGTCGCCGCTTCGCGGCTAGGACGCAAAGCTTTATGCGCTTCGCGCTGGGACGACGCTGCGCTAGGACGCAAAGCTCTGAAAACCGTTTTCTCTGAAGTGAATTTCGCGTAACGTTCGCTCTATGGATTCGCTGTTTTCTTTGATTGCGTTATCGGTCGCGCTCCT
>JAAFJI010000216.1 GCA_013298045.1 Betaproteobacteria bacterium
GAGAATAGCGTGCCGTCGGACGCGAACGCAAGCTCAATACGCCCCCCCTGCGTCGATATCGTTGGCATCGCGCTTGCCGACCAAGTCGTGCCGCCGTCCAGACTTACCGCGACGCGCGCTCCGCCGACACCATAGCCGGATGCGACTACGTTTTGGGCGTTTACCGGATTGATCTTGAGATCGGTGGCCTGGTAGAGCGGAAAGCTACTCGGGTAGTTCGTTAACTTCGTCCAGGAATTTCCACCCGTCGTTGAAACGAAAACGCCGCCGAGCGAAGCGCCATAACCGAGCACCGCAGCGACGGCGAACAATCGGTTCGGGTTTGACGGATGGATCGCCATGCGATTGACGAACTGCCAATTCGCGTCGGTCAATGGATTCGTGCTTGCGAGCCGCACCCAAGTCAGACCGCCATTGGTGGATTTCAGAACACCTGCGCCGGTCGCGCCACTTGTCGGCGATGCGAGGTTGGCGGAGTAGCCAAAAATTTCGCCGGTTCCTGCATACATCGTGTCCGGATTCGAGGGGTCGTACACAATTGAGCTGATCGCAAGACTCGCCAGCTGATCGCCGACAGGCGTCCAAGTCTGACCAGCGTTTGTCGTGTACCAAATGCCGCCGCTGGCTGCGCCAATGAATATCCGATTCGGGTCGTTCGGATGGATTGCAACCGCTCGAATGCGACCGCCGACATTGCCAGGCCCGAGCGCTTGCCAAGCAGCGGATGTGATGCCAGCGCCGCCTGGTTCGAGCGGTGACGATGCGCCGTTGATGACTTTACCGGGTGCCCAGCGAAGCAGATCGGCCTGTGCCTTCCCCTGCATTAGGGCGTCGGGAGGAATCGATTGATTTTCATCCTGCATCGTCAGCAATCGGAACTCGGCGCGTTTGAAGGGCTTTTGCGCGTGTGCAAGCGTGGTGTTTAGCAGGCCGACAACGCCGATTGCACAGGCAACAACAATGGTACAAAGTTTCAAGGGCGTCTCCAGTGAGAAGTACAAAAGCATAGCCGCTCTTTGCACGCGGGTCGTCTTTTTATGAAGAGCGTCGAGGTCAAGCGCCGTTCGTTGCGTATAGCGATGTCGACATGGGCGAGGGACGCTTCGACGATCGATCGCTGCGCTCGCGCCACGCGGGGGTCGGATTGGTTGCAAGCTCGGTCTCGTCTGAGTTCGAGCACAGAGGGTTGGTAAAAAACGCTGACTCTGGGTAGTCTCCTACACGCTTACCCGCAGGCGCAGAGTTGGACGTGCCTTGTTGCGCTCATTCGAACGTGATTTGAAGCGCGAACGCTTCAAGCGACGCCAGTTGGTCGCCTACAACCCGGACCAACGACGGAACTTTGGTTGGTCGCCACAAGCTAGCGCACGCAGTTGCGCCCCTCGGCTTTGGCGCGATAGAGCGCGCGGTCGGCACGACGGAGAACGTCGTCGTAGTCGTCGTCGGTGGGTTGCATCGAGGCGACGCCAATTGAAAGGGTGACTTTGTAAGTGATGCCGCCGATCTCGATGTCGTTATTCTCGATCGCACTGCGCAAACGCTCGGCCGCAGCCTGCGCACCGTGGAGGTCGGCTCCGATAAAGAGCGCGACGAATTCCTCGCCACCCTGGCGACCGACCACATGTTGACCGCGAACGTTTTGTGCGAGCAATTCCGACACGCGCCGCAGCACGTGGTCGCCCGCGTCGTGGCCAAAGCTGTCATTAATGCGTTTGAAATGATCGATGTCGATCACTGCGAGCGCGAAGTCTCGCTGCTCGGCGCGCGCAATTTCGAACGCGTCCATCGCGCGCTCGGCGATGGTGCGGCGATTGGGAAGACCGGTCAACGCGTCGGTGGTGGCGACACGGTGCAAGTCGCTGCGAATGCGCTCGAAGCAGAGCAGCGCGAAGGCTGTGGTACCCACCACCGGAATCGCGGCGATGAGAATCGGCGTGAGGACATTGACCATGTTGCCTGTCTGCGTAATGTCGACCACGTTGTCGACGCGCAAAAAATAAATGACGCGCGCAAGCAGTAGCAGCGCAGCAACGACCATGAGCCCGATAAGAACGGCGCTGCTAATGGAGTGATGCGCGCGCCGGTAGTTGTAGAGAACGTAGACGTTGGCAACCACGTAGGCGAAAACCGCGAACGAGCTGATGACGACCCGCGAGGTGAATTGCGGATAGACAAGGGTGTAGAAGACCAGCCCGGCGACGCCGGCGAGCGCAGGAAGAAATACCCAGACGCGATCGGGTCGCCCCACATAGCGACGTCCGGATCGCAGGTAGAGCGCGACGCCAAACAGCAGCGCGCCATTGGCAAGCGGGAGTAGCCAGGCCGCCTGCGACGCGCCATGCGCAACGAAGAGCATGGTGGAGACGGCAAACAGTAGCGTGCCGACGCGCCAGTCCGCAGAACTCGGCTGCAAATCCTTCGGCAACGCGGGGTGAATGAAGCCTAACACCGCGCCGTTGAGCAGCGTAAACACCGTAGTGACGAGGTAGGCGGTCAGCGGGTCAAGCGACATGGTGGAAGGCGGGCACTTCCGATTGTTTTGCGGAGTCGTGAAAGCGGTGATATGCGTTCGAGGTCGGCTGGTGTACTCGGTGCTGGGCGCGGACCTCGAATATAGCGATATCGCATTAAGCCATTAATTTATTGAGTTATGTTCAATTTCTTTTAAACATTAACAAAAATGAGAACGTAAACTAAATTCATACTTTACTGGGCGAATACCCATAAAGTTAAATCGCGAACACCGACTCGGTTGATGTTAGCGCTAAGCAAACCTTGGATTGGCCTTTGCAAGGTAGAACCATTCGGTGCCAACCGCCGCCACCGCGTTCGGAAACACGATCCAGCCGTCGTGCGGCGCGCGCACTGGCTCACCACTGGCGCGGGTGCCAATGAGCTCGCCTTCGCGCAGCGGATCGAAGCTCTTCCAGGCGCGGGCAAACGCGTCATCCGCGTGGGCTTTGTCGATCACTTCGTGCAGTCGAAGCCCTTGCATGCGGGTGTTCGGCGCGGGATCGGGCGCATCGATCAGTCGCAGATGGGCAAGGGTGTTGACGATCGCGCGGTAACCGACGTCCGGCGCGGCAGGGTCGCTGTGTTGCCCGCATTCGAGGGTGATCGCATAGCCGCCCCGCGAGCGCATGTATTCGGTGGTGCCGACGCCGTATTGCGGGTCGAGATCGGTGCTGTCCGCTTCGTCCACGCGGGTAGCGCGGCGGCGCTCGACGCCGGTTGCGTAGGTGGCAAGCCAGCCGTCTACGGCTCGACCGACGCCTAAGCGCGCAATCATCGCCATCTCTGCGTCGGCGTGAACGAAGGGCTCCAGTGGTTGCGAATTGTTCTCCGGCCCCAAGGTCGCAAACGCCTGTCCCTGCGCCTGAAACGAATGTAAATCGAGCAACACGTCGTGGCCTGCGAGCAGCGGACAGAGCCAGTTGGCGACATGATCCTCGAACTCGCGCGGGACGCCTTCCGGACGCAGGCGACGATTTAAGTTGCGATCGCCGTTTCGCGTGTTCTGCGCATAGGCCTTTGGATTGGTGATGGGCACGAAGCTCACCTGCCCGCGAACAAGCGCGAGCGCACCGGATTCAAAATCGGCGAGGACGCGGGCAATGGCAAGCGTGCCGCACTTCTCGCTGCCGTGTACCGCGCCAAGCACGATGAGTTTTTTTCCAGGGTTCGGGGCGCTGTAGGTGATGTGTTTGAACTGATACATGAGTGATGCGGGCTCTATCGTGGGCAGATCGGCGACGACCGATGCCAAGACTCAAATGTAGATGACGGCGCTGGGGTCGCAGACACGCGATTCAAGTGCGAGCCTGGCGTTTTCGCGTCGCGACTCGAATTTAGCCGCCGCTGCGCTTGAAAGGCGATTGTCTGCTCGCACGTTTGTATTTATCGGCGCAACTGTCGCGCCTGAATCCCACAGGAGACTGACATGACTGGTTTGATCCGCTTTAGCCCCCGCACCCATCGCGCGTTTGCGGCGCAGGATTTCGATCGCGCGATTGATTCGCTCACCTCACATTTCTTTGGCGACGCGCCTGCCGAACCGGCGCTTCGCGCAGACGTCGCCGAGACTGACACGGCATACGTGGTTCGCATCGACGTGCCGGGGGCGGCGAAAGATGCAATCAACATTGCGGTTGAAGACAAGCTGGTGAAAATCGAGGTGAATTTCGCACCGACTGCGGTCGAGGGCGAAAAGCTTCTACGCGCCGAACGAGGCAGCGGCAGCGCGTCGCGCGCGCTACGTTTTCCGGTGGCGCTTGACGCCGACGCGGCAAGCGCGGCGCACGAGCTCGGTGTGCTGACGCTGACCCTGCCAAAAAAAGCGCAAACGGCGCAAAAACGGGTGACGATTAACTAGGGAAGCGCTGCGCACGTTGCGAACGCGAATCGCAGCGCCGATCCCAACGCCGACCGCAGAGCCGATCGCAGCGCCCATTGGTCGCCGCATGGATACGACGCGGGTGAATTAAACCCGTGTCGGCGCTGCTGCGACCGCGCGAGCGCGTCGGCGAGCGGCGACGAATGCACGTATATGGCATTTTCTATATCCGCCAAATTAAATATACGAAATATCGCATCCAAAACGTTTTTCTCTAAATAATATTTTCAGCCTATACAAACGGTTTATATGGGCATTTGCAGTAGTAGCTTTACGAGACGTAGAGTGATTCTTCTGGGCGTACCGTTTCGCGGCGGGCGGGTTCTCACCCACACACGGCGCACGGTATTTGCTTAGCATTGGCATGAACTATTCAGGTATGGGGCAGGCTCGCTGCCCCTCTTCTAATTCATGCATGCCATCAAGCCGCCGCCCGCGCATCACTACGACGAAATGCTCTTCACCGCCGGCGCAAACGCGATAAACGCGTCGAACGCAGCGTATGAGCCTGTCGTCGCGCGCGAGCATTATCAAAACTATTTTCAATGGCTCAACAATTCGCCGGAGCAGATGCTGACGCAGCGCCGCGCCCAGGCTGATCTGTTGTTTCGACGGATCGGCATCACCTTCACGGTCTATGGCGAAGAAG
Source organism: Betaproteobacteria bacterium (assembly GCA_013298045.1). Taxonomy (GTDB): domain Bacteria; phylum Pseudomonadota; class Gammaproteobacteria; order Burkholderiales; family Casimicrobiaceae; genus Casimicrobium. Next base: position 5,043 of record JAAFJI010000216.1, read on the forward strand.
GCGGAACCGAGCGGCTCATTCCCTCGGATGTGATTCCGCGGGTGATAACCGCCGACGAGTGGGACTATCTCGAGCGCGGCCTTGCCCAGCGGGTGCAGGCGATCAATCTGTTTCTCGCCGACATCTATCACGACCAGAAAATCTTGAAAGCCGGACTGATTCCGACCGAGCAGATCCTCGGCAACGCGCAGTTTCAGACCAAGATGATCGGCGTCAACGTGCCGCACGATACCTACGTGTCGATCACCGGCGTTGACATCGTGCGCAACAACGACGGCAAATACTACGTGCTCGAAGACAACCTGCGGGTGCCCTCCGGCGTCTCCTACATGTTGATGAACCGAAAGATGATGATGCGGCTCTTCCCGGAGCTTTTTCTTCAGCAATCGGTGCGTCCGGTGGAGCACTATCCGGCGATGCTCTTGCAGACGCTTAAAGAGGCAAGCAAGATCGATAACCCGACCGTGGTTTTACTCACGCCAGGTCGCTTCAACAGCGCCTACTTCGAGCACACTTTTCTCGCCCAGCAAATGGGCATCGAACTAGTCGAGGGGCAAGACCTTTTCGTGAAAGACGATCACGTCTACATGCGCACGACCACCGGCGCGCAGCGTGTCGATGTGATGTATCGACGCATCGACGACGTCTACCTTGATCCGCTTGCCTTCCGCCCCGACTCAGCGCTCGGCGTCCCGGGACTCTTCGAGGCTTATCGCAAAGGCAACGTCGTGATTTGCAATGCGATCGGCACT
>JAAFJI010000217.1 GCA_013298045.1 Betaproteobacteria bacterium
GCCAAATCGATCCGCTCGTGATCGGCGAAGCGCACTACAACTGCACCCGCGCCGTACAAGCGACACTCCAGCGCTACAAAGAACTTCGCGACATCATCGCGATTCTCGGCATGGACGAGCTCGCGCCGGAAGACAAGCTCGCCGTTGCGCGCGCTCGTAAGATTCAGCGCTTCCTCTCGCAGCCGTTCAACGTTGCTGAAGTGTTCACTGGTTCGCCAGGCAAAATCGTTTCGCTCAAAGACACGATTCGCGGCTTCAACATGATTGTGAATGGCGAATGTGATCATTTGCCAGAGCAAGCTTTCTACATGGTGGGGACCATTGAGGAAGCCATGGAAAAAGCAAAGACGCTCAACTAGCAATTTGCTGCGCGGGCGCTTGCTGCGTTGCGCTGACCGAATTTACGTAAGTGCGGTACGTACGTAATGTCGAAGTCAGCGCGCCTTGCGATCATCCCGCGGATCAAATTGCTCAAAGTGAATAGGATTTCAGAGTGAGCACCATCCACGTAGACGTCGTCAGCGCCGAAACCTCGATCTTCTCGGGCGAGGCGAAGTTCGTCGCGCTTCCCGGCGAAGTCGGTGAGCTTGGCATTTATCCGCGCCACACGCCGCTGATTACGCGCATCAAGCCGGGCGCAGTTCGCATCGAAAAGGCCGATGGCGATGAGGAGTTCGTCTTCGTTGCTGGCGGCATTCTCGAAGTGCAGCCGAACGTCGTCACGGTACTCGCCGACACCGCGATTCGTGGCCATGACCTCGACGAAGCGAAAGCCGAAGAGGCGCGCAAGAAAGCCGAAGAATCGTTGCGCAACAAAGATGCAGCGATCGACTATGCCGCCGCGCAGGCGGAATTGGCGTCGGCCGTTGCGCAGCTCGCCGCAATTCGCAAGTTGCGGAAGAAGTAATCGCGCTCGCATTCGAAACAAAGGCGACTTCGGTCGCCTTTTTCTTTCCAAGGTGGGAGCGCGCTTGCGCGCGATTTTCTCAATTCGGAAGTTGATTGATTCGGCGACATTGATCGCGCGCAAGCGCGCTCCTACAGCTCTTCGAATTCGCTACCATTACCGTGTGAACCTCGACCACGCGAAACCCTTCGATCTCCTCATCATCGGCGGCGGCATCAATGGCTGCGGCATCGCACGCGATGCGATCGGGCGCGGGCTCTCGGTGTTGCTCGTGGAGCGCGATGACCTTGCAGCGCACACCTCGCAATGGTCGTCGAAGCTGATTCACGGCGGCCTTCGCTATTTGGAGCAATACGAATTTCGTTTGGTCGGCGAGGCGCTCGCCGAGCGAGAAGTGCTGTTGAAGGTTGCGCCACACTTGATTCGCCCGCTGCAATTCGTGTTGCCGCACGAGCCGCACCTGCGCCCGAAATGGATGCTTCGCGCCGGCCTCTTTCTCTATGATCGCCTCGGTGGATGGAGCGGACAGAAGCAAACACTACCTGCGTCGTTTTCAACTGATTTCCGCCTTTCACCCAACAAACATTGGGCGGCAGGGCTCAAAGCTAATCTGCAATCTGGATTTGTGTATTCCGATGCGCAGGTGAACGACGCGCGCCTCGTTGTCGAAAACGCGAAAGACGCAAAACATCGCGGAGCGGATATTCGCGTCGGCTGCGAATTCATCAAAGCACATCGCAACGACGACGAGTGGATTGCAACGATCCGCGACAATACAACGCGCAAAGAAGAAACCATTCGTGCGCGTGCGATTGTGAACGCGTCGGGCCCGTGGGTGAAATCACTGCTCTCGCAGATCGACACGCCGCCGACCAAAGAGTCGGTCAAACACATCAAAGGCTCACACATCATCGTGCCGCGGGTGCATGATGAGCCGCATGCGTACATCTTGCAAAACAAAGACAGTCGCATCGTCTTCGTGATTCCATATTTCGAGCGCTTTTCGCTGATCGGCACGACCGATGTCGAAGTCGAAGATTACGCCGCGCCGAAAATCAGCGAACAAGAAACCGATTACCTGCTCGATCTCGCGAACACCTATCTCGCAAAATCGCTCACACGCGCTGACATTGTGAGCACGTACGCAGGCGTGCGACCACTCTACAACGACGGCGACGACAACCCCTCCGAAATCACGCGCGATTACACGCTGAAACTCGACGTTCTCGACAAGAAAGCACCGCTCTTAAACATCTACGGCGGCAAGATCACGACGTACCGCAAACTCGCCGAACATGCGGTCGAAAAACTTCTGCCATTTTTTCCGCAAGCAAAGAAAACTTCGTGGACGCACGCGCCGCTGCAAGCGGGTGCAAGCGAGGCCGCGCTCGTGCAACTCAAGTCAGAGCTGCAGAAACAAGGCATCGACGCTGGCTACGCCAATCGCATTGTGAATCGCTACGGTCTCGAAGCGCAAACGCTCGTCGATCGCGGCTTGGGCGAAGTGTTCGATCACACATTTGCCGATGGCGAGATCGCGTATCTGCGCGATCACGAATGGGCGCGTTCGGTGGATTCGATGTTGCAGCGAAGAACGAAGACGAGTTTGCTTGCATCGTCTGAATCGCTCGTGAAGCTGCGTGAGTTGATTGCGCGGGCGCTCTAATCTCTCGACGCAGCGCCGGGATGACGCAACAACGGCGAAAATAGACACAACGAATAATCAGCGTGCCGCGTCAAAAAATGCCCCGCCTCCAGCCCCTTAACGCACTCACCACCGCTCGACTGCGCTCTGTCGATTTTCTCCTCTTCGACGTCGATGAAACGTTCACTTCGCACGGCCTGCTCACACGCGAAGCCTACGCCTCGCTCTTCGATCTACAACGCGCAGGGGTCACCGCAATTCCGGTCACCGGCCGCCCAAGCGGCTGGGGCAATGTCATGCTCTCGACATGGCCCATCGACGCCTGCGTCACGGAAAATGGCGGTGTGATTTCGTGGAAAGACGATCAAGGCATCGCGCGGCAACGCATCATTCATTCCGAACATCGCGGCCCCGGCTATCTGCCCGCGCTGCGCACGCTCGGTGAAAACATCATCGCGCAATTTTCAAACGTGCGCGTAAGCGCGGATCAACCCTATCGTCTCACCGATCTCGCGATCGACTACAACGAACAATCAACGAATGTCGCACCGGAGACCGTCGCTGCAGTCGTTCGCATGATGCAAGACGCAGGCTACAAAACGGCGGTGAGCAGTATTCACATTCACGCCTATTTTCCGTACAACGAAAAAGCCGACGGCGTCTACCCGCTGATGGAAACCAAATTCAATTTGTCGCGCGATGAATTACACAAACGCGCGGCGTTCATCGGCGATTCGCCCAACGACGCATCCCTCTTCGGCGCGATTCCCATTTCCGTCGGCGTTGCCAACGTGCGCGAGTCGCTCGACAAAATTTCGATACCGCCTGCGTACGTTTGCGAAAACGAATGCGGCGCAGGCTTCGTCGAATTTGCGCAAAAACTCATCGCTGCGCGACAATAGTGACCAATCCGATTTCAAGAGACAACCACCATGCTCGCACTGCTTCGAATTTTCGGTTTGGTGTTGCTTTGCATCATCATTCTCTTCGTGATCTGGGTCGCGTTTGTGAACCTCACGCGTCGCGAAAAATCGATGTGGTACGGCGGACGCCCCTCGACGCTCGGGATCCGCGAAGGCAAATTAAGCAGCCCGAAAACGCGCACACCGAACAGCGTTGTCAGCGAGGGCATTGAGCCGACGCATCCGGCGTACATCGCGCCAATCGCGTTCACAGGCGACCCGCGCGCGGCGATGGCGAAACTCATCACGACGATCGAATCGATGAACAGCGCGACGATCGTGAAAGCGGAAGAGTCGTACGTGTACGCAGAATTTCGCACACCGAAGATGCGCTATGTGGACGATTTCGAAGCTCGACTCGACGCTGCGGCAAGCGTGATCCACGTGCGCAGCGCGTCGCGTTTGGGTAAGCGAGACTTCAACGTCAATCGCAATCGCGTCGAAGCGCTGCGCGCAAAGTTCAGTAGCAGCTAAACACGCACTTGCCCTATTTAACTTGATGGCTGCGCTTTTTTTGTATATTTTCGGTAACGATAATTAATCGCTTTCGCCCGTTGTTTTACGCGGCGATATTCCGTGTCGCTGAATCCGAACGCTTCTACCTGAATGCGACGTCCGTCATCTCTTCCACAACCGTGCGGTTGGAGCCAAGCGGGTGCGAGACGATTGTGAGCGACCCATCAGCGCTCGTATCTGACGGTCGATGCAACCGAGCCACACGGCTGACAAGCTTCCGTGTCGCAAAACAAAAACGCGCCGAAGCGCGTTTTTGTTGTTCGCGTCCCGAGGTAGGGTCGCGTTTAGCAGTCGATTAGAACGCGCCAAGCGTTTGTGCGCGAGCGGCTTTGCCTTCGGCCGAATTCAACCAAGCGCGGGTCTCTGCGCGGACTTGTTCGCGGCTGCGGCTGTCTGCGTTTGAGCAGACGATCATCGAGGTCGCTTCGTTGTAAGTGTTCGCGCAGGATGCCGTTACTGCGTTGCTGCCTGCGCGCGCCATTGGGGCGATATTGCGCACACCAGTATTTGCTTGCGCGACTTGCACTGCCTCGGCTTTGTCGGCAGCAGGTGCAGCCGGCGCGACATCGGCTGCAAAGGCAGCGCTGCTGGTAGCAGCAAGAAGGGCGGCGATCAAAAAGGATTTCGTATTCATGATTCAGGTTTCCTAGAGGAGAAGGTTGATAAGTCAATGTCAGGCGGCTTCTGCCGCTCTTCGCCGGAGGCCTCGCGCCGTCTTCAAGTCACACGTCGTTCAGTGAGTGCGGCTTGAAGACAACGCCATGTCTGCGTCGATGGAATGAATGTTAGGTATTGCCGAATAACAAATAAATAGCGATGCGCTCAATTGTTTATTCACGAATGAGCAATAATGGCGCTCTTGAAATGCGCGGGAACGTGCCGACAGTGCTTTGAAGCTCGCAGACGGGTGCGTCGCAGCGCAGCCTTATTTTTGATGCAGATTCACACAGATTTTTTTGCTCATGGGACGCGACAAAAGCCCTCGCAAAAACATCTGCGTAAATCAACTAGATTCATCTGCGAAATCTGCGTCAAAAAATAGAACGTCACCCTCCTATCGAAATCGGATCGAGGTAAGCCCATGGATCAACTCCGCGCAATGCGCGCTTTCGCCAAAGTGGTCGAACTCGGCAGCTTCACCAAAGCCGCTGACGCGTTCGATCTCGTGCCCGCCGTGATGACGCGTGTCGTCGCCGATCTCGAAGCGCATTTGAAGGTCCGACTTTTAAATCGCACGACGAGGAGCGTCACCCTCACGCAGGCGGGGGAGCGCTATCTCGAACATGTGCAGCGCATATTGATCGATGTTGAGGAGGCGCAAACGGTGGCGACGCTCGAAACGGCAGAACCCGAAGGCACGATTCGTGTGCTCTGCACGCCAGGGTTCGCGACGCATCAGCTCGCAAAACACTTGGCGCGCTTTCGAGAGCGCTACCCGAAACTGGTGATCGAGCTCACGATTCAAAACGTGGTGGCCACCGTGGACGACAGCCACGACGTCTCGATTCTCTCCCTCGTAAAGCCGCTAGCCAGCGCCTCGTTCGTTGCGCGTCTGCTCGCACTCAGCGAATTCACCTTGATCGCCAGCAAGCGCTATCTTGACAAGCACGGTCGCCCGTCGCATCCGAGCGAGCTTGCACAACACGAGATGCTTTTGCCATTCGCGCCGCAGAGCCGCAACGAAACCCTCTTCACGCCGCGCGACGCAAAAAGCAAAGCGAAACCATACCTCACACCGCCGCCAACGATGGCGCTCGC
>JAAFJI010000218.1 GCA_013298045.1 Betaproteobacteria bacterium
TAGATCGCGACAGTTCGCGAGCCCCGCGACGTCATGTTTCGCGGCATAGTACGCCTCCGCGTTTGCTAGCGCTTCGGCGGCCTGATCGCCCTGCCCGCGGTATCGATAGCCCCACGCCATTTGCAGCTGCGCAAAAGCGCGTAGTCCCGGCTCCGAATCGAATATCGACTGAGCGAGTGGTAAAAGCGCGACCGGATCGCGAAAACGTTGCGACCATAGTTTCGCGACAAGCTGTTGCTGTGCGACATCAAGCAATCGAGGGTCGGGAGCGTTGCGCAAAGAAAGTGGGCTAAATGACGTAGTTGGCATGATTATCAATGCATCGCGAGCTTGTCACCCCCGTCTGAACGGACAGGTCACACGCCTTCGAGGTGGAAGTACACTCCACCCGCCATGACCGAACGGACACGCCTATTGATCGTCGATGACCATCCGCTTTATCGAAACGGATTTCAAGACGCAATCACCCGCACAGCGCTGATCGAGGAGATCCGCACCGCGAACACTTGTGCCGACGCGCAACGTCAGCTAGCAAGCCATACGGATTTCGATCTCGTGATTTGCGATTGGCGGCTGCCCGACGGCGACGGCTTGGAATTTTTGCGCACGGTTGCACAAACTCACCCGACCACTGCGCGCGTACTGATGTCGGGTACCGACGATCCGCGCCTGCCCGAGCGCTGTATCGAAGAAGGATTGATGGGCTTTTTGCCGAAATCGCTAGATGCCTCCGAGCTAGCCTCGGTGTTGACGCGGCTTCTTTTGGGCGAAACCTGGTTTCCGGCGCGAGGCGCGACGCCGCACATGCTTTCGGTGCGGCAGACGCAAATTCTTGAAGGAATTGCCGAGGGGAAAACCAACAAACACCTTGCACGAGAGCTGGGCATCACCGAGCGCACCGTAAAGCATCACTTGAGCGCAATTTTCGAGCGATTGGGCACGTCGCGGCGTGCGGAAGCCGTGAGCTGCGCAGTAGAGCAAGGGCTAATCAGGCCGATCCGACGATAGCAAGGTCGCGCGTAGAGCCAAAGAAAAAAGCCGCGTAACGCGGCTCTTTTTCTTTCAATCGATTTTGATTGGGATGTCACCCGATCGCTTCCGGGGGGGGTTGAGACGACCGGGTGACAAACGCATGTACCTACTGAATTTTGGGTCGTCCCTGTCGGCGCGCGGACACGATTCCGAGGAGCGAAACGAGCGCGGCAAGCAAGCCAAGCGCTAATACGCTCATCGAAGGGACCGCTACAGCAATCCGAGCCGGAGCAGCTGCTACGTTTAGCCCCGCTATTTCGAAGCTCAGCGCGACACTCACTGCGCCACTGGCCACGGGTGTGATCTGCACTGCACCGGTTGAAGCGAGCGTTACGCCCGAGATCGTGCAGCTCGTTGCGCCGACTGGGATCGTGCAGCCGCTCGGCACCAACAGCGATCCGGCTGGACCGCTTGCGAGCGCAATCGTCAGTGGAACGGCAACCGCAACCGGCTGGGTTGACTGCAGGGTCACACTAAATGGCACACCCGCCTGCACCGATGCGGGCGCAATCGGACTGATCGTGTAGCTCACCGCCGTTACGTCGAGCGATGTGCCCAACACAGGTGTCGCAGGACCACTCGTCGCCGCTGCCGCGAGACCAAGCGCCGGACCCGATCCGCTGAACGTCACGCCCGTGAACGTACAGCTCAGATTACCTACGGTAATTGTGCAGGTCGTACCGCCGCCGAGCGTTCCCGCCGGCCCGGATGCCTGAGCGAGCGTAAATGTGGTCGTCGCGGCTGCGCCAGCGGCGAGTATCAGGGTCACGTTGAACGGTGTGAACTGGGTCGCCGTTGCCGGCGCACTGAGCGTGCCGCCTTGGTTCACGATGTTGATTGTCGCGGTGTTGGTACTTTGCACCAGAATCGGGTCGGCCGACAGAAAGATGATCGGCCTAATGAGCACAGGACCAGCGTTCGAAAACGTGTTGCCGAGGGCTGAGCAGAATTGTGAACCTGCGGGGATGACACACGACGTTGGAGTAAAAGTACCCGCCGTTACGTGGCTCGGTGCCAACTGTGACGTCATCGTAATCGGAATCGGCAAGGCTACGTCGATATTGAACAACGTACTGAACCCGACGTTTACGATCTGCGATGCCGGGGTCCCCATTGTGATGTTCACTGGTTGCGGATCAATATCGAACCCCACATCTGCCGGCGGAATGCTAGGTCCGCTGATCACACTGGCCGTTAGCACTAGCGCGGGGCCGTAACCCGAAAATGTCACGCTCGGGAGCGAGCATGAAGTTGAGCCAGTGGGAATCACGCAGGTGGCTGTGCCGCCTAGCGTTCCAGCGGGTCCGCCTGTTCGCACCACCTCGAACGTTACGTCAGAAGCCAACGCTTGCGTGATGCTCACGAAGAGGTTGAAAGGGGCAAACTGTGTGGCAGAGAGAGGAGCGAACAGCAAAGCAGTCGGCCCCGAAAGCAGATCAATCGGCGCGCTCGCATTTACAGTTACGCCGCCGGGTGGGCCGCCCGCAGTCGACGCGCTAAGCGTGTACAACCCTGCGGGGCCACTCATTTGCAAGCCGGTTACGGTGCAGGTGCTGCTACCGCTTGGGATGGAGCAGAACACGTTGCCCGTGAGCGAGCCAGCCGGGCCAGCAGGTTGGGTGAGGATATTGAGCGACACGCCTGTCAACGCGGAAACAGGGCTCGGCGTGGAAACGACCACATCGAACGGCGCGTTTTGCGCAACCGATGTCACGGATGGTGCGAGACTCACGATTGCGGCGGGAAGCGAGTCAAAGTTTCCTGCGGGGGTGCTGCTTCCGCGAACCAGAATGACAGAGCGTGCAGTCGCTTTGGAGCTAACTGATGTTGTGCCGCCGAATGTATTGATATACCAGGCGCCGCCGCCGTTGCCAAGCTGCCCTGAGGTGGTGCTCGTCCAAGGCTGTCCAGCGCTCGCTAAGGGAAAAGCAGGACTTAGCGCTGGAAGGTCGCAGGTCGGCTCAATGAGCGCAACTGCCTCCTGTAGATTGGGTAATCGCCAATCAGAGAAACCACCCACGCGAGCAGCGACCGAGGCTTGCAATGCGCCCTGCCAAGTGAATGTCTGAACGGAACCGGTCGCGCACGTCGCACCGCTGGTCCCAAGTTGGCACTTGGTATACGAGAGACCGTTACCGGAATAGGTCAGGATTTCGCCGCTTGCATCGGCTGTCCAGGTGCCAGTATTGCCGACCGGTCCAATGGTGGTCGAACATGCAGCGTAACCAAGCGCAGAGATCACTGCTGCGCTAACGACAGCCAGTGCGCCAAGTAGAAATTTCGAGAATGTCATGATGTGAAACCTATTGGTAGGCATTAGTGCCGGCGACCAAGCGAACTTCCCGGGCTAGCGAAGACTTCGAGGTGAAGCTCATGCCGGTCGAATCGACGTAAAACACCACGTTGGGCTGTTGCGAGAGCGTGTTCGAAGTGAACGTCGCTGCACCGCGCGCTAAAAAGTACGTCGGATCGAAGGGCGTGGGCGTCGAGTTGCCGAGGGTCTGCGCGTTGAAAATGGTGAACGCATCCTTGTACGAAGGCAATCGCCAATCGCTTCGACCACAGAGGTTTGCCGCGTTCACCGCAGCGACGTAGTCTTGAGTGTTGCACGCCGCAAGCGTTGCGCTGCAGGTAATCGAGTTTCCGGTGCTACCCGCATCGCCGCCATTTGATGCGGCGTTGGGGTTGTACCAGGTGTAAGTGTTGGCAACGTCGCGCAAGCCGGGTGTGGTTGGATTGGACGTTTTCACTTCCCACACAAGCCCCGTCACGTTATCGCGCGTACAGGCCCAGTCGTTCGCACCCGTGCCCAACGCCGCACTCGCCGGAAGGGCGTTTCCCGCATTGCTGATTTTCGTGAAGTCAAAGCCGGCAGCGCCGCCGCCAACTTTTCCGGGGGTCGGATTGGCATCGCGACCGAGTCGTGCGTCTTGGCGCGGATACGAACCGGTATCGGAGATCACTGCGGCTGTGCACGTGGTTGCAAACTGGCTGTCGGTGTAGCAAGCGGTAGTGCCGGTGTCGTTGACCGCGTATGCGGCGACTGCATGCAATGTTGCAACTACGACGCAGAACCTTTGAAGCCCGCTGTTTCGAATGGAAAACTGATTTTTCAACATCTATTTGTCTGTCTGACTATCGAATTGCACCGCTCGGCGCGACTCGATGATTTTGCTCAGATTCGCAAATGAAAACAGCCGACCAAAGGTACAGGGCGAGCGAATTATTCGAAGCGGTCTAGACGTTCTCGCAGAGCATTTCACCGTGACCCATCGCTCCACCGCGCTTCGATGCGGCGAAAGTTCCGCCGACATAAGGCTGTTCGATGACGAACGAAAAGTTAAAGCACTTGCCACTGGCTTCACGTACCGCGATGTTGCCGCTGTGGCTGCGGGAGAGGATTGCGCCAGTTGCGGGGTGCCGATCAATAGTCCAATCGCGTGCTGTGATGTGAACCTTCAGAACGTCATAACCGGGACTCGAAATTGAAAAGGTTTGCGCGAACTCGCGTTCGAGCTCCACGTCTCGCAACACTGGCGGTGGAAGCCGATTTGAGGCCACCTTTTGCGCTTGCCTTGCAGCGTTGATCGCCACGATTTGCTCCTTCGAGCCCATCGCGGCTTCTTTCTGTTCAACAAACGAGAGCACGTCACTTACCACCGCGTTTCGAGGATAGAGTTTTGCCGCGGCACGTATGTAGGCGAAGCGCTTGCGCGAGTCGGCGGCGCAGCGAAACGCTTCGCCTAGTGCGACGTCGCCATTCATGCATTGTTCGTTGGCAGCGATCGCGCGGCGTGCCTCGCTCACAGTCGCTGCAATTCGTGACTCATAGCGCGCCACGGTTTTTTCGTCCACCGGGCTGCGTAGAAACTGATCGAGCTCGGTCTCAAACTCCGCAACGGCACGTTCCGCGAGCGCAATCCAATCGGAGTTTTCGTTCACGCCGCGCGGACTGACGAGCGCCTCGCCAAAACGCGTGAAGAATTTCGTCGTTGACTGTGTCGCCGCCGCCCCGGTGGCGGCACTTTCCGCGAAATCCCCGGCACGCCCCTGAACACGGGCGAGCGCGACCTCCATTGCTGTGGTGTCGAGCCTCGGATCACGGGTTTTCGCATGACGCAAATGCGTTTCTGCAACCTTCACCTCGGTGCGGGTAAGTGCTGGGCGGCTTTTGTTATCGGGCAGCGTGTCAATGCGATCAATGCTGCGCCAAAATTGCGCGACGAAAGATTTTGCCGGTCCGTTGTAGCCTTGTTGCGCGTGCGCGCAGGCGACTATACCGGCAATAAAAATGGCGGCGATTGTGTTACGCATGAGCACGCTTCTTTTGGTGTCCGAACTGATTCCAGCATGCTGACCCGAGCAGCAACACGGACAGCAGCAATAGCGCGCGCCGATCAATCGGAACATGCGCAGGGATTTGCGAGAACGCGAACTGGCTTGGATTGTTACCCGCCGTTGCGACGGAGCCGCCGTTAATGTCGTTGGTTGCCCCCGAACCGGCGGTCACGGTCGGCAGAGCGCCCTCCGGGAAACTGAACTCAAGTGAACAGCGCAACGTCCGGCCAACAGCAACCACAGAGCGCGGGTCGCACGACACCACGGTCGCATTAGGCAAACTGCCAGTGTTGACGAACCCGCAGGTCATGCCCTGGGCCGGCGACGGTCCCTGATTTGTGCAGGTGACTACACAGCTGACTGTGCTGCCTGCTGCCGGTCGTTGTGGAGTGCAAA
>JAAFJI010000022.1 GCA_013298045.1 Betaproteobacteria bacterium
TCGACAGCCCTTTGCCGTGAATGACGCGCACGCAGCGCCAATCGGCCACGCGAGCAGCGCGAATGAATTCGGAGAGCGCCGCGTGTGCTTGGGCTTGGGTGTGATGATGCAGATCCAGTTCCGCTTGAATCGTCCATTGACCGCGCCGGAGTTTGCGCAGCAAATCCGGATTGACGCCTGAGCGAAGATAGCTTTGCTCATCCTCAATGTCGGCACCGATATCCCAGCTCATCGGCGACGGGTTGATCGCAAGCTGGCTCGCCTCAAGCGCTGCCGCCTCGTCGGCTTTCGAATGTCGCGGATATGCGGGGGGAGGTTTCTGCAAGTGCGGCTTTCGCGCGGGCGCGCGCAGCGGCTCGGCGTCGGCGACTGCGTTTAGAAATAGCGCGCGGTCTTCTTCGGACGGCGGCGCGAGCTCCGTCCACGGCCGAAACAGATCGGCGAAGCGCAGGTCGTCATCTTCGCGCTGCGCCTTTCGTGCGGAGGTTCTCGCGAACGAATCGACCTCGGCATTTCTTTTCGTTTTGCGCAGCGCTTTACGCTCGGTTTTGAGCAGCTGCGAGAGATCGGCGATGTCTTTTCCTACAGCCATACAAATTCAGGACGACGCCCTACGGGCTAAGACGACGGCTTCGCCTAGGACGACGCTCCCGTTGGTCGCGAAGCCTGCCCCGAACTGCGATCCGGGGACGCAAGATTTGCCGAGTTTGAAGCATCATCCGTACTTTCGAGTAAAAAACGAAGGGATATCTTGGCGCGATCTACGCAGCCCGTCGGCAGCGACGCTTTGCGTCGTAGCGACCAGCGGGAGCGTCGTCATAGCGCTCCGTCGAGTCGTCTTAGCGAACGAAGTGAGCGACGTCCTGCACTAAGCGCGTCAAGCGCTTAGTGCTTCGAGAAACGCCTGTGCGTCGAGCGCAGCCATACAACCGGTGCCCGCACTCGTCACCGCTTGGCGGTACACGTGATCGGCTACGTCGCCTGCGGCGAACACGCCCGGAATGTTGGTCGCGGTCGCGCCGCCTTCGGTACCGGTTTTCACTTTTATGAAACCACCCGCCATATCGAGTTGGCCCTCGAAAATGCCGCTGTTCGGCGTGTGACCGATGGCGATGAAAACGCCGGGTGCTTTGACTTCCTGCGTCGAGCTATCTTTCATGCTCTTAATGCGAACACCGGTGACCCCGGACGCGTCGCCGAGCACTTCGTCAACAAAGTGATCCCAGATGACGCGCATATTGCCGCCCTCTTTGGTTTTCGCCATCAAGCGATCAACCAAGATCGCTTCGGCCTTAAATTTGTTGCGACGATGAACGACGGTCACGCTCTTCGCGATGTTCGACAGATACAGCGCTTCTTCAACCGCCGTGTTGCCGCCGCCGACGACCACCACGTCTTGGTTCTTGTAGAAAAAACCGTCGCAGGTCGCGCACGCCGACACGCCTTTGCCGTGAAACTTCTCTTCACTCGGAAGACCAAGATATTTCGCCGATGCGCCGGTCGCGATAATCAGCGCGTCGGCGGTGTACTCACCGCTGTCGCCGAGCAATCGCTTCGGCGTCTCATTCAAGTGAGTCGTGTGAATGTGATCGAAAATGATCTCGGTGCCGAAGCGCTCCGCGTGTTTAAGAAAACGCTCCATCAACTCCGGACCTTGAACGCCATCGGCGTCCGCAGGCCAATTGTCAACATCGGTCGTGATCGTGAGTTGCCCGCCTTGCTGTAGACCGGTAATCAACACCGGTTGCAAGTTAGCGCGCGCCGCGTAAACCGCCGCAGTGTAGCCCGCGGGGCCAGAGCCAAGAATCAGGAGTTTTGCATGTTTTTTTGTCATAGTATTTCGAGAGTTCGTTTCGTATGTCGTGTTTGTTACGCAAAACTTTTCAACATTGATTGCGCGACGACGGTCGCAAAGCTTTGCGTCCTAGCGACCAACGGGAGCGTCGTCTTAGCGCGTAAAGCGCGTCGTCCTAGCGAGTGCAACGAGCGACGTCCTTGAGCGCAAAACGCTCATCCGCCTGTCATCGCGATCATCCGAATCAAATGCGCAAGCGAGTTCGCCTCCATCTTCTCCATCACGCGCGCGCGATGGGCTTCGACGGTTTTGATCGAGATATCTAGGTCGTAGGCAATTGTTTTATTCATTTTTCCGTTTACAACCGCTTCAAGCACCTGCTTCTCGCGATCGGAGAGGCTCTCAAGCCGGGTTTTGATCGACGCGACCTGGGAATGCTGCGCCTGGTTCTCGGTCGCAAACGACAGCGCCTCTTCAATTCGCTTGAGGAGATCGCTCTCGGCGAAAGGCTTTTCAATGAAGTCGAACGCGCCACGTTTGATGGCGGTAACCGCGATCGGTACGTCTGCGTGAGCGGTCACAAAGATGATTGGCACTTCGATCTCGCGGGCCTTGAGCGTCTCCTGGGCTTCCGGTCCACTCATTCCGGGCATCCGTACATCGAGCACCACGCAGCGCGGCGGCCCGCCGCTACCAGGCTTAATGTCTTTCAGTAACGACTCGGCGTCAGCGAACAAACGCGCTTGGTAGCCATTGGTTTGCAACAGCCAGGCGACTGAGTCGCGAAACGCTTCATCATCGTCAACAACGTAGACAATTCCCGGATGCATACTCATAGTGACTGACCCTCATCAAACGGCAAAGTAAATCGAAAAATGGTGCCGCCGCCCTTATTGTCCTCGAAAGTGAGGCGGCCTTCGTGATATTCAATCAGTGATCGACAAATATTGAGCCCCATGCCCATGCCTTCGCTTTTGGTGCTAAAGAACGGCGAAAACAGCTGGCTTGCGGCTTCGGGCGAGATTCCCGTGCCTCGATCGAAGACCTCGACGGCGACCATGTTTTCTTCGGTCCGGCGGGTGCGGATTCGCGCAATTCGCTCGGCAGCGGGCAGCTGCTGCATCGACTCTCGCGCATTACGCAACAAGTTGAGCAGAACCTGCTCGATCATGATCCGATCGGCAAACACCGGAGCCAGACCGGCATCGATCTCAAGCGCGCACTTAAGCGCCCGCTCCTCGTCGTCGCTTTCGACAAGCTTTGATGTTTCGCTAACAAGCTCGTTGATGTCGGTGGTTCGCCGGTTTGGTTCGCGGGTGCGAACGAACTCGCGAACACGGGAGATGATCGTGCCGGCGCGGATGACCTGAGCGTCGGCTTTTTCCATCGCGGAGATCACCAGCGCATCCGGGTTGCCATTACCTTTGAGGCGTCGGATACAGCCGTTGACGTAGTTGGCGATTGCCGCGAGCGGTTGATTGATTTCGTGCGCAAGCGTTGATGCGATTTCGCCCACGGTCATCAGTCGCGACGTGCGCGTGAGCTTGTCCTGTTGGGTTTGGCGAATCCGCTCGGCAAAGACGCGGTCGGTAACGTCGCCCAAGGTGGTGAGGCGTGCAATGCGACCGTCCACCCAGCGCACTGCACGGGTTCGCGTCAAAAAGAAGCGATTGCTGATTTTGTGCTCCAGCTCATCGATGAATACTTCGCCGGGTTCACCATCGTTTCTCATCAGCCGCCACGAGGGATAGCGCACGGGCGGGCTCTCGACAAATCCCGACTCAAACACGGCGGCGTTCTGACCAACCGCTGTGCTCGGAAAGGTCTCGCGCAGGCGAGCGTTGGCAAACAGCAGATCGTTGCTGTGCAGATCGGTAACGTAGACCGACACGTCGAGCGAATCGAGGACTGTTTCGAAGCGCTCGTTGGTTTCTTTGAGACTCGAAATCGACTGCATATACACGCGGTCGCGTTCGGATTCCGCCGACACCCGCATGCGTTGCTGCTTGCGCAGGCTCATCAGCGTCCACACCATCAACGCGGTGAGGGCAAGCACTGCTGTCGACAGCGTCAGGTTCGGCAACAGCGACGAGGGCTTAGCACCCACCACTGTGAGCGAGAGATCGCGCCAGGGCAGCGACAGCGGGATGGTGTGCTGATGCACGCTTGCCTCCATCTGTACTGCGTCGGCGTTGGTCATACCGTTGCCGTCGGTGTCGCTGATGACGATGCTGTACTTGCCCGGCGTCCATTCCGGAGTCGCTTTCTGCATCAACCGGTCAAACGAAATGACAGCATTCAAGGTGCCATCGAAACGGGCTTGATTAAAGATCGGAGCGGCATACTCGATGAAGTAGCGACCGTCGGAATTCCGATACGGCTGCGAGTAGGTGCTTCGCGCCGTTTTTTCGGTGAAAGACGACATTCGAATTTGATCGCCAAACGGCGCGCGCCCAACCCGCACCGTATCGAGCGGACTCAGCGCCGGCGCGTAACGAGCGATTTCAAGGGTCGGTTTGATACGCAGTATTTCGCCAATGTAGCCCGACTCGATTGCACGTTTTCCGGCGATTCGATCAAATTCCTCGGAGGAGAATCGCTCGTCGCCCATGTCGAGCGCGAGGCGATCTAGAAACGCTTGGTCGCCCTCGAGCTTTCTGGTGATGGACTGCTCGATCAGCGCTGCATCGCGGATGATTTCGCTTTTTTCGAGCTCGGCCTCGTGGCGAGCCACGAAGTAAATAAAGAGCAGCATGCCGACTGCGAATAGGAGCAGCAGCCATTCCTGAACGTACCAGTCGCGCGCGGCTGCTCGCACGCCCGGGGCGCGCTGGGAATCGGAAGGCTCGACAGTCATGGCGCAATTCTATGTTCGCGCGAATCGGTGTAAGCTTCTATCCAAAATCGCGCAGCGTCGAGAGTACGATTGCGTTTGAAACAGGAGAGCGGTTCATGCTGGTCAGTGAAATCCTTCGGATCAAGGGCTCAACGCTGTTTACGGCAACGCCGGACATGGTGATGGCCGAAGCGGTGCGTGCGATGGCGGAGCACGACATTGGCTCGCTCGTGGTGATGGATAAAGGCAAGCTCGTTGGCATGCTCACCTTCCGCGAGTTGATCAAGGTGCTCAACGTACGTGGCGACGAGATGAAATCGCTTACGGTCGCCGCAGTCATGGAGACCGATCCACTCACTTCAGATCCGCACATGGATATTCAAACGCTGCGCAAATCGATGCTCGATCGTCATGCGCGCTATATCCCGGTGATGGACGCGGGCACATTGCTCGGCGTGCTTTCGTTTCACGACGTCGCAAAGGCCGTGTACGAAGAGCAGAGCTTCGAAAACAAAATGCTCAAGAGCTACATTAAGAATTGGCCGGACGAGGAAGAAGCCGCTGCAAATAACGGCTAGGCAACTTGCGACTCGCGAACGAAAAGAGCTCGCAGTACATCATCGATGAAATTTATCGTCGCGACTCGCGACGCGTCTTCGCAACGCTGATACGACTGCTCGGCAGTTTCGATCTCGCCGAAGAAGCGCTGCATGAGGCGTTTCGCGCGGCTGTTGAACAATGGCCGCAATCCGGCGTTCCCGAAAACCCTGTCGCGTGGCTTGTCTCTACTGGGCGGTTCAAGGCTATCGATCAAATCCGTCGCGACGCGCGGTTCGAGAGCGTGAACGCATCTGATGAGAGTGAACGTCATTTCGAAAACATCGCCGATGAAAGCGTAGCTTGGCATGAGCGGGCCGAGATCGTCGACGATCGCTTGCGACTCATCTTCACCTGCTGCCATCCTGCGCTTGCGGTCGATGCGCAGATTGCCCTGACCTTGCGCGAAGTCTGCGGGTTGACGACTGAGCAGATTGCTCGCGCGTATCTCACCACCGCTCCGACAATCGCGCAGCGCATCGTGCGTGCGAAGGCAAAAATTCGCGACGCGAAGATTCCGTATGAAGTGCCGGAAGGCGATGCGCTACGTGAGCGGCTGCAAAGCGTGTTGCGGGTCGTTTATCTCGTCTACAACGAGGGATATCTAGTAACTTCGGGAAGCATCGCCCAAGAAAATAATCTCGTCAGCGAATCTATATACGTTTGTCGATTACTGATCGAATTAAGCCAATTGCAAGAAATCAAAGGGCTATTAGCATTGATGTTGCTGCAAGAATCTCGTCGCGACACAAGATTCGATGCAAATGGCGAACTCTGTTTGCTCGATGCGCAAGATCGTTCGCGCTGGGATCGCAAGATGATTGAAGAAGGCATCGCGCTCGTTCGCGCGGCGCTCGTCTCGCGCGAGTTTGGCGCGTACACCGTGCAGGCTGCCATCGCCGCAGTGCACGCCGAAGCGTCGCGCTACGAAGACACCGATTGGCCGCAGATCGTTGCGCTCTATGACGTGCTGATGCGCATCGAACCCTCGCCCGTGGTCGCGCTCAACCGTGCGGTCGGCGTCGCGATGCGCGATGGCTTCGACGTTGGTCTTGCTCTGGTCGACGAGCTCCTCAAAGATACTGCGCTGCAAAACTATCACCTCGCGCACGCCGTACGCGCCGATTTTTGTCGTCGTCTTGGACGCGTTGCCGAGGCGCGCGCCTCGTACGACAGCGCACTCGCGCTCGCGCGGCAGGATGCCGAGCGGCGATTCTTGTCTCGACGGCTCGCCGAGCTCGGCAAATAAAAACAAAAATTTCTCTGACCTTGTCGAATTCCGTATATCCCATTCGATTAAGAGATACGAACCCCGCACTTTCAAAGGAGCAACCCGTGCCACAACCTATCCCGTACCTCTCATTCGACGGCAATTGCGCGGATGCAATGCGCTTTTACGAGCGCGTGTTCGACGGCGATATGAAAACCATAATGAGTTTCGGCGAATCGCCGATGGCAGCACAGTCTCCGAGAGAAGCCCATCATCGCATCATGCACGCGTTTCTCGCGTTCAAAGACGGCGGTTCGCTCTACGCGGGCGATTGTCCTCTCAGTATGCCTTACGACGGCAAGAAGCAGACAATGATGACACTTTCTTATCCGACGATTGGCGAAGCGACAAAAATCTTCAATGCACTCGCTGACGGCGGTCAGATTACGATGCCACTTGCGCCAAGCTTCTGGGCGAAAACTTTCGGTATGGTCACGGATCGCTTCGGTGTGAGTTGGGCGGTCAATGGCGAAGAAATTCCCGCGTAACCAAAAGGAAGAACATCATGAGCGGCAACACCGTCAAACTGCATCGCACACTTCGCACGACGCCCGAGAAAATCTATCGTGCATTCACGGAAGCGGGCGCGCTCGCGAAGTGGTTGCCGCCGTACGGCTTCTATTGCACCGTGCATTCGATGGATGCACGCGTCGGCGGCGGTCATAGCGCATCGTTTACCAATATGACGACGGGGCATAGCCATTTCTTTAACGGTACCTACCTCGAACTTTCACACGAGCGCATTCGCTACACGGATCGCTTCGACGATCCGAATTTGCCGGGTGAAATGTTGGTGACGATCGACATCAAGACAGTGTCGGTCGGTGTCGAGTTGTCCATCGTGCAAGCGGGTATCCCGGAAGTGATTCCGCCGGACGCTTGCTATCTCGGCTGGCAGGAATCGCTTTTGAATCTCGCGAGTCTTGTCGAGCCGCATATTCCGCACTGAATTCGCGAAAGAATACGACGAACATGATTACCGTTTTCGGCGAAGGAAGAGGGTTCCGCGTCGTCTGGCTACTTGAGGAAATGGGACTTCCCTATCGATTGAGACCTGTCGATCTGCTTTCGGGTGTTGAGAACGACTCAGAGTTTCTCGCGATCAACCCCGCCGGATTCATCCCGGCGCTTGTGGACGGCGACGCTACGATGGTCGAGTCGATTGCGATCATGGAGTACTTGATGGCGCGCTATGGGCCGACGCCGCTCGCGTTGGCGCAGCACGATCCCGCGTTCGCGCTGTACCAACAATTTCTCCATCTTGGCGAAGCCGGTCTCATGGGTTTTAGTTTTATGGTCTTCGCAGACCGCGCGCTTGCGCCGCAGGCCGATCAACAAGGTTGGCTTGGTGGTTTCGCGATGAAGCTGTTTGAGAGTCGGCGACAGTTGGTGAATCGTCAACTTGCTCACTCTTCGTACCTTGCGGGCGAGACGTTCACCGCCGCAGACATTTCGGTGACCTATGCGCTTCAATTTGCAACGAGAAATAGCGGAGTCACGCTCAATGACGTGGAGCAAAGCTACGTAGCGCGTACTACCGGACGCGCGGCCTACGGGCGCGCGATGGACGCATGCCAGGCTACCAAGGCATGGGTTGAGCGCTTGGAGGCATCTCGCAACGCCAGCAGCAATGAGGTCTAGCGGTATGCGCGATAGCGCATGTACCGGTCACGTGTTTTTTGATTGATTTCGCCGAGGAAACCGCCATTAAGGAGTCGACAATAATGAGTCTGGTCAAAATGAATTTCTCTATCGGCATCAACGCCCCGCGCCAGCGTGTGTGGGATGCGATGCTCGGCGAAAAAACCTATAACGAATGGACGAGTGCGTTTTCACCCAGTTCGTCGTTTGAAGGCGATTGGAGTGAAGGAAGTCGTATTCGCTTCGTCGGTAAAGATGAGAACGGCAATGTGTGCGGTATGTTTAGTCGCATCGTTGAGAACCGCGAGCTCGAATTTCTCGCGATTGAGCATTTGGGCACCATCAACAACGGCGTTGAAGAAAGTGCGGGTGCTTCGGAATGGGCGGGTGCACGCGAGGACTATCATTTCTCCGAGAAAAACGGCGTCACCACGGTTCGCGTGGAACAAGATATGGTCGCTAGCTACGAAACCATGTTTCAAGAGATGTGGCCGAAGGCTCTTGAAAATCTGAAGACCATCGCGGAGAGAACATCATGAAGTATCTGTGTCTTGTGTACTTGAGTAAGGAACACTGGAACTCGTGCCCTGATGGCGAATGTTTCGATTACGCAAAAGGCCTTGTCGAAAGCGGCAACGTGATCGCTGCAGAGCCTTTGCATGCGATCGATACTGCGACGACGGTTCGCGTCCGTAACGGCCAAATGTCGATGACCGACGGTCCGTTTGCCGAGACGAAAGAACACCTCGCGGGCTTTTATTTGATCGACGCGAAAGACTTAAACGATGCGGTCAACCTCGCGGCAAAGATTCCGCCTGCGAAATACGGCAGCATTGAAGTGCGCCCTGTGCGCGAACTCGATGTGCCGAACTATCAATCGGTGACAGGAGCAGCTCATGCATAAGCAAATGTTCGTCAATCTTGCCGTGAAAGACGTGAAGCGTTCGATCAAATTTTTCGAATCGCTTGGTTACAGTTTCAATCCGCAGTTCACCAACGATCAGGGCGCCTCGTTGATCTTGGGCGAGAACCTGTTTGCGATGTTGCTAGATGAGAAATTCTTTGCGACGTTTACACCAAAGCAATTGATCGATGCGAAGACGCACGTCGAAACCTTGATTGCGCTACCCGTCGATTCGCGCGAAGCGGTCGTCGCGCTCATCGTGAAAGCAAAGGCCGCTGGCGCGACAACACCGACCGAGCCCAAGGATCACGGCTTCATGTATCAGCACGCCTACACCGACCTCGACGGACACGTGTGGGAGGTTTTCTATATGGATATGAGCCAGTTTCCGGGCGCGAGCGCTTGAGCACGCCAACGAGACGAGAAAAGGTTGAATACGTCCAATGTCGCTGACGCTTTACTACCATCCTCTGGCATCGTATTGCCACAAAGTTCTCATCGCGCTCTGTGAGAATAACACCGATTTCGAAAAGCGAATCATCGATCTTGGGAATGAATCTCAGCGCGCAGAGCTTGGGGCATTGTGGCCGCTGTGCAAATTTCCGGTGATTCGCGATCACGCACGTAGCCGCGACTTACCCGAGAGCAGCCTCATCATCGAGTATCTCGATCGGTACTTCCCGGGTTCACACCCACTGATACCAAGCGATTGGCACGCGGCGCTCGACGTGCGTCTTTGGGATCGCGTGTTCGACAGCTATGTGCACGAACCGATGTCGCAGATCGTTTTCAATCGAATCATGGGCGATCGTGGCGACGTGTCGCGACAGCGCGCGACGCTCGGGATGACCTACGACCTCATCAATCGACAACTGGCGGACAAAACCTGGGCGTGCGGTCAGAGTTTCAGCGTGGCCGATTGCGCGGCGGCACCAGCGCTCTTCTACGCGAGCACCCTCGAACCATTTCCTGAAGCGTGCAATCATCTTCGTGATTATTTCGAAAGGCTCGTGACGCGACCTTCGTTTCAACGCGTGATTGAAGAGGCGAAACCGTATTTCTCGCTCTACCCTTTCGCAGATCGAATTCCGACGCGATTTCTTTAGCGACGCACCGAATTCATTTCGTTGCGTTTTGGCCAGATCACCATGGTCACCGCCAGCGCGAGTGCAAGTAGCGCAACGTAATCGAACGGCCTCGGTTTCTCGCCGAGCAACACGATTCCACTCACGAATCCGACCACTGGTACTGCGAGCGAGCTGATCCCCGTCACCTGCGCGGGGAGATTGCGCACCAGCTCGTTCCACGCGAACCAGCAGAAGCCGAATACCACGATGACGTTGAAGAGCAGTCCCGACCACGCGCTCGCGGATGTGGGTAGCCACGCGCTGTGCGGGAGCACGAGTGCGCCGGCGAGAATCGGCCAACCGCCGACGATGAAACTCCAAAACGTGATCGTCGTCGTGGGAATTTCTTTCGGGAATCCTTTGGTGAGAATGATGCCGAACGCCCATACGAAACCGGAGGCGACCATCAACATCGCCCCTACAGGCGCTGCTTTCAGCGCGTTAACCTCATCGACGAGCAACAGTGCGATGCCGGTCATGCCAATCGCAATCGCAGCGATCCTCGATTTAGTGAGTGCATCGTTCAACAGAAAGCGCGACAGCAACACAACCCAGAGCGGCATCGTGTAGGCGAGAATCCCCGCGCGACCCGAGGGCAGCATCGAAAGCCCTGCGGCCGAGAGCAAATTCCAACCGGCAACGTTGCACAGCGAACAAACAATCAAACGTGGCCAATGCTCCCGCGCAATCGCGAACGACGTTTTCGTTTTAACGTGATAGCCGAAGAACCAGGCAATCCCAGCGAGGATGCAATAGCTGCGGAATATCCAAAGATCGAGCTCCGCGAGCGCCATCTTCATCATCGGCCAATTCAGTCCCCAAAGCAGAACGACAGCGATGAAAAGAAAAAGCTCGCGACGAGGGATCAAGGAATACTCTCGGTGAAATACAGCCATTCAACTTCTAGGCTAGAGGCGCAACTTAGTTGGGGCAAAAAAAGTAAGAAGAATCTATTTCCACTTAAGAAAAAAACGGCCGTACGCCCAAAAATACTATGGGTTAGACGTCCAAAGCTAAAAACTTCGTAAAAAATGGAAGCAGAAAACACATTGCAAAGCTTTGCGTCGTAGCGACCAACGGGAGCGTCGTCCTAGCGCGTCAAGCGCGTCGTCCTAGCCCGAAGGGCGACGTCCTGCGCGTAGCGATCAGTGCAACTGCGCCCCATGCGTATCCGCGTCTTCAGGGAGATGCGCATGAAGCATTTCGCCATCGCGATTCGGAAAGTGCGGTGCGCCGCAATCGTCGCAAAACTCAAGCGGCAGACGATCCTCAAGCGCGATCACTGTGCCGATGCCCGCAGCGGCGAGCAGCGTTTCGATTTCTTCGACCACCGGCGTGTCCTCGGCTTCATCCGAAACGAGCGGCCAGATCGTGCCATGAATTACGTCTTCCTCGTCGCCGATGGAGAAACCGATTCGGTACTCTTCGATGCCATTGCCCCAACAGCCGCCGATGATCGCCGTGAGTTTGCTTGCAGGTGTCGCGGTGACCGCTTCAAGATAGGCTACCGATGCGCCAATCGAGTACGCGCGCGAGGCAAGATCGGCATCGCGACAGGCAGCGAAAAAGGTGCGCGGCAGTGTGAGCTCAAACGGAAAGCCAACGAGCATCGGCTGCACCGCCGCGCCGCCTTGACCGCGCCAGGCCGACAGGCATGATTGCCGCGCTTCCTCGACCGAGGTGGTGGCCTCTTCCCAGGCGAACATCGGCTCGCCGTCGAGCACCTGCACCGCTCCGATGATCATGCGCATATCGCAGACCACATCCGGTGCGTCTTCGACGGTTTTGCTGTCTACGCTCAAATGCCCACGCTCGCGAATCGATTCGCGAAGCGCGCTTAACATTTCGCGCGATTCGCTATAGCTATGAGGCAATTGATCGGGCGCGAATAAAAAGTCGGCAATCGCGATCTTTGCTTTCGATGCGAACACGTGAGCACCGAGCTGGACGTTGAGATTGGTTAGCGTTTGCTTTGGGATGGTAGTTGCCGGAATTTTGTTGCGCCCCCATACGAGAATCGGCGCGCAGAAAAGCGTTACCCGTTGTTTGCCAAGCTCGGAATCGACCACCATCGACTCGGTCAGCGATTCAACCATGTCGGCGAGTGCGTCAAAGGTGTCATCTTCAGAATCGTGCGCCTTGTCGAGTGCGCGATTGATTGCTTCTTCGTCATTGTTGTCCAGGTAGGTGGTGACGGCAGCCTCCAGTTCGCGCTCCCAAAAAATGTCTTCGGCGCGGGACTTTGACGAGGCAAGTCCTTCGGCCAAACGAACGAGTTGACTGGTTTCACGGGTACCGCTTTTGCGGCGAAAGGGAGCGCGGGGCATTTCAGAATTCAGAAGACGGAGGTCGGAGAAGGTTTTTTTTGATTGTACGTGGCATTGCTTGACCAATATTTCACCCAACGCGATATTGGGGAGACTGGCGGGCGGGCGTCGGCCGAGTGTGCGACCAACAAACCTACTCAGGGGCGTGCCGCGCGACGTAGCTTTCCATGAAGCGCGCTAGACCTTCGCGTGCGAAGCGATCGACATCCCAATCGATATCGGTGAGATCGTTATGGTTGAGTGCAAGATACGCGTCCGCGACCTGCGCTTCGCCGTTGATCGTTACCGCGATGCTCACGCGTGCATAACGATGCGTCTCGAATCGATCGAGTCGCGCGATGTCGGTATCGGACACGTCGAAGTAAACGCGCCCCTCGATCGGTGCACCGCCCTTGGCGATGACTAGCGCAGGGTGTTCTTTATCGCGCACCGCGAGACGACGAAAGCCATGAATCGTCCCAAGCGTGTGGCGATAATCGGTTTGCACGACGCGCTCCCAGACTGCAGGAAACATGAGCGAGCCGTAGGTGAAGAGGTTTGCCATCGTTACTTTTCTGCCACTTTTGGCCATTTTGCAATGCGCAAACGTACTTGAATGAGATCTTCGACAGAACGAGTGCGCATTTTTGGCGTCTTTACGGAAGCGGGCAATCGACTTAACCAATGCGAATTGGGTCCGACGGAGGCCCCGCGTTGGAGCGACAACTGACGCGACGTTGGCAGCGGTTTGAGCGATAGCACGCGCACGCATTCGTCGAGTTGTTCGAGGGAAGAAAACCGGAACACAAAACGTGCAGATTCGACGCAAAGAACAGCGAAACCCTTTCGACCAATCTGCGGCGGTGCTGGCGGGTCGAATATCGTTGTTCTCCCATTGCGATGAGAGCGGTGTACCCAAAACGCCATCGGCTCGTGATACCAATTGGCGACGTATTCGATCCAGTGAGATGGCGGCTTTCTCACGCGCTAGCCTCGCGAACACATTAGTCGTCGCGTCACCGCGCCAGCGGCGTGCTCCCCTGCGATCACGGCTGACTCCAAAGTCGCTGGCAATTCGGGTACGCACCAATCGCCCGCGAAGTGAATGTTTCCGATGGATGTTGGCAGCGTTCTTAGCAGCGCAGACTGTTGCGGCGTACATGAATATGTGGCGCGCTTTTCGGTGACCAGTTGTCGCCAAATCGGATTGGGTAGCGCGAAACTGCGCCGCAATTGCACGAGCCCGTCGCGCAATAAATCCTCGGCTGATTCATTGCGATGATGCGCGCTGATGACGACGCTCGCGCGTACCCGACCGCTCGCGAGGCGGTGGGCGAAGAGCCATTGACCGGGTTCACCGTCTAGCATCAACATCGGATAACTCTCTGGGTCAACGCCGCCTATAAATTCGTAGTGAAGTGTGGAAATAGGTTCATACGAAAAAACAAATAATCTCTTGTAAATATCGACTATAAATGGCGATTTCGAGAAAAGCCGTTCGATATGCTGCGGCCCTGTCGCGACGATCGCGTAGTCGAAACATTCCTCGCCATCACGGGACGAAATTTTCACTCTGCCATCGATGGGTGCAACAGTATTCACTACCGCTCCAGATCGAACGTCGCCGCCAAGCCGCGCGACTTCGGCGAGTGCGGGCTCGGGCAAAAGCGCCGAGAGATCGACGCGCGGAATCACCATTTCGCTCGCTTGTTTAGACCCGAGAAACGCGCGGCGCAGCACTTCGACGAATACCCGAGCGCTCGCGCGCTCTGCGGGCGTGTTGAGCGCGGCGACGCAGAGTGGTTCCCACAGCCAAAGTTTTGCAACACTCGGTTGATCGCGAATCAATTCGGCGACGGTCATCGTCGTACTGTCCGATTCGTCGAATTTGCCATAGAGCGTTTTCGCGCACCATGCGCAGACGCGAAGTTTCTCCGCGAACGACAAGCCTTTCGCGGTCAACATCGCTACCAGTAAATGCAGCGGTGCAGGAAGATTGCCTGCGCGCACTGCGACTTGTGCTGCGTTGCCAGGTGCCGAGATGAGCGCGAGCGAGCGTTGATCGATTACCTTGGCGACGCGTACGCCGTGCAGCGAATGAATCATCGCAAGCGAGCGTTCGTATGCGCCGAGCAGCAAGTGCTGACCGTTGTCGAATGCGCGATCGTCTTTCTCGACGCGTCGCGCGCGACCGCCTGCGATCTTTGCGGCTTCGAACACCGTGACATGCACGCCGACGCGCGATCCGCTTCTTTGCAAGGTGAGTGCAGCGGCGCAACCCGCCCAGCCTGCGCCGACAACTGCAACGCGTATCGGCGCGTTATTCATGCAAACGTCACCGTTTTCCACGCGATCCACAATTTGCGAATGGGCGTGAGCGAAACGCGACGTTCGAGTACACCGAAACCATCGCTCTTGATTTCTTCAAGCAACGCACGATAGATCGCGCCCATCGCAAGCCCCGGTCGCTGCGCGCGTGTGTCCTCGGACGGCAAAGCCGCGAGTGCGCGATCGTAAGTCGCCGCTGCGCGTTCGTATTGAAACTGCATCATCGTTTTGAACGCATTCGTCGTTTTGGTTTGCAGAATCTCCGACACCGGCACATTGAATTTCACGAGGTCTTCATTCGGCAGGTAAATGCGACCGCGTCGAGCGTCCTCGCCGACGTCGCGAACGATATTCATCAGTTGCAATGCCTCGCCGAGTGTTCGCGCGTACTCAAGCGTCTTCGGATTGTTCGGTGTTTGCATACCGAAGATTCGCGCGCTCACTTCACCGACCACGCCTGCGGCGCGATAGCAATAGGTTTGCAATTCCGCGAAATCGACATAACGCGTCTTTTCCAAATCCTGTTGCATGCCGTCTATCACCGTGTGAAACGCAGCTTGAGGCAAGTGCATTGGCTCGACGTGGCGTTGCAGCGCTTTGGTCACCGGATGTTGCGGCACGTTCGCATAGAGTGCGTCGATTTCTTTGCGCCAATACAGAAGCTTCGTTCGCGCGACACTGGGATCGGAAACTTCATCGACCACATCGTCGACTTCGCGACAAAACGCATAGAACGCGGTGATCGCGGCGCGTTTCTCGGGTGGCAGAAAACGAAACGCGTAATAGAAGCTCGATCCCGATTGTGCGGCCTTCGATTGGCAATACTCGTCCGGGGTCATGTTTTTTCTTAAGCGATGAGAGGCGCGGGTGGTGGTGCTGTTTTTGAAAGCCGCAACGCGCGAATCGCAAGCTTTAGAAGTCGGGGCGAATCGTACCAGCGAAGCGTTGGTCTTTTTCTAACATCGAAGTCGTTTGCTTCGATTTTTTCCAGAATGCGCGCGCCGCCTGCGATCGTGAGTGCAATTTCGTAGCGAAAACGGCCACGCAATTCGCGCAGTAGACAAGCGCCGCTCCAAAGCATCGCGTTGGCGTGTTCGCACTGCGCACGCATGAGATCGCGATGTTTTGGGTGCGAGGGAAAATCGATTTCATCGACACCGTGCTCCACGAATTCTTCATGCGGTACGTAGATGCGATCTTTCGCAATATCCACCGCAGCGTCTTGCCAGAAATTGATGAGTTGCAGCGCGGTGCAAATCGCGTCGCTCGCGCGCCGCGAGCTATCGCTGCGAACACCGAAGAACAGCAGCATCACACGACCCACAGGATTGGCAGATCGATTGGCGTAATCGAGTAACTCTAGTCGCGTGGCGTAGCGCTTTTTGACGACGTCTTGCTTGAAGGCGGAGATCAGCGCCAGGAAGGGGTATTCATCAATACCTTCTATATCTAATACCCTGATAAAGTTTGCGTGTGAGGCAATTACGTTATCAGTAGATTTATTACGGAATATTTCGATAACACCTGTTTCAACGGACGAAAGTTCAATAAGTCGTTGCTCGGGCGTGGCATCGCCCTCATCCGCCATGTCGTCGGCACCGCGCGCGAAGCGATAGAGTGCCGCGACCTGCGGGCGCAACTGCGCCGGCACAAGCCAGGACGCTACGGGAAAGTTTTCGTAATGTTGATCGACTGCCATGAGCGGACTGCTGCGGACGTGCTTAAGCGGTGAGTTTCACTGTTGCCGATTGTTCGAGAGCAAATGAACTCCATCCCAAAGCTATAATCGAGAGTTTCGCGGATGTGGCGGAATTGGTAGACGCACTGGATTTAGGTTCCAGCGCCGCAAGGCGTGGGGGTTCGAGTCCCTTCATCCGCACCAATTTTGGCATGTATGCCGAGGCGACCGTAAACCAATTCCGCCGGTCGCGCCTGGCATTCATGTTTTTCAAACAATTTCGATTGATAGCGTCGTCTGAGCGACGACGCGTACGGAAGTCAACCTATGTCCACCGTTATTGAGCAAGTCAGCAATCTCGAACGCCGCTTCACCTTGGCCATTCCGGTCGATCGTATCGATGCGGAAACCGAGACCCGCATCAAACGTCTCGCGCGCACTGTCAAGATGCCCGGATTTCGCCCGGGAAAAGTGCCAATGAAAATGGTTGCGTCCACCTACGGTCCGCAGGTGCGCTCGGAGGTGCTATCCGACGAAGTCAACAAGAGCTTCGGCGAAGTGGTCGATACCAATCGTCTGCGAGTCGCGGGTTATCCTCGTATCGAATCGCTGCCCAATCCAGCCGACAAATCGAAGTTTGAATTCGTCGCAACCTTCGAGGTGTTTCCCGAGGTAGCCTTTGGCGATCTGAGCGGCATGGTGGTCGAACGCCCGGTCGTTGAAATCACCGAGGCGGATGTCGACCGCACCATCGAGACGTTGCGTAAACAGCGCGTTCGCTACGAAGCGAAAACCGATCCAAGCGCCGACGGCGATCGACTGATCGTTGACTTCAAAGGCGTGATCGACGGAGTCGAATTCCAAGGCGGCTCAGCCAGCGATTTCACCATGGTGCTCGGCGAGCGCCGCATGCTGCCTGAGTTCGAAGCGGCGGCACATGGCCTGAAAAAAGGCGACAGCAAAACCTTCGATTTGGCATTTCCTGCTGACTATTTCGGCAAAGATGTTGCCGGTAAAACGGCGAACTTCACTCTCACGGCTAAAGACGTTGCCGCCGCAGTGCTGCCGGTGGTGGACGCCGAGTTTGCAAAGGCTTTCGGCGTGGCCAGTGGCGAGGTCGCCGAGCTTCGCGCCGAAGTGAAAGGCAACCTTGAGCTCGAGCGCAAGCGTCGCGTGTTTCAGGCGTTGCGCGATCAAGTGTTCAAGGCGCTTCGCAATCAAGTCGTCATCGATATTCCGCGCGCGCTGGTTGCGGCCGAGGCTGAGCGTATGGCCCAGTCGGCGTCCCAAGAGCTGCAATCGCGCGGATCGAAAGGTGAGGCCGCGCAGGTCTCGCCTTCGACCTTCGAGCCGGCGGCAACCGAGCGGGTCGCGATGGGGTTGATTGTCGGTGAGCTGGTGCGAGCCAACGCCCTCCAGGCGACTCCAGAACAGGTGCGTGCGTTGCTCGCGGAGCAAGCGCAGAGCTACGAGAAACCCGAGCAGGTTGTTGCCTGGTATTACCAGGATACGAAGCGCCTTGGCGAGTTCGAGGCGATTGCCCTGGAGCAGAATGTGGTCGACTTCGTTACCAAGACGGCGAAGGTAACCGACAAACCGACCGCGTTTTCCGATTTGATCGGTCAGCCAAGCGCGCAGTAGCGATCGCCCAGTGCGCCGCTTGAAAGCGGCGCAATTCACCCCACCTCGCTCTTATCGATTTCGTAAAAGGAAAAACCATGGCGCTTTGGACTCCTCCACAGGCTTCGGGTATGGATGGTCTGGCTTCCGGCGAGCCGCGCGCGCTAGGCCTCGTGCCGATGGTCATCGAGCAGAGCGGTCGCGGCGAGCGCGCGTTCGACATTTATTCTCGCTTACTCAAAGAGCGCATTATTTTTCTGGTCGGTCCGGTCACCGACGAAACAGCCAATTTGATTGTTGCCCAGCTCTTGTTCCTGGAATCCGAGAATCCTGACAAAGACATCAGTTTCTACATCAACTCGCCAGGCGGATCAGTGTCGGCGGGTATGGCGATTTTCGACACCATGCGTTTCGTCAAACCGGACGTGAGCACGTTGTGCGTGGGCATGGCCGCTTCGATGGGCGCTTTTCTTCTTGCTGCCGGTACCAAGGGCAAGCGCTTTGCCCTGCCAAACTCTACAGTGATGATTCACCAACCCTCGGGTGGGTTCTCCGGGCAGGTGTCCGACATTGAGCGGCATGCGAAATTCGTAGTGGGGCTGAAGAAGCGCTACAACGAGCACATGGCTACGTTCACTGGACGAGCGGTCGAGGACATCGATTCGGCCTCTGATCGCGACAACTTTATGAGCGCGGAGGAAGCACTCGCGTTCGGAATGGTTGACCGCGTGATGAAGAGTCGCGCCGATCTGGTCTAGCCTCGGTCGGGCGCTTCGGCGCTTTTTGTGGCAAATCGTTCGAACGCGCCGCTGGTCGGCGTGTGACGACACTGTGTCGCTTATGTACCCAATCAGCCTGCGCGTTCCACGCAAGGGATGCGCGCGCCGGTTTCCCAGGAATTGAACGCGATACACTCTACGGACAGGAAATGGCGAGCGGCGTTCGCGGCAGAGCGCTCAGTGCATCGAAAGGTTTCAATCTCATGGCGGAAAAAGCTGGATCGGATAAGTTGCTGTATTGCTCATTCTGCGGCAAGAGCCAACACGAGGTGCGCAAGCTGATCGCCGGACCGTCGGTGTTCATCTGTGATGAGTGCATCGATCTGTGCAACGACATCATCAAGGAAGAGGCGCACGCCGACAAAGTCGGCAAAACGCACAATGGCAAGGCGCTGCCCACGCCGCACGAAATCCGCGACCATCTCGAAAAATACGTGATCGGTCAGGAAAAAGCCAAGAAAACCCTCTCGGTTGCCGTGTACAACCACTATCGCCGGATTGAATCAAACCAGGCAAACCACAAAGGCGATGACGTCGAACTTGCCAAGAGCAATATCCTTCTGGTGGGTCCAACTGGCTCCGGTAAGACGCTGCTTGCGCAGACCCTTGCCAAAGTGCTCGACGTGCCGTTCGTGATTGCGGACGCGACGACGCTCACAGAGGCGGGCTACGTCGGTGAAGACGTCGAAAATATCATCCAGAAGCTCCTTCAAACCTGTGACTACGATGTTGAGCGTGCCCAGCGCGGTATTGTCTACATCGACGAGATCGACAAGATATCGCGTAAGGGCGAGAATCCCTCCATCACCCGCGATGTGTCAGGCGAGGGCGTGCAGCAAGCGCTACTTAAGCTTATCGAGGGTACCAATGCGTCGGTGCCTCCTCAGGGTGGCCGCAAACACCCGAACCAGGAGTTTGTGACGGTAAACACCGCGAACATACTGTTCATCGTCGGCGGAGCCTTCGAGGGGCTCGATCGGATCATCCGGCAACGTTCGGTGAAGAGCAGCATTGGATTCGGCGCAAAGGTCGTATCGCCTGACGACCGCAGCAGCATCAGCGCGGTACTGCGTGAGACCGAACCCGACGACTTGATTCGCTTCGGCCTGATCCCCGAGCTGGTTGGTCGCTTGCCGGTAGTCGCGACGCTCGATGAACTCGATGAGGCAGCGCTGGTCGATATTCTGGTTACGCCCCGCAACGCGCTGGTCAAGCAATATCAGAAAATGTTCCGCATGGAAGGGGTCGACCTTGAGGTGCGTGACTCTGCACTAACCGCCATTGCGCGTCGTGCGCTCGCGCGTCGTACGGGTGCGCGAGGGCTGAGATCGATCGTCGAGGGTTTGCTGCTCGACACCATGTACGATTTGCCGTCAACTCCCAATTTAAGCCGGGTGGTGGTCGACGAAAACATGGTGGAAAAAGAAGGCAAACCGCTCTTGATTTACGCCGATCCGGCCATAGCTGCTTGAGTAACTTATGCGTCACGCGGAGCGGCTTGACCGACGTGTTGAACGCAATGTTCACGTCTTGACACGGCACAAACCGATTGAATTTCCATGACTGATGAATCGCTGACCTATCCATTGCTGCCTCTGCGCGACGTAGTTGTGTTTCCACACATGGTCATCCCGCTGTTTGTTGGACGACCGAAGTCGATCAAGGCCCTTGAGGTCGCGATGGAAAGCGGCAAGCATATTTTGCTAGTCGCCCAAAAGTCGGCCGCGAAAGACGATCCCGCGCCGGAGGATCTGTACGAAATCGGGTGTGTGGCCACCGTGCTGCAAATGCTCAAGTTGCCCGACGGAACGGTGAAAGTTTTGGTCGAAGGCTTGCATCGAGCGCATGTGTTGACACCGGTGAACTCTGGCGAGTTTTATTCGGCGCTTGCGCAGCCGGTGGCGATGCAAGATGATCGCCCAGCCGAAGTCGAGGCACTGCGTCGTGCGCTGCTCGCTAACTTTGACCAATTTGTAAAGCTCAACAAGAAAATTCCAGCTGAAATTCTGACGTCGATGAATGGCATTGACGACGGTGGGCGACTGGCCGATTCGATTGCTGCGCACCTTCCGCTCAAACTCGAACAGAAGCAGGAAGTGCTCGAACTTGCGGCGGTTTCGAAGCGCATCGAACATCTGATGGGTTTAATCGAAGCTGAAATTGACATTCTGCAAGTTGAGAAGCGTATCCGTGGGCGAGTGAAGCGCCAGATGGAGAAAAGTCAGCGCGAGTACTACCTGAACGAACAGGTCAAGGCCATTCAGAAGGAACTGGGCGAAGGCGAAGACCAAGCCGAAATCGAGGAACTTTCACAGAAAATTAAAGCAGCCGGCATGTCGAAAGAGGCGCTCGAAAAAGCAACCGGCGAGCTCAAAAAACTCAAAATGATGTCGCCGATGTCGGCCGAGGCGACAGTCGTGCGCAATTATTTGGACGTCTTAACAGGTCTACCGTGGAAGAAGAAAAATAAGTTATCAAAGGACCTTAATCGTGCCATCGAGGTGCTCGATGAAGATCACTACGGACTTGAAAAAGTAAAGGAACGGATTACCGAGTACCTCGCGGTTCAGCAGCGGGTGGATAAAGTAAAAGCGCCGATCCTTTGCCTCGTCGGGCCGCCGGGCGTCGGTAAAACCTCGCTCGGTCAGTCGATCGCGCGCGCGACCAATCGCAAGTTCGTCCGCATGTCGCTGGGTGGGGTGCGCGATGAGTCCGAAATTCGCGGGCATCGTCGAACCTATATTGGTTCGCTACCCGGAAAAGTGTTACAGAACTTGACCAAAGTCGGCGCTCGCAACCCACTTTTTTTGCTCGACGAAATCGACAAGATGGGGCAGGATTTCCGCGGCGACCCAGCCTCGGCGCTGCTAGAGGTACTCGACCCAGAACAAAACCATACGTTCGCCGACCACTACGTTGAGGTGGATTTCGATCTCTCGGACGTCATGTTTGTCGCCACGGCCAATAGCTTCAATCTGCCCGCTCCGCTTCTTGACCGGATGGAGATTATTCGTCTTTCGGGCTACACCGAAGACGAGAAGGTAAACATCGCTCAGAAGTATTTGCTGCCGAAGCAGATGAAGAACAACGGCGTGAAGCCGGGCGAACTCGAGGTCGCAGAGTCGGCCATTCGCGACATTGTTCGCTACTACACGCGCGAGGCCGGCGTGCGATCGCTCGAACGGGAAATCTCAAAACTTTGCCGCAAAACGATCAAGCAAACTTTGACCCAAAAAGTGACATCGAAAGCTGTGATCGATGACCAAAATCTGGCCGACTATTTGGGGGTTCGTAAGTACACGTTCGGGCTCGCGGAAAAAGCCAATCGCATCGGACAGGTCAACGGTTTGGCATGGACCGAGGTCGGCGGCGACCTACTGACTGTCGAGGCGGTCGCGCTCAGCGGCAAGGGCAACGTACGCCATACCGGTAAGCTTGGTGACGTGATGCAGGAGTCCGTTGCAGCGGCGGTATCGGTGGTGCGCGCTCGCGCGAAACGACTGGGCATCCGACCTGATTTCTACGAGAAGCATGATCTGCATTTGCACTTCCCGGAAGGGGCGGTGCCGAAAGACGGTCCGAGTGCCGGTATTGCAATTACCACTGCCATCGTCTCGGCGCTGACCGGTATTCCAGTGCGTGCAAATGTCGGCATGACCGGTGAGATTACGCTTCGCGGCGAGGTGCTGCCGATTGGTGGTTTGAAAGAGAAGTTACTCGCCGCGCATCGCGGTGGACTCACGACTGTGCTGATTCCGGATCAGAATGTGAAAGACCTCACCGAGATTCCGGAGAACGTAAAAAACGTGATCGAAATCATTCCGGTCAAATGGGTCGAGGAGGTGCTAGCACGTGCCCTCGAGCGCGAGCCGACCCCCCTGGCCGACGACGATGTTGCCACCGCCCCCGTGGCTGTCGATCCCACCAAAACAGGTGAGGCGGTGGTCAAGCATTAGTGGTTGTGGCTTCGCGCAAACCCGCGCGTGCGCACGCCTCCAAGAGATTCGTAGTAGACTCGCGCCCTGAAGATTTTTGGCTAGGCCGAGTCTAGGTTTTTTTCTTTAAGTCTATGTATGGCGAAAGGGGACAGTAAGAATGAATAAAGCAGAACTGATCGAGAGCATCGCGAAAGCCTCGGATTGTTCGAAAGCGTCGGCAGGTCGCGCGCTGGATGCGACATTGCGCGCAATTACTGCGGCGCTGAAGAAGGGCGAGTCGGTGTCGATTGTCGGATTCGGCAGCTTCTATGTCGGCAAGCGCACTGCGCGCACAGGTCGCAATCCACGTACAGGTGCCTCGATCAAGATCAAGGCTGCTAAAGTGCCGAAGTTCCGTTCTGGCAAAGGTTTGAAAGATGAGATAAACTAGCGGGCTTCGCCGTAGAAATACGGCGGTCTGCGGGTACAGTAAAATGTTCCTGTCGGGTGCTTAGCTCAGCTGGTAGAGCGTCGCCCTTACAAGGCGAATGTCGGGGGTTCGATCCCCTCAGCACCCACCACGATTGAGACGTCTCACGACGAATCAGTCCCAGCGGAGTGGTAGTTCAGTTGGTTAGAATACCGGCCTGTCACGCCGGGGGTCGCGGGTTCGAGCCCCGTCCACTCCGCCAACAGATTCGAGAAAACGAGGCGAACTTCGGTTCGCCTTTTTTCTATCCGCCCTGGTCGGCAACAAAAAACTTGCGCACCGTCATCGCATTGAATTGCATCCGGCGCCTCCGTAGGTAACGACATGTACGATTTTGTTTATAAAAATAAGCGTTTGGTGCAAGTGATTCTTGCCTTGATGGTGCTGCCGTTTGCATTTGTGGGCGTTGACTCCTACGTGCGAAACCTGGGCAACGAAGCGGATTTGGCAACGGTTGGCGGCAAAGCGATCTCACCTGCGGAGTTCGAGAATGCGCTCCGTCAGCAACAGGATCAAATGCGAAACATCCTCGGGCGCAACTTCGATCCGACGATGTTCGACACCCCGGAAGTGCGCCAGCAGGTGCTCGACGGTGTAATCAATCAGCGCTTGATCGCGGAGAAGGCAACTGGCCTTTCGCTCACCGCTCCGGACGCTGAGGTGCGGCGTGTCATTCTCGACATTCCTCAATTTCAGGACAACGGTCGCTTTTCGGAAGAGCGCTACAAAGACGCGCTTAAGGGAGCCGGTCAATCGCCTCTAATGTTTGAGCAGCGGCTACGCGCCGATCTCTCGCAGCAGCCGATGCAGGACGCGCTCTCGCGTTCGGCGTTT
Organism: Betaproteobacteria bacterium; assembly: GCA_013298045.1. Lineage (GTDB taxonomy): Bacteria > Pseudomonadota > Gammaproteobacteria > Burkholderiales > Casimicrobiaceae > Casimicrobium. Next base: position 24,123 of record JAAFJI010000022.1, read on the forward strand.
GTTGGCAATGCCCAAGCTGCTGCGTACCAAAGGCTAACCGAAGAGGCGCGCGAGGTGCAGGTTGCAACGCTGACGCCCGAGTCGTTCCTCTCGAAAGTTAAAGTTGCGGATGCCGACGTTCGCGCCGAATACGACAAAAATCCGGATGCTTATCGCGCGCCAGAGCAAATCAAGATTGAGTATCTGATGCTCGCGCAGTCCGCGCTGCTTGGGCAAGTGACTGTTACACCGGAAGAAGTTAAAGCAGAGTACGAAAAACGAACAAAAGAGTTTTCCGCCCCTGAGGAGCGGAAGGCGAGCCATATTTTGATTAATGTCGATAAGGACGAAAAAGGCAAACTTAAGTCCGATTCACTTGCGGCTGCGAAGGCTAAAGCTGAAGAAATTATCAAACGCGCGGGCGGCGACGCGGCGAAGTTTGCTGAGCTAGCCAAATCCGAATCGAAAGATCCGGGTTCAGCTGCGCAAGGCGGCGATCTTGGCTTCAATGCTCGTGGCGTAATGGTGAAGCCGTTCGACGACGCAATGTTCTCGATGAAGGCGGGCGAGGTACGCGGTCCGATTGAGACTGACTTCGGGGTACACATCATTCGCCTTGCGGAAATCAAACCGGAGCGCGTGCGCCCGTTTGACGAAGTGAAAGCACAGCTTGAAGGCGAAACCAAACAGGCAAGAGCGTCGAAACTCTTCGCCGAGAACGCCGATAAATTCCAGAACCGCGTCTACGAAGAGGGCGATAGTTTCGCAAAGATTGCGGAGGAGTTGAAACTCAAGCCAGTGAAAACTGACTGGCTTTCGCGCGGACAGGTGCAAGCGATTGCCACCGGAAATCAAAAGTTCGTGCAGGCTGTGTTTTCGCCCGCAAACATTTCCACGAAACGAAATCTCGAAGCCATCGACCTTGGCAATAACAGCATGATCTCTGCTCGCGTGCTCGAGCACAAACCTTCTGCAGTACGACCATTCGACGACGTGAAGGCCCAGGTGACGGCCCAGCTCCAGCGTCGCGCTGCCAGCGAAATGGCGGCCCGCGAAGGTGCGGAGAAGGTCAAGGCTGCCGCCGGAGGAGATGTTGCTGGGCTCAATTTTGGCCAAGTGCAAAAGCTCACGCGTCAGGCAAGTTTGCCCGGCGTCAATGCAGCGCTCGCGAAGCTCGTGTTTGC
>JAAFJI010000220.1 GCA_013298045.1 Betaproteobacteria bacterium
AGCCCTTGGTGTTGGCGGTGCGATTTAAATCGCGCGGCTGCTGTCCGGGCACGGTCGGATTAGTCCAGCCGGTCATCACGTGGGCGAGCTCTTCGACGTCCTCCTGCGTATAGGTGTCGAGCGGTAAACCGTTTGCGCCGCGTTTTAACGTGCCGTCGTTGTTTAACTGATAGAGACCGAGGGTGAAAAGCTGCAACAGTTCGCGGGCGTAGTTCTCATTGGGTTCAATGCCGCGCGTGGGATCGGGTTTTAAGTTGTTGACCATATCGAGCATTCGCCCCATCGCGCTGTGCAATGTGACTTTCGACATCAGCGTTCGGAAATTGCCAAACGCGTTGTCGCGCAGCATCTGTTGATAGTCGATCATGCCGTAGGCCATGTTCGCTTCAATGCCGCTGACCACAAAGAGTTGCGAGAGCGCCCAGGCGGTACGCTGGCGCAGCTGGTCGTCTCGCGAAAATGCTTGCTGGAAGAATTCACGTTGCAGCTGGAATAGCGTGTAGTTATCCCTCTGACAGAAGCTCGTTGCGGTCACCGGCAGCGCGTTGCTATTGACACAAGTTTCAGGGCGCGAAAGCGGCATCCAGTCGCGCGGCGTGTATTGCGAGGCCGGTTTCGCAAGCTGCTCGTCGATCCATGCGCTGCTGCCTTTACTGACCACTGCATCGATGTCGCCGGGTTTTGCGCCGAATGTTGCCTGATACAAAAGTCGCGATGCGTCGGCGCGCTTCTCGCCGTCGGAGAGCGGGAGACACATGGTCAAGCCTTCGAGCGCGTAGCCCTTGGCGGCGTAGGTTTGATAGAAGGTGAAATCAGTGAAGTAGCGATGGTTTGCGGGACCGTTGTTGGCGTTCGCGCCGTTATTGAACGTACGGTAAAACGGGGTCGAATTTACCGGGCAAACGCCGCCGACTGCCGCGTATGCGTACCAGCCAATGCCTTCGTTCACGAAATCCGGTTGCGCCGCGAGAATGGCGCACTCGGTCGGGTCGATTGTGAAAAAGTGGGAGGCAACGCCGGGATGAAAGAAACGGCAGACTGGTTTGGTGGTCAGGGTCTGGTTTGCGCTGTTGGCGGAGTAGGTGATTCCGGTGCGTTTCCAGCCGAGATTTGCGAGCGCATCTAACCCGGCCCATTCGTTCGGAATCGCCGAGAGGTAGTATTTGTTGAGGGGTTCGAGATAGAACTCGACAATCGTCGTCGATGGGATGGCTTGCGCGAAGGCAATTGCGTTTCCGAGCGCGAGGCCAAGCGCGGCGAGGCGTGATTTGTAGTGCATGAACGGCTCCGTACCGAAGTGGTCGTGAGCGAACTATCGCGCGAAACGGCGAAGCAATGTCAATTCAGTTGTAACAAATCTTGTCGGACTAGGCCGATTGGGCTGCAAGCGAGCGTGCGAGATTCAAGTCTTCCCAGGCTTTCGCTTTTTCAAGCGGTGAGCGCAACAGATACGACGGATGGTAGGTCACGACCACCGGGATGTTGTCGCGTCGTCCGGGTTTGGCGCGCATCGCTCCCACCGTCGCATCAGTGTTGAGTAGTTGCTGTCCGGCGAACTTCCCGACCGCCAGCAAAAGCTTGGGCTGTGCGAGCGAAATTTGTCGCGCCAGATAAGGCGCGCAGGCGTCGATTTCCTCCGGCAGCGGATCGCGATTGCCGGGCGGCCTGCATTTCACGACGTTGGCGATGAATACGTTGCGCGTGCGCGACTTGCCCACTGCGTCGAGCATCTGGTCGAGGAGCTTGCCCGCGCGACCGACGAAAGGTTCACCTTGCTTGTCTTCGTTTTCACCCGGCGCTTCGCCGATGACCATCCATTCGGGTGCTGCAACGCCGACGCCCGGAACGGTCAGCGTGCGTGTTTTGCAGAGCTGACAGGCTTGGCATTCGGCGATATCGGCGTCGATCTGCGACCAGGGCAGGTTAGCGATGCGAGCTTCACGTGCCTCGCGTGACTCGCGCGACTCGCCGGAGTCGCGCAATTCTGCGGCGTGTTGTGCGATGTTTGCGGCTTCGCGTGCTTGAAGCTCTGCGCTTTCGATCTCGATCAATTGCGGCGGTTGGCTACGCGCGAGCCAGATCGGCGTGAGCCCGATTTCGCGAAGGATCGTGTCGCGCGCGCTCATGCAGCGAGCGGGCGCTGCATCAGCAGCGCATCTTCGCGCTGATTTCCGAGCACACCGTTGGGGTAATAGTTTTTGCGCAAACCGGTGCGCCTGAATTGCCGCGCTTCGTAGAACGCGATGGCCTCGCGATTTCCGGCGCGCACCTCAAGATGCAAGGGCGATTTGCCGAGCTCTTTGAGCCGAGCGATGAGGGCATTGAGTAAGGTCGTTGCGCAGCCGTTGCGTCGGGTTTGCGGGAGCACGGCGATCAACAAGAGCTCGGCGTCATCCACCAGTGCCCGCGCGATCAGAAATCCGACTGCGACGTTGTGTTCGCGCGCCACGAGGCAGAGGTAGCCCGCGCGCAGTGCGTTGCGGAAATGCGCCTCGGTCCAGGGATGCGGGTTGCTGCGGCGCTCAATTTCGATGATCGAGTCGAGATCGTCCTCGCGCATGAGCGCGATGTCGACTGGCGCAAAACTCAATTCGCTCATAGTGCTGCGCGCTCGCGCGATGCGCTTTGCGCCCGCTCAGCTTCGGTTTTGGCAACATTGTTTCGTACGTAAAACGGCTCAGCGCGCAGCGGATCAATCGCCTGTCCGCGCGACAGACGCGCGGCCGCGATTCGCGCAACACCCTCGGCCCAGCGCGCTTCGGCACGCGCGGTACGTTCGCGAAGTTCGTCTCGTTCGGCGAGCGGTGCGATCAGCAACGCGCCCGAGCCAATCCGGCGTACTCCAGGTGAGGTTGGTGCGTCGTCGAGTTCAAGCACGCGAACCGGTTCATTAGGAGTCAGCTCTTCAATGGATTGCCCTATGAATTCGGAAAAATAGAGCTGATTCATTCGCGCGTCAATAATGCATTGAATTTTCCCATAAACGCCATTGAATGGGGCGTCAGTGGGTTTAGCTGACGCATCATTCCTGCTGTCATCGATGATTGATGCGGCGGCGAGTGCTTCGAGCGAACCGACTGCGATGAGCGGCAGCCGGTGCGCGTAGGCCAATGCCTGCGCCGTTGCGCAGGCGCTCCTCACGCCGGTAAATGAGCCAGGACCGCTGCCAAAGGCGATGGCCGTGAGTTCGCGCTGCTTCACGCCGACCCGTGCCAGCAGGCGATCAATCGCCGGGATCAGCCACGCGGAGAGCTTTGCCTCATCGCGCACGAGCTCGCTGTGCGCCTGCGCATCGCGCAGCACACAAACGCTTGCCGCGTTGGCGGACGTTTCAATCGCAAGAATCGTTGGCATCGGGAAAGATTGTAGAGCGCTGTGTCGCGTTGAAATGTCGGCCGACCGCTGCTTGCGGTTCGCCGCCTACAATTTTGTTTGCACTCACCAAGATAAAGCCGCGTTCATGCCTCAATTCATCATCGAATCCGTTGACCACGAGGGGCAGGGGATCGCCCGAAGCGCGGAGGGCAAAACGGTGTTCGTAGACGGCGCGCTTGCGGGCGAGACGGTAGAGGCGCGCATTACGCGGCAGAAACCGAATTACGACAAGGCAGTGGTTGAGACGGTGATCATCGCGAGCGCGAGCAGAGTTCGGCCGCGTTGCCCGCACTTCGGCGTCTGCGGCGGCTGCAGCATGCAACATCTCGACGCGCGCGCGCAGGTGGCCGTGAAGCAACGGGTACTCGAAGACAATTTACAGCGCATCGGCAACGTCGTGCCCGAGGTCGTCTTTCCTGCGATCGAAGGACCGCATTGGGGGTATCGTCAGCGAGCGCGGCTTTCGGTCCGCCATGTCGCGAAGAAAGGCGGCGTGCTGGTCGGCTTTCACGAGAAGCGATCAAGCTATGTCGCCGACATGCGCGAATGCCACGTTTTGCCTGAGCATCTGTCGGCGCTGTTGCCTAAGTTGCGGGAGTTGATTGGTGCGATGAGCATTCGCGATAGAGCGCCGCAAATTGAGTATGCGCAAGGCGACGGCTTGCCGGTGCTCGTGCTGCGCAATCTTGAGCCGCTGCCGGATGACGATATCGCGCTGCTCAAGCGCTTTGCGGCGAATCATGAGGTGCAGTGGTACTTGCAACCGAAGGGCCCCGAGACGGCGGCACCACTGCCGGGCGAGTCGCACACGCTTGGTTATCGGTTGAGCGAATTCGGGCTTCGACATCCGTTCTCGCCGACTGAGTTCACGCAGGTCAACCCGCATATCAACGAGATGCTGGTGCGCCGCGCAATGCGCTGGCTCGACATTCAACCGAATGATCGGGTCGGCGATTTTTTCTGCGGCCTCGGTAATTTCACTCTGCCGATCGCGCAGCGCGCCGCTTTCACCCTGGGCGTCGAAGGCTCGGCAAGCCTGGTTGCGCGGGCTCACGAAAACGCGCAGGTCAACGGTCTCGCCTCGCGCGTGAGCTATACAGTGACGAATTTGTTTGAGGTCGAGGGTAGCTGGCTTTGCGCACTGCCGCGCTTGAACAAATGGCTGATCGATCCGCCGCGCGACGGCGCGCTCGCGCTGGTGAAGGCACTGCCGGATCAATCGTCGCCGGATCGCGGCACTGCGCCTGAGACCATTGTCTACGTGAGCTGTAATCCGGCGACGCTCGCGCGCGACGCGAGCATCCTGGTGCACGAGAAGGGCTATCGCCTGCTAGGCGCAGGTGTTGCCAATATGTTCCCGCATACGGCGCATGTTGAGTCGCTGGCGGTGTTTAGGCGGGCTTAGACGGCGTGCGACCCGCGCTGGGATCGGTTGCGGGCGCGCCGGGACGGCGTTTTCGATCAGCCCGCGAGTCGCGTTTTCGAGTAACTTCAGTCTGATTTAGTCGGCATCGACGGCTTAACGCCGGTCGTGCTTTGCGTAAAAATCAAGCAGCGCGAAGTTGTCGTAAGTGCCTGATTTCATTAAAAAAAGCCAAAAAAAAGCCGGGGTTTTGCCCCGGCCTCAAATTGCTGTTGATTCTAACTAAAGTCACCGCAAGACCCAGAGCGGAAAAGTTGCCTCGTACACCATAAGTCTTGTATTGACGAAACGATTATAGCCACAGGTTTTTGCGCAAAAAAAGCGCGTATGTCGGCAAAACGAACCCTTCGACTGCCTGTTGCAGCATCGTCACAGCTGCGTCGTTGAATTGCGACACAAACTACAAATTCAAATACGTTATCCGCATTAAATATTGGCTAAAGCAGTAAAAATAAATAACCCGAATAGTCAAATTATTAAAGAATTAGCTATATTTAATAGGGCGTATATGTTGAAAGGCAATTTGGACATGCTGAATCTCTTAATTCTTGGAGCCTAACCGGCAGATCGAGCGTGTGCTCAACACCGTGAGCACGTTTTTTGCACTACAAAGTAAATCGTTTCTCGCGGCTCGCCTGTGCGCATTCTTCTAGTTCACGAAACAGAACATGATGTTGAGCGCTTGCTTGAGGCGCTTTCGCGCGACGGCGATATCGTGCGCTCGGTGGTCGCAAACTCGCTCACGCTCATGTATGAGATTGATGCGTGGCAACCGGATCTTCTGATGATTGCGGCGGACGATCCGTCGCGAGACATGGTTGAACAAATCTGTGTCGCTTCGGCCGAGCGAGATCGACCGATTGTGATGTTTACCGAGGCCGATGACGCGCAGACGATGTCTACGCTCGTGCGCGCCGGTGTTTCGGCCTACGTGG
>JAAFJI010000221.1 GCA_013298045.1 Betaproteobacteria bacterium
CTGAATTGGTCGCCGCCGAGCCAGAGCATGTGATGTTTTGCGATCAATTCAGCCGCCACCGGCATCAGCGCGCTGCGCATCGCATCAAGCGACGTATTGGGCAAGGCAAGATCGCCGTAGTCCACCAGCTCACCCTCTTTTGGGGCGACGTCAAACAGCGGATGTGTGCCATCGCAAAGCATGTGGCTCGCGCGGCGAATTTGGTAGGGGCCGAAGCGCGCGCCAGGGCGATTGGTGACCGATCCGTCCCAGGCGACGCCGGCCACGGCGAATGGTGCGTCCCGGTCGCCTGGCGATGGCGTATTTAGAAAACCGCCGAACGCGGTGTTGGTTAGGTAAGCAAACGATTGATGCGACATAGCTTGCTAGCGTAACCGACGTGCATGATCAAAAACACGCAGAAACACGGTTTCATAGAATTTACGCATGCGAATTTTGATCCTGCAAAATCACCTGGACGACGATGCGGCCTACCTTGCCACATTTCTGCGCAGTCGATCCGTTGTCTTCGACCTGTTGCACGTCGGCGACGGGGTGACGTTGCCGCTCACGCTTGATGCCTATGCAGGGCTCGCCATTCTTGGTGGTCCCAATAGCGTGAACGACGATGACCCTGCGCTGCGCCATCTCGAACAGCTCATTCGCGACGCCGCCTCGAACGACAAACCAGTCATCGGCCATTGCCTTGGCGGGCAACTCATCGCAACCGCGCTTGGTGCTCGTGTTGAAAAGAATGAGGTTCCCGAGGTCGGTTGGACGAGCGTGAGCTTTGGCAGCGATCGTGACGCCCACGCCTGGTTCGGGGCGGCGGCTGGATCGACGAGGCGCGTTTTTCAGTGGCACTACGAGAGTTTCGCGCTTCCGCTCGGAGCCAACGCGCTTGCTTCCAGCGCGACCTGCCCTCGACAAGCCTTTGTCGCAGGCAAGATGCTGGCAATGCAGTTTCATGTCGAAGTAGATGCGGCGAAGCTTCTTCGCTGGTCGCAGGTGGCTGATCTGGAAACCGCAAAATTCGGGGGCGCTGAATCGGTGCAATCCGGCGCTGCATTCGCAGCGGAAGCTGCCTTAGCACTCGACCAGAGCATGGCACTGGCCGACAGCATTTATGGGCGCCTTATCGCCTTGACTACCCAGCACTTGTCGGATTAGGCGCTGCGCAAAATGCGAGCGACGTCGCTTCGATCGTGCACATCTAGCTTTTGGAAGAGTTGCTTGACGTGATAGCCGGCGGTGTTAACCGAAACGTCGAGTTTTGCGGCTATTTCGGCGTTGGTGAGCCCAAGGGCAATCATCAGCGCGACCTCGCGCTGCTGTGGCGACAATTCCAACCGCGAAGCGCCTTCGGTCAATCGAACCGGGTCGCTCGCCAGTCGCGAAACAATCAAAGCCCGCGCGCTGCCGCCCGAGGGCTGGTCGAGTCGATGCTGGCGAAACGCAAAGCGCCCCCAGGGCGACTCCACGGTGTGCAGCACATTGGGCGCGGCTCGCGTGGTGTGTAAAACACCGCGCAGAAATTCAGTGAGCGCGCGCGGCTCGTCGCGTGCGCTTCCAGGCGCGATACGCTCCCCGCGTGCCATACGTACCAGACGCGACCAGTCAGCGTCGGAAAAAAGCAGATCGCCGGCATCGTTTAGCACCGCCATCGCCTCCTCCGCCGTCTGCTCCGACGACGGAGCGACCGGAGCAAACCTAGTCTCGCCCAGCGCTTGCGAGAGATAGTGCAGCACATCGCGCAGCGCTTGTGCGTCGGCGGCACCAAACGCGACCGAGGTCGCGTCTCGGTAAAGGCTTAACTGCCCGAGCGCCTCGCGTTTCGCGCCCGGCGCACGAACAATGGCGTACAACACGTGCTCAACTTCGAGCAAGGAGAACACTTCTTTGTAGTAATCGGTTTGCTTCTCTGCGGCGCTCACCGAGCGAAAAGAGATGGGGTCGCTTGCCGCAACGCGCGTCATGTACGCGCGCGAAAACGCATGCGCATCCGCTCGGTAGTGGCGCTCGTAGTAGCGCGCCATCGCCTCCGGAGGCAGCATTCTCTCGGCGTACATATTGGTCATCTGCCCGGAGGCGTCGCAATAGAAAAACGCTGCATGAGCGGCAGGTACGAGCTTGCGTAGCCCGGCGAGCAACGACGGAAGCAAAACCGGTGGTGGAAGGCCTAGTGCGCAGAGCTGGCGAATGGTCAGTCGCGCGATTGAAACAGAGTTTTTTGATGCCATGCGAGTGAGGGGTGAAAACGTGACGCTATTTCCTAGATTGAACGAGTGAAACGACGGGGATCGGATTATCGAAACCTTTGGCAACTACCGTCCGCTCGGCTGACGTCTCGATCGTCAAACTACTTTCGATCCATGTTTGCTTCTCGACCACGATCTCGCCCGCATCTGCGAGCGCGCAAAGCCGCGCAGCAAGGTTGGTGACGGGACCGATTGCTCCGTAGTCAACCCGCTGCGCGTAGCCCACCGCGCCTACCGTCGCGGGACCAAATGCAACTCCGATCCCGACGCCCAAATCGATTTGTTGTAACGACAATTCGGCCATGAGGTTGAGCATTGCGTCGCACACCTCAATCGCGAATGACACTGCGGTGCGGCACGGCGATTCAATCGGCTCGGGATCGTTAAAAAAGACCATGACTGCATCCCCCGTAAAGCGCTCGACAGTCGCTGAGAATCGGTTGATGCATTCGCCGAGTGCAGCATGAAACTTTTGCAGAACTGACATCACCACCGCCGCCTCGGAGCGCTGCGAAAACGCGGTGAACCCGCGAATGTCGACAAAGACCACGGCGACATCCCGCTGGCGGCTTTGCAGCGGATCCTCTGCATCTCCACTCACAATGCGGTTGGCGACGGAGCTCGGCACAAACCGGGTGAGCCGCGACAGCCGAGCCACCTCTTTCATCTTCTCTGCAACCCGCGATTCGAGCGTCGTGTTGAGATCCCTCAGCTCGAGTGTCTTTTCTTCTACCCGTTGCTCCATATCCGCGTAGGTCGCTTGGAGCTCACGCTCGATCTCTGGCGCCATCTTAAGCAAATGCTCGAGTTCGTCGATCGCGGCGGTCCGCGGGTTGGTCGACGCGAGCTTTGCTTTGGCCAGAATCTTATGCAGCGCGATGACTGGTTGGCTCAAATTTCTCGCGAACCTTAGCGCCAATAGCAAGCTGACCAAAAGCCCAATCGCTAAGATGATCAGGTTCCAGGACAAGACCGCGCCAAGGTTACTCGCGAGGGTCGCCACCGGCGCACGAAAATGCAATTTCCACGGCACCGACGGGATCGTGCGCTCCGAGGCGATCCAGAGCGCACCATTGCGGTCCCTCAGTAGCAACAACCCGCGATTCGAAAGATAGCCAGCAATTGCGGTCCAGGGTGCCCCGAGTTCGTACTGCTCGGCCGCGTCTACGCTAGTAGCTCGCGACGATGCGAGCACCTCATTTTTTTCGTTCAGCAGTAGAACGACGCCGACCGGGCTCGAGTTGAGCGAGCGCGCCAGACGATCTAGGTAGCTCTTGGAAATCAAAGCCTGTACCTCGATTGGCTGGCTTGAACCATCCTTCACCGACAGCAGGGCGACCGGCGTGCCAGCGCCGCTTGACAGCGCCGCTCGCAGCTGTACCGGTAATGCGTTTGCCATCCGCAGCGTCCGCCAGTCAGAGAACGATGACGTACCTGATTCACCGACGCGTTGCACTATTTGCTCACGATTGAGCGCGCTCACCCAAACGCCGCGCGAATCCCGAAGCGCGATTTCGGAAACCGAGGACTCCTGCCGTAACCACCGGCGCAGATCGTCGTCGATTTCGCGCTTGTTTTGCCGAAGGCGTGCTTCGGTCGCGCTCTCCACGACGCGTTGCGAGACGACGCCAAGCCAGTCTTCGACGCGCGTTGCAATTTGCTCTGCATCAAACGAAAACTTCGCAGCAGCGTCGCGGATATTGGCCTCGAGCACCAGCATCGCGTTGAGTATTGCAACCGCGACGACGGTAAGCGTGGACGCCCACAGAACGCTACGAAAATAGCGAACACCAATCCCCCGTGTCACGCTCCCCCCAAAAAAAAGAACCAATCGGCTGCGGGCTTAGTCGATTCCATCCACCTGCCGATTGGACTTAAACAAACGCGTCTACATCGCCCAAGACGCTCTCCGGTAGCACCACACCCGAGCGCGAAAACGCATTCTGGTTCGCGAAGCAGTGCCACGCGTCAACCTCGACGTAAGCGATGTTCTCAATATCAGTGCCTCGGACGTAGTCGGCAAGGCATTCAAAAAGCCAGCGTCGCCAATCGAGCGCAATGGGTTGCAGCCCAAGCATCGCGCCCTTCTCTACGGACGTACGCCGTCCAAAGACATGCGGACGCCCGGACGCAACCACGTGCGAGACCATATAGTCCCGATTCCGAAACAGCACAATCGATTCGGGCACCCACCATGCAGCAGCACGCTTAGGATTTCTCCAAAGCGTACTTTCCAACAGTTCTTCTTGGTTCTCGGCTTTTACGAATTCCAAATTTAAGTCTAATTTTTTTGTGGCTTCAGAAATAAAAGCTAAACGCCCTGGCGTAAGCCATTCCGACGCGGCCGCGATGCCGACCACCCCCCCGCTAACGCCATCAAACCGGCTAAGCATGCTGAGCGCTCGGGTGCTTGCAGGCTTGTCAAACGAAATACCAGCCAACCTTCTCGTCGCGAGACCGACCTCGCCCGCGTCGAGAACTGTGACCAGCATCACTTCTGCTTCCGGTACGACCTGGCGAATGAGAAGCGCACTGTGGTGAGACAAACAAACGAAGAGATCCGGTTCGTAGGCGATCGCGCGATCCACGCACGCTTTGAGGCTGTCGCCAGCACCCTCGTACGAAAAATAAAACGCCGAGACTTCGACCTCGACACCCAGAGCGGCGGCTTCGCGCTGAAGCGGTGACTGCATGCCGACGAATAATTGCTCGGCGGTTGGTACTTGTACGTCCAACCAGGCAATACGTTGGCGCGAGACTGGCTGCAGCGCATAGGCAGAAAACCCAGCCGCTGCTAACGCAGCGCCTATCGAGCCAAGTACGAGCCTGCGACGGTGTGGAGAGCCTGTCATTGCGCGAGAGTCAAACCCATGGTGCTCGGAAGGATAAGGCATCGCTGCAGACGCGCTCCTACCTACGCAGGTGGGGCAGCAAACCAAGCGCGTCGATAACCTAGCGGTAGTAGGACGAATCTGCGCGACGATACGATTGGCAACCCGGCACCGAATCGCTAGCGAATGAACTATTTTCGACTGGCTGAGGTTCCAAACCGCTATGAATTGACTCGCATCGAAGCTCAATAAACCAACACGGAGGTATGTATGGACGGAGGTCGCAGTTACAAATGGATCGCAGTGTGGGACGAGGACGGGGCACTTGCCCGCGAAAAGGCACTGAAAGAACTGACGGCTGAGACGCCCCAGAACCTTCTCTGGGGCGACTACATGGACGAAAAGACTTACAGTACACAGCACACCACGCTCAGTCATGTCTTTCACCGCAAGCCGCCCGTGCGCCTTGCGCAGATGGAGGCAGGCGACGCCGAAACATCCTCATCGGTCGGTCTTCTGAGCCACGTGTTCCACGCAGGGCTCGCACGCAATGCATCGGCATTGGTCGCACCGACCTACGATCAAGCCTCGAAGCTCTACTTC
>JAAFJI010000222.1 GCA_013298045.1 Betaproteobacteria bacterium
ATCCCATCTAGCACCTGCGGCAGCGCCTTCGACAGCAGGTCGCCGAACTGGCTTTGATCCATGCCCGCTTGCGACAGTATCTGTTCAAGTCCGCCCAACCCACCCATGCCAGCTTGCGGCGCTTGTTGCCCGCCGCCGAGCAATCCACCGAGCATCCCGCCCAGACCACCACTCTGTTGCGGTGCCTGAGCGCCGCCACCCATCATGCCGCCCAACACCTTCATGATGTCATCGCCGCCGATCGGCATGTTCTGCCCGGTGCTTTGCCAGGAATCCGCCTGTTGCCCGTAGCCCGCTTTGCGGAACATGTCGAGCAGACCCCCTGCGCCGCCACTTTGTTGCAGAAGACCGCCAATCACGCTACCGATCAAATCCTGTTGTCCGCCACCGCCGCCGCCCATGCCTTTCGACAGAACTGCACCCAAAACTGAATTGAGTAAACTCATACGACTCTCCCAAAAAAGCAAAAACGAAATCCGATCGTGAACGCTACCACACACGCTTTTGGTTTGCTAGCACGAGTTTTCCGAATCTACTTTTTTGACCCGGCGGCTAACCGCAAGGTGCGCCTTGACAAGACGGTTCGAATTCACGCGCAGCGAGCATGTCGCACAATCGGTCCAGATGTTTGTCTTCGAGTCCAGCGGCTCGCAGTGACGCCGCAGTTTGCGCGAGGTAGTCCGCCCCCGATCCATAGCGGCCGCGCGAAGTGGCCAACCGCTCGACTACGGCCTCGTCGGAGAGGCGACCCGCATAGCTGGGTGCATTGTGATTAATCACGAAGCCAATCGCGTTGATCGGGCCATCGTCAGTTTGCGTTTTAAGCCAGCGTGCAACATAGCTGCCGCCAAACATTTCGCGGCGCCATAGCAACTCCAGTTCGCGTCGAACAACGCTTGCGTCAAGTCGAAATAGGATGCCGCGCACGGCACCGCCTCGATCAAGACCCAGTACAAGCCCAGGTCGCTCGGGCGTGCCGCGATACACATTGCTCCACAAACAAAACCTGCGGTGATAACCGCGCACCGCGCCGACGAGTCGTCCGCTGTGCTCCATACACGGGTTCCAAATCAGTGAGCCGTAGCCGAAGATGAACACGTCATCGCGACCGTTCCAGCCTTTGAGCATTGCATCGAGCGAGGCTTTCATATCGGCCTCGGAGAGTAGCTTCGAGGCGTGCGGCGAGTTTTTGATCGCCTCGCGCGAGACGTCGCGCTCGATGTCGCTGCGTGTGATCCCGGTTAACGAGCCAGTCGACGAAGTAGGCGCGCGCAAGGACGAATGACCAATGGCGAATGACGAAAGAGGCTTCACTTTTGCGGTTTTCATCGCGTTTCTTCGAAGAACAGCGTCGCAGACGAGCGAGATTCGACAAATCGCGACCGACGGCGAAGCTTTGCGTCATTCGTCATTGGTCATTCGTCTTTCACCCAAGGTGATACGAAGTCACCCGTTCAACCTCGTTCTTGCTACCGAGAATCACACTCACGCGCTCATGCAGTTTGGTCGGTTTTACATCGAGAATACGTTGCAGTCCGTTGGTCGCCGCACCACCGGCTTGCTCAACGATGAGGCTCATCGGATTAGCCTCGTACATCAAGCGCAGCTTACCCGGGATGTCGGGCGTGCGCGCGTCGCGCGGGTACATGAAGATACCGCCGCGCGTCAAGATTCGATGCACGTCGGCGACCATCGAAGCGACCCAACGCATGTTGAAATTTTTCCCGCGCGGGCCTTCTTCGCCGAGCAGCAATTCGTCGATGTATTTGCGCACCGGCGGCTCCCAATGCCGCATATTGCTCATATTGATGGCGAACTCTTGCGTGTCTGCCGGAATCTTCATGTTCGATTGCGTGAGCACCCAGGAACCCATTTCGCGATCGAGTGTGAAGCAGTGAACGCCCGTACCGACGGTGAGCACCAAGAGCGTTGTCGGACCATACACCGCGTAGCCCGCAGCCACTTGCGAGGTGCCCGGCAACAAAAACGATTGCTCGTTCACCGGCCCCAATTCGTCGGACGATTTGAGCACGGAGAAGATCGTGCCGATCGAAACATTTACATCGATGTTCGACGAACCATCGAGCGGATCGAACAAGAGCAGATACTCTCCCTTCGGATAACGATTCGGAATTTCATGGATCGTCTCCATCTCCTCGCTCGCCATCCCCGCGAGATGGCCACCCCACTCGTTGGCTTCCATGAGGATTTCATTGGAGATCACATCGAGCTTTTTCTGCACTTCGCCCTGCACGTTTTCCGTGCCGGCGCTGCCAAGCATGTTCGCGAGCGCACCTTTGCCCACGTTCACGGCGATTGCTTTGCATGCACGACCGACGACCTCAATCAACAGCCGCAGCTCGGGTTTGATCGCGCGGGCCGAGCGCTGTTGTTCGACGAGAAACTGTGTGAGCGTGGTGCGGCGCATAGCGTTTTTCTAGTAGGGCAGGGTGAAAACTGAAAACTACAACATTCTACAAACACCAATCCGAGCACAAATCACGTATGCCCTAATAAATGGAACGTATTGACGAAAAAAATGTAATATCGCTAAAAGCGTAAATTAAATCACTATGCATATTTTATGAGGCGAGCAAGATGTAAGCCGTATAGAGCTATGCTTCGATCTTCGTCGAAACATTCTCAACGATTCGCGACTACGATGGCGCATCCTGTCAACGAGTAAACCCGATGATCGCTGTCATCTTCGAAGTCACTGCGCGCGACGGCGCGGTCGATGAATACTTTGCGCACGCCGCTCGCTTGAAATCAAAACTCGAATTGATCGATGGCTTCGTGAGCGTCGAGCGATTCGAGAGTGTCACCCAACCGGGAAAATTTCTCTCGCTCTCGTTTTGGCGAGACGAAGAAGCGGTGAAGCGTTGGCGCAATCAAGTAGATCACCGCGCAACACAAAGTGCGGGTCGCGCAACGGTCTTCGAAGACTACCGATTGCGCGTGGCAAACGTAATCCGAGACTACGGAATGTTCGATCGCAGCGAAGCGCCGAACGATTCGCAAATTCATCATTCCATCTGAGGCGCAACGATGTCGATCACCTGTTTCATCCGCTACCAAATCGACCCTTTCCAGAAAGAAATATTCCGCGAATACGCCGAGCATTGGGGTCGAATCATTCCGCGATGCGGTGGACACCTCATCGGATACTTTCTTCCCGACGAAGGCACCAACGACATCGCGTGGGGATTGATTTCCTTTGATAGCCTTGCGGCCTACGAAGCGTACCGGACGCGGCTAAAAGCCGATGACGAAGGCAAACAAAATTTCGATTTCGCGCGGAAGAATAAATTCATCTTGCGCGAAGAGCGAACCTTTCTGCGCGGCGTGCCGAATACGCTCGCGCAAGCGGCGCATGCGCAGGCAGCGATCGTAGGCTAATGACCGCCAGACCCGAACCGCGTTTCGCACGCGTCGCCTCACTCATCGCAGACCCCTCGCGTGCGCGTATGCTCGCGCTCTTGCTCTCGGGTGAGGCGCGCTCTGCGGGCGAGCTTGCACACGCGGTGTCGATCACGCCACAAACCGCGAGCACACATCTTTCGCAATTGCTAGATGCCGGGCTCGTGAAGCTTCGCGCTCAGGGACGACACAAATACTTCATGCTTGCAGATGCCGACGTCGCGCGCTTGCTCGAAACGCTTGCATTGGTCGCCGAGCGCGACAGCGTTGCCGCGCGTTGGGAAACACCGATGTATCGACCGCTCAAGTATGCGCGAACCTGCTATTGCCATCTCGCGGGCGAACTTGGCGTGAAGCAACATCTTGCATTAATCGAGCGGGGCGTACTCGTCGAAGCCGAAGATGGTGCGCTTGCGCTAAGAGAGACGTCGCGCGAATGGTTGCAAGCGGCGCACTTCGATGACGCAAAGATTGCAACGCTCTATCGTGAATCGACAAAGAAGCGCTTCGCTTACGGCTGCATGGATTGGTCAATGCGTCGCGATCATCTCGCGGGCGCGTTCGCAACAACCCTACTCGAACACTATCTCGACAAAGGCTGGCTACGAAAAACGAAAACGCAGCGCGCGCTCGCGTCAACGCCCGCAGGTGCCGCGATGTTTGCGAAACTCTTTTGAAGAAATTCGCCGCACCCCAAGCTATGATGATGTGAAATTCTGACGTCATTCTTCGAGGTAGCTCATGAGCACGAACAGCGCCATCGTTTCTGTCTTCAACTACAAAGCCTGGGCGAACGAAGAGCTCTACGCGGTCGTTGGCACTGTCGATCCCACAAAACACGAAGTTGAGCGCCACACCTGCATTCGTCTGCTCAATCACATCTATACCGTCGATCGCATTTTCGTCGGCAACTTGCAGCGGAAAGCGCACGGCTTCACGGCGACGAATACAGCCGAGACACCGACGCTCGACGCCCTCCTCGCAGGTGTGCGCGAGACCGATCGTTGGTACATCGAATACGTGTCGATATTAAGCAGCGCAGAACTCGCCGAACCGATCGAATTCGTGTTCACCGACGACACGCCCGCGCGCATGACGCGCGAAGAAATGCTCTTGCACGTATCGTTGCACGGCGGCTATCACCGTGGCGCAGTCGGTCGCATCCTCGCGCAACTTGGCATCGCGCCACCACGCGATTTGCTCACCGGTTTCTTGCACAAAACGGAGCCCGAGCGCCGAGTCCGCGCATGACTCGTAACGCAACAGTCGCGGCTTTAGCGTCTCCGACAAACGCGGGAACACATTCTAAGAATTGCGTATCAACTTAACAAGCTATTGCCCTATTAAGACTATCAAATTAAGCAATTTTTCTTATTGTTAGTATGATTTATTTTTGCTACAAAAAAGCTTATTTGTTAGGGCAAAGACAACTTAATTTGATGTCACATCCTGAGAAGTTTGCGTTTCAAGCGTCGAGAGAAACCGCATCGCATGCACTCGCGTTTGCTCGACGCTTTCATCGTTGCCGCACATCTCCACCGACGCACGCAAACTCGAACACACGAGCGGTCGTCGCGCGTCGCCAAAGATCGTGCAACGATTCTGCGCATCCAATTGAATGCAGCGCGTGTTCGCCGGTTTTCCGTTCGGCATTCCCGGAATCGGCGACGAGATCGAAGGCGCGATGCAACACGCGCCGCAACCGGGGCGACAGCTCGGTTCGCTCATGATGTCGAGGCGACGCACGCCGTGTTGCGAACCAATTTAGCTCGCAATTTCTCCGCACGCTGCGGCGAGCTTTGCTTGAGCCACGAAAGAAGGCCGAGCACGCGCGGCACGTCGTCTGCGCTCGCGCGATGTACGGCGGCTTTGATGCGATCGTATTCGTCGCGTGCGACGTTGACGCGTTCATTCACCACCAAACCGGTGAACGATTGCCGTCCGGTGTTGCGCATGGTGCGCGTTTTGTCCGGATTCAATTTCCAGCCTTCATCGGCGATGATTTCGCGAGCGAGTGAGACGAATTGTCGCGAGCGCATTGCGATGTCGTCGTCGCCCGAAAACACGAGGTCATCGGCGTAGCGCGTATAGATCGCACCGAACTCCGCTGCCAGCGCGCTCAGTCGCCGATCGAGCGTATGCGCGCAGAGGTTCGCAAGCGCGGGCGAGGTCGGTGCGCCTTGCGGTAAGTGATTTACGCTGTAGCGTTGATACAAATCGTCACTCATGTTTCGTACGC
>JAAFJI010000223.1 GCA_013298045.1 Betaproteobacteria bacterium
GAGGCGATCCCAAGGTAGACTTCGCGTCGCGGTGCTCGCACCGCAATTAACGCTAGGGGTGCTGCCGATCACAATCGGCGGCTGAGATAACACCCTGGAACTTGATCAAGGTAATACTTGCGCAGGGAAGCGTTGTGAAAGTCCGGGGGCGCGTGGTGGTTTTGCAATGCCCGTGAGCCGGTTTTTCACTTCCCCTGCCATCGAAAGGAAGTATCGATGGCTCACGCCAACCGTCCGACCCGCACGCGTGCCACGTGTGACCACCCATACTCGCGCAAACGCGCGGGATTGCACATCGCGCTCACAACCCTCATGTGCGCAATGAGTTGCGCGCATGCGGAAGACGGCGTAACCGCGCAGCGTGTCGAAACTGTTACCGTCACCGCGCGCGCCGCACCGGTTCTTGAGGTGGAGAACACCCAGATCGGCGGTTTTCAGGCACCGCTTGCCAAAACGCCGCAGAGCATTTCGGTGCTTAGCAGCGATTTGCTCAACGCAAGTGCGACCAAAACGCTGTCGCAGGCGGCGAAGCTCGACGCCTCGCTCACCGACAACTACAACGCGGCGGGCTACATCGAAAGCCTGTCGGTGCGCGGCTTCACCCTCGACCAAGCCGCGAATTTTCGGCGCAATGGTTTGGCGACCTCAAATTACCAACCAATCGCCCTAGAGAATAAGGCGAGTATCGAAGTATTGAAGGGTGTCGCTGGCCTGCAATCCGGTATTTCTGCACCCGGTGGTCTGTTGAATTTCGTCACAAAGCAGCCGCTCGCGCAGAACGCGACGTCTTTGGCGATCGACACCGACCAATTCGGAACCGCTAAGGCGCATCTTGATCATAGCGCCCGCGTCGGCGGGGTTGGACTGCGCGTGAACCTCGCTTCCGAAAAACTGGGCAGCGCTGCCGATCGCGCCGCCGGTAGGCGCACGCTTGCAAGCGCGGCATTGGCGGCAGAGCTTAGCGCAGCAACAGCAATCGCAGCGGAGATTGACGTTCATCGCAAATCGCAGCCGTCTGTTCCCGGCGTCGGCCTCCTCGACGTCGATGGCGACGGCATCGCCGAGACGCTACCTCGCAATATTCGACCGCGGCTTAATCTCAACAACCAAATCTGGTCGCTACCGGTTGATTCAAATAGCGTCAATGCCACCGCGTCTCTCAATCATCGCCTGAACGATCGATGGGGCGCGACGCTCGCACTCTCCCATTTCAATTCGCGGATCGATGATCGCGTCGCGTTTCCCGACGGCTGCAGCACGGCGGCAAACTACGTCTACCCGGGGCTCTGTGCCAATGGCGACGTCGATATCTACGACTTCCGCAGCGACGGCGAACGTCGGCGCGTATCAAGCGCACAGGCAGCGCTTCGCGGACGGCTAGAGGCGATGCAAGCGCAGCATGACGTGCGACTCGAACTCGCGACGCGCGACGGCAGAACCCGTATGCAGCCACGCTCGGCGTACAACTTCGTGGGCACCACCAACGTCGATGCGCCGATTGCGCTGCAAGCCGATCCATCGCTGACGAGCGTCAACACAAACTCCGCCGATCGCACGACTGAACTCACGTTCTCGGCGAAGTCCACCTGGTCGTCATTCATTCAGTCGTTTGCCGGCGTACGACTCAGCCGCGCCCACCGCGAAAGCATCCGCACCGACGGAGCCGGTGCGGTCGCGTTTAACGAGTCGACAGCAACGCCGTGGCTCGGCGTGGCTGTCAACCCGACGCCACAGGTCATGGCCTACGTGTCCTGGGGGCAAGGTGTCGAGCTCGACGCGGTGCCGAATCGCCCAGCCGAGTTCACCAATTTCGGCGCCGCACTGCGGGCACTCAAGAGCGAACAATGGGAGATCGGCACCAAGTGGCAACCGATGCCCCGACTCACGTTCTCGGCGGCTGCCTTCACCATTGAAAAACCTTACGCCGACGATCGCATCGAAGCAAGCGGGCTGCGCACCCGAATCGCCGGGGGCAAACGCGCGCGTCACCGCGGCCTCGAGGCCGGCGTCGTCGGGCGGATAAATGAGTCGCTTTCGATTCAGGCAAGTGCGACCTACCTCGACGCACGCTTCATTCGTGCAATCAACGACGGGGAGATCAATCGCCGCGTGAACAACGTACCGCACCTTGCCGCCACAGTCTTTGCCGACTACAAAATCGCGGCGGTACCGGGTCTCTCCGTCAACACGCTGGTTTGGCATCAACGTGGAAAAACAGCGACCGCCGACGGCCGCACGGTGCTGCCTGCCGCCGCGCAAATCGACATCGGCGCGGCGTTGCAAACCCGTGTTTTCGGTCAAGCCGTTACCACAAGAATCCACGTCGAAAACGCGACCGATCGCCGCTACTGGCGCGAAGCGCCAACCACGTCCTGGGGTGGAATCTACCTTTTCCCATCGACCGCGCGAACCGTGCGCCTGAGCTTCACCTGGGATCAATAGCCATGCAGGAAACCGCGTTTCATTTTTTCGGCGCACCGGTGTCGTGGCTTGAGGCGGTTGCGTTCGTGCTAGCGGTCGCGATGGTTGTTTGCAGCGTCTATGAACGCGTTGCGACATGGCCGCTTGCAATTGTCTCCAGCGTCCTCTACGTCTGGCTATTTTTCGAAAGCAAACTCTACGGTGAGGCGCTGGTGAATCTGTTCTTCGCGCTTTCCGGTGCGTGGGGCTGGTTTCAATGGAGGTTTGGACATCGCGATCAATCGCGCGCACCGCTGCGACCCGCGCAAATTAGCGCCCGTAGCATAGCGCTCGTTGCCTTAGCATGGTGCGTTGGCGCGCTCGCGCTCGCCTTCCTGCTCTCGCGATTTACCGACAGCACCACCGCGTCTGCCGACGCATTTGTCACGGCCGGCAGTTTCGTTGGCACATTACTGCTTGCGAGAAAGTACATCGCAAACTGGCCAGTATGGATCGTCGTCAATGCCGCGAGCATCGCGCTTTTTGTATACAAGTCGCTCTGGCTTACCGCCCTACTCTACGCAATTCTGTTGACGATGGCGATTTGGGGCTGGCGACGGTGGCAATCGATCGCGGCGCGCGCTTCATGAGCGAGCCAAAGCTCATTTGCCTGCTCGGCGCGGAAAGCACCGGTAAAACCTCACTTGCGCAGGCGCTTGCGAGCGACCTCTCGTGCCCGTGGGTTCGCGAATACCTCCGTGAATTCTGCGACGCAAACGGGCGCACACCGCGTAAAGACGAACAGCGAGATATCCTCGAAGCACAGCGCAGCGCGGAAGCACTTGCCCATCGTGCCGCGATCGAACGTAGCGCCGCATACGTCATTTGCGACACGGCTCCGATGCTCACTGCGATTTACTCCGAGTACGTGTTTAACGATTGCAGCCTCTACGAGATCGCCATCGAACATCATCGGCGCTACGCGCTCACGCTCCTGCTCGCCCCGGATTTGCCCTGGGTTGCCGACGGCATTCAACGCAGCGGCGACAACGTGCGCGCACCGATTCACGAAATGATCCGCCGCACGCTCACCGAACACGCGTTGCCGCACAAAATCATTCGCGGATCGGGCAACGAACGCACGCTCGCTGCGATCAATGCCATTGCGCGGTTGCGTGGCGGACCAGCGGATGTGCCGCGAGGACAGAGCACACAGCGCACCAACAAAGCGTGATAGAACTCGGCGGATGGAAGCATGGTTGTGTTCGGTGATCGCGGCAATGGCGCTGCCGCGTTTTGGTCTATCGACCGTGTTCGTGGTCGCGCTCGTGTCGGCAACCCTGCTGCCGATGGGCTCCGAGCCAGCGGTGTTCGGTTTAATCAAAGTCAATCCGGAAATTTTTTGGCAGGCGATTTTTGTCGCGACGGCGGGCAACGCAATCGGCGGCGCGATCAACTGGTGGTTGGGCTATGGGGCAAAACGCGCCTACGAAAACTATAAGCATTCCACGGTACAGGCAAAAGCACTCGCATGGTTACAGCGGCTCGGTCCGAAGGCGTGTTTTTTTGCGTTCCTGCCCGCCATTGGCGACCCGCTCACCACCGTCGCCGGATGGCTCAAGCTGCCGTTTTGGCCCTGCTTCATGTGGGGCGCGCTTGGTAAATTCTGTCGTTATGTCGTAATGACCGCAGCGCTACTCTGGGTGTTTCCAGGTCAGTTTTCGTCTGCCACGTTTTGCGGTTAGGCATCGCCGCACACGAACTGGCAACCATTGGCGCAAAAGATGCGAGTCGCCACTTGCGATTGCTTACCCGAGGCAAGCCCGGCAGCGCGAATCAACACTTTCTCACCTTCAATCATCGAAATGACGATTTCAATTTCAAAAGAAGATCGCAAACAGGTCGTCGAATCGCTGCAACGCTATTTCGACGAAAACATGGATGAGCCGCTGGGCAACTTACCCGCCGAGTCGCTCCTCGATTTCATCGCAAGCGAAATCGGACCGCTCATGTACAACCAGGCCGTGCGCGACGTGCAGGAGCGATTACAAGCGCGCATCGCCGAGCTTGATATCGATGTGCATGAAGATGAATTTCAGTATTGGCGAGCGGCGTCGCGGGGGCGCAGGGGGAAGTGAGTTTGCGTACTGCCGCAATAGTGAACCTTCAACGGCTGCGCTGACGTATCCACAAGCGTTTTCATCACCAGTCTTACGATTTATCGCCCTTTTACTTATGGTCTCTATCAATTTTTCGGCGATTACCGAAAAATTATAAAAACAATCTGATCGCCAGATTTGTTGGGGCGATTTGCGAATAACTCGTAGGGTGGGCACCCTGTGCCTACCATTGCGCAACAACATCGAAATTCTTGTGCGAACGACTCGCGTGGACACCGGGTATGCGCCATAAAGAATTGTCTACTTCACCATGAAACTCCGAATCGCATCACTCGCCTTCGCAATCGCAAGCACCCCATCGAGATGCCCGCCATCACCTTCGATCACGAACACCTCGGCGCTCTTCCCTAATCCGCGCAATTTCACAGCTGCCTTTTGCGACATCTCCGGCGGGAACACGAGATCGCTTGCAGCGGGCACGAAGAGCACTTTCGCTTTGATCTTGGCAGCTTCATCTTCGATGTTGAAGAGTTGATTGGCTTTCGCCATATAGATTTTGTTGTTGGCGTCGGTCGTTTTCGCGCGCGCGATGCCGGTTTTGGTGAGCGTGTCTTCGATCATGAAGAGATTGCTCATGGCTTCTGCTGGTGGCTTTGCGGCGTCGGCGAGTTTGTAGCCGAACGTTTTCTCGGCCCAGCCCCAATGGCGGGCGGTGATAGTGACGGTCTTGAGTGCGAGCGCGATGCCGTCAAGCGGCTCACCCGTCGCGTAATAATCGCCGCCGTTCCATTTCGGGTCAGCTTTGATCGGCGCGACCCAAAGGTCGAGCAAACCGATCACCCAGGGCGAAATCGAGAGCCCCGGCGAGATCACAGCAATTGCGCGATCAACAAAATCGGGGTAGAGCACCGCCCATTCCATCGCTTGAATGCTGCCGCCGGACGCGCCGGCGACCGCTTGCAATTTCTTCACGCCGAGCGAATCGACGAGCGCTTTGTGCACACGCACCGAATCGCGCAACGCAATCACCGGGAAGCTCATGCCATACGGCTTGCCGGTGTCGGGATTGATCGACGATGGGCCGGTGGTCGTGACCATCGGGTCTTTGGTGTTCAAGTTCGAAAGCGTGTCTGC